>JBAVPB010000117.1:0-3252 GCA_049692655.1 Chthoniobacteraceae bacterium | reverse complement strand
AGCGGCACGGAATGGTTCAGTGGCGTCACCTGCACCGACGGCGCAGGCAGCGCCCACACCGGCCCCTACGAAAAATGCACTGCTGATGAAATGCGCGCGATCCGTGCCAACGAACAGAATCTCGCCGCCGAGATCGGTCGCTATGGCGCGATGATCCAGCTCGGCCACATCAGCTCCGCAGCAAAGGATCCGCACGGCACCGCCTTGCGTGATGATCTGCTCGCGATCCTGCGCGCAACCCGTCCACGCGTAGTGTACACGCACAATCCCGCCGACAAGCACGATACACACATCGGCGTGATGGTCGCAGCCATCGAGGCCATGCGAGCCCTTCCCCCGGAGGACCGCCCCTCGGAAGTATACGGCTGCGAAGGCTGGCGGAATCTCGACTGGATGCCCGATGACGAAAAAATCGTGCATAACGTGGGTGGCCACGAAAATCTCGCCGCCGCGCTCAATGGCGTCTTCGATTCCCAGATCGCGGGCGGGAAGCGCTACGACCTTGGCGTCATAGGCCGTCGCCGGATGAATGCCGTCTTTTTCGAATCGCACGCCGTGGACAGCTCGGACAGCGTTGCGTTCGAGATGGACCTCATGCCGCTGGTAAAGGACGCGGCACTCGACATTTCAGAATATGTGGATGCAATGATCACCCGTTTCCGCAACGACGTGCAAACCCGGTTGCACAAACGCCTTGGCCGTTAATTTTCTATATAATCATGGAAGTCATCATCCAGTCTGATTCCGGAAAAGGCAGCGAAATTGCCGCGCGTCTGATCGCCCGCCAAGTGCGTGAAAAACCCCGCTCCGTGCTCGGCCTCGCCACGGGCGGGACACCGCTCGCCCTCTACGGATTGCTTGTGCGCCTGCACCGCTGGGATGGCCTCGATTTCAGTGGTGTCACAACATTTAACCTCGATGAATACGTCGGCCTTGCCCCGGAACATCCCGCTTCCTACCATCACTTCATGGAGGAAAAACTGTTCCGTAACCTCAACATCCCTCCCGCGCAACGCCACATCCCGGATGGCCTGGCGACCGACATCCCTGCCCACTGCGAGGCCTACGAGACTGCGATTCGTCAGGCCGGTGGCATCGACTTGCAACTCCTCGGCCTCGGCTCGGACGGACATCTTGGCTTCAACGAGCCCGGCTCCTCCCTCGCCTCGCGCACCCGCATCAAGACCCTCACGGAGCGCACACGCCGCGACAATCAGCACAACTTCTCCGCCCCCGGCGAAGTCCCGCACCACGTCATCACCATGGGGCTCGGCACGATCACCGATAGTCGCATGTGCCTGCTCCTCGCTTTTGGAAAAGCAAAGGCCCATGCCGTGCGTCTTGCCGTCGAAGGGCCGGTGACCGCCTCGGTGCCCGGGTCGCTTTTACAATTTCATCCACGCGCCAAGGTCATCCTCGACGAGGAAGCCGCCTCGGAACTCGAGCGCGCCGACTACTACCGATGGGTCTATCAAAACAAGCCGCCGTGGCAGGTCGATCTATGAACCCGTTGCAGCAAGCGGCAAATGCCGTGGCCGTGAATGCATTTCATGTCATGGCGAAGCCGATCGGCCCGCTCTGCAACCTCGATTGCAAATATTGTTTCTATCTCGAAAAAGAGAAACTTTTTCCGACCAACGAAAACTTCAAGATGACGGATGAAGTGCTGGAGACCTACATCCGCCAATACATCAGCCAGCAGAGCACGCCCGAAATCTCCTTCGCATGGCAGGGTGGTGAGCCGACGCTGCTCGGCGTCGATTACTTCCGCAAGATCGTCGCGTTCCAGAAAAAACATGCCGGGGGCAAACGCGTTTCCAACGCTTTCCAGACCAATGCCACGCTTCTCGACGATGAATGGTGCGAATTCCTCGCGGCAAATGATTTTCTCGTCGGTGTGAGCGTCGATGGCCCGCCCAAGCTGCACGACAGCTATCGCGTGGACAAAAAAGGCGGCGCCACCTACGAGCGCGTCGCCCACGGCATCAAGTTCCTCAAGAAGCACGGCGTGGAGTTCAACACCCTCACCGTGGTGAACCGCCTCAACTCCAAAAAGCCGCTCGAGGTTTACCGTTTCCTCAAGCAGATCGGTTCCGGCTTCATCCAGTTCATCCCACTCGTGGAGCGGTTGCCCGACGACGAGGCCAGGAAGCTCGGCCTCGATCTCGCAATGCCGCTCATCAGCGACCAGGAAGGGAAAACCCGACTACCCGTCACCGACTGGAGCGTGGAGCCCAAACAATACGGCGAATTCCTCGTGGCGATCTACGACGAATGGCTCCGGCAGGATGTCGGCAAAGTTTTCGTCCAGTTGTTCGATGTGACATTGGGCAATTGGATCGGCAGCCCGCCCAGTCTCTGCCTCTTCAGTCCGACCTGTGGCACTGCCATGGCCATCGAACACAATGGCGACGTCTATTCCTGCGATCATTACGTCTATCCGCAATACCGCCTCGGCAATGTCCTCAACACATCGCTCGGCGAAATGGTGAACTCCGGCGAACAGCGGAAATTCGGCCGCGACAAGAGCGACACCCTGCCCGCCTATTGCCGCGAGTGCGAGGTCCGCTTCGCCTGCCACGGCGAATGCCCGAAACATCGCTTTCTCCACACACCCTCCGGCGAGCCCGGTCTGAACTATCTCTGCGCCGCGTACAAGCGCTTTTTCAACCACGTCGGCCCCTCCATGCGCGGAATGTCCGACCTCCTCCGCCAGAACCGCGCTCCCGCGGAAATCATGTCCTTTCGCGCATAAGCCGGGATACATGTCGAAAGACAGGACAGGCTTTCGACCAAATTTTAATCCCAAGACACCCCTATTTATTCAAACGCGTGCAACTACGCTGAACGCCGCTCAAGATCTGAAATCATTCAACCCCTTTCCATCGAGAATTCGCTGCATGCATTTCTCAACCCGCGACTCCCGGGTTTTGGATTGTTTGGGTGCGGAAAAATAAAGGATGTATGCCCTTTGCCGACCCGGCGTTAACTCATGAAAAGCAGTTTCAAATGCGGGGCTTCTATCCAGTTTATTTTGAAGCTCCTCGGGAACAGGTTCCGGGTTCTTTTTAAACTCCACTTTCAACCCGGCCTTTTCCGCTTCAATGGCCTCATGAATAAAGGCTTTCAGGACGGATTTCATCCCAATGATCTCCCGGGCACTGGTGAACAAAATCCGGCGCGCTGCCTGAGTGCTTTCCCCGGGTTTTTTAAGAATGTCTTTGGGATCCTTTAACAAGGCGCCTTTGCAAA
>JBAVPB010000116.1:0-9828 GCA_049692655.1 Chthoniobacteraceae bacterium | reverse complement strand
ACATGAATGCCCTCGCCGACGAATACCCCGTTCACATGCGCACCGTCGCCGTGGACATGAACGCCTGGCCCATGCTCCAGTTCCCCGGCAGGGACAACCGCGAACGCTTCGAGGAAATCGCCGCCCGCTTCGACCTTGGCTCCGCCCGCGAGCCCGATCCGGAAGAAAGTAATGTTCCACCCGAAGCCCGCGCCGCCCAACCCCCGGAGCCTCAATTTATCGAAGAGCCTCTTCAACCCGAACCGGAAACCACCACCGAAGACGTCCCATTTCCGCCCTCCGAGGTGGCGGAGGGGGATAGCGGTGGTTTGGTGGGCGGGCGAGCGGCCCTCATTCCTCCGCCCTTCCCCATTCACGGCCTGTCGCGCAAAGGCAAAATCGGCCGCCTCCCCTTAATCATCCGCGAGCAACTCAACCTCCGCATCGCCGACGGCGTCGAAACCACCCCGCTCCTCGCATGGCTCAACGCCCAGGTCGAAACGCAGGAAATCCTCCGCCGCGACTTCGCCTCCCGTCCCGTCACCGCGCAAAACCTCAGCGAATGGCGCCAGGGCGGCTTTCAGGACTGGCTCCACCACCAGCGCACCCTCGATCACGCCCGCGACATGGCCGAGCAAGCCGATTCCCTCGATAAAATCATGGGCGCAGAGCGCTACAGTGAACGCCTCTCCACCATCAT
This sequence comes from Chthoniobacteraceae bacterium, assembly GCA_049692655.1. GTDB lineage: Bacteria > Verrucomicrobiota > Verrucomicrobiia > Chthoniobacterales > Chthoniobacteraceae > DASZPK01. The sequence continues at coordinate 9,149 of JBAVPB010000116.1, read as the reverse complement.
GGCAGCACAGCTCGCCCAGATCGCCGTCCCGCTCATGGAAGAAACCGGCGACCTCAAGCAACGCTGGACGCACACCCGCCAGGTCCTCAAGGAACTAGCCCGCCTCCGCCACTCCGACTACCTCGCCACCAAGGTAAAACTCACCGCCCAAAAAGCATCGACCGCTCGCTCCTCCGACCTCGACCTCAGCAGCCTCTTCAACCTGTAAATCCGGGCAAATCCAAGGTAATCCAACTTTATTTTCGAAACCGATCACCGATCACTGATTACTGATTACTGATTACTGATTACTGATTACTGATTACTGATTACTGATTACTGATTACTGATCACCGATTACTTCCTAAATCCTAAATCTTACTTCCTAAATAATCTTCCCTGCCCGATAATCACCCCCATGAAGTCCGAAACCGAAACAGCCACCATCCCCGAGCCCGTCACCGGCGAGCCTCGCCGCGTAGTCGTGGGCGAAATGGGCCTGGCCCGGACCTTCTCGGCATTGCGGTTCCGCAACTTCCGTCTCTTCTTTTTCGGCCAGTTGATCTCCCTCGCAGGCACATGGATGCAAAATACCGCCCAAGGCTGGTTGATCTACCAGCTCACCGGGTCAAAGCTCCTCCTCGGCGTCGTCGCCGCGGCCAGCTCGGCCCCCATGGTGATTTTTTCCATCTGGGGCGGCTGGACGGCGGATCATCATCCAAAGCGTTCCGTGCTGGTGGTCACGCAGGCAGCCTCCATGCTCCTCGCATTCGCCCTCTGGGCGCTCGTCTGGGCCGGCATCGTCCGCCCGTGGGAGATCGTGGTCATCGGCGCGCTCGGCGGCGTGGTCATGGCTTTTGACATGCCGGCCCGCCAGGCATTCATGGTCGAGATGACCAGTCGCGACGATCTCATGAACGCGATCTCGCTCAACAGCTCCATCGTCAACGGCGCGCGCATCGCCGGCCCCGCCCTTGCCGGTCTGCTTATGGCGCAATTCAGCATCGCCTTCTGCTTTTTCATCAATGGCGTCAGCTTCATCGCGGTGATCGCCGGTCTGCTCATGATGCGCCTTCCCGCCCACGTCCATCGTGTCCATGCAGAGGGCGCGTGGCGCCAGGCGCTCAGCGGCTTCGGCTACGTCCGGAGGAATTTTACGGTTATGGTGCTCATGTCGCTCTTCGGGGTCATCGGAATTTTCGGCTGGTCCTATGGCGTGCTCATGCCCGCGTTCGCGAGGGACGTTCTGCATGTGTCCGCAAGAGGCTACGGCGTATTGCTTGCATCCAGCGGGGTGGGGGCATTGGCCGCGGCCCTCGTGCTGGCGATGGCCGGTCATGTGTTGCCGCGTCGCGTGCTGGTGCTCGGCGGCATCTGGCTTTTCTCGGCGACGCTCGTCCTGTTCGCCTTCAATACAAACTTCATTCTGGCGCTCATATACCTCGCGATCAGTGGCTTTGGGATGATGCTTTTCTTCTCCACCTCCAACACGCTCATCCAGACCAGTGTCTCCGATGAAATGCGCGGCCGCGTGATGGGCGTCTGGACGCTCATCTTCGGCTTGATGATCCCCCTCGGCAGCCTCGAATCGGGCGCGCTCGCCCACGCCATCGGCATTCCCTGGACGATCGCAACCGGGGCGCTCATTTGTGCCGCAGCCGCAGGGGTCACGTTGCTGGTCGTCCGGCGGCGCGATCAGGCAAAGGCGTAAATTTATCCTCGTGATTCACCACTTATTTTGATACGAACAACGATTATAAGGTCACTCAGCCTGCGGGAGTCGATGTAATACAAAAATACACCCTATTTTTTTGTCCCTTGAAGACCATCGCACCGACACTGCCAATTCCCAAGCCCGACGCGCCGGTTAACTACCCGGATGTCGCGACATGGAGCTGTAGAACGCAGGATTGCACCGTCTATGTGATCCCAAACTCGCACTTGATCGACCCCGAAATCTGGAAAAGCGCGTTCGCCGGCTGCAAGGATTACCGCTACTTCGAAATCGTGGAGGAAAGCCTCTACGACCAGTTTGACCAGAAATATTTTGTCATCCGCAACGAGCAAACCGGCGAGATCGCCGTGCAACCTTTCTTCTTCGTGGACCAGGATCTCGCCGCCGGCCTCCCAGCCCGCATTCGCCACACGCTCGCCTCGGTCCGGAAATTCTGGCCCCGCTTCATGAATCTCAGGATGATGATGATCGGCTGTGCCGAGGGCGACGGCCAGCTCCACCACGAGGAGCCATGGGCCGTGAACGCCCTGCACGATGCGGTGCTCCAGTACGCCCGCAAGGAAAAGGCGGCGATGATCATCCTCAAGGCGTTCCCCGCGATCTACCGCGCGTCGCTCGGTGTTTTTTCCAGCAACGGCTACCGCCGCGTCCCCAGCATGCCCGGCGGTCGCATGGAGATCGATTTCAAGAGCTTCGAGGAATACATGCAGATGAAGCTCAGCCGCATCTTCCGCAAGAACCTGCGCCGCAAGTTCAAAAAAAGCGAGCAGTCCGCTCCGATGACGATGGAGGTGTTAAATGATGTAACACCATGTATCGACGAAGTGTACGGCCTCTATTTGCAGACCTACAACCGATCGGAGTTTAAGTTCGAGAAGCTCACGAAGGATTTCCTCTGCTCCGTGGGCCGCCGCATCCCCGAGCGCACCCGGTTCTTCCTCTGGCGGCAGGAGGGCCGCATCATCGCCTTCGCCCTCTGCATGGTTCACGGCGACACTATTTACGATCTCAACGTCGGCATGGATTACGCCATAGCCCTCGACCTGCATCTCTATTTCGTGACCTTCCGCGACATCATCCAGTGGGCCGCCGGGAACGGCATGAAGCATTACCAGACCGGCCCCCTCAACTACGACCCCAAGCTCCACCTCAAGCTCGATCTCGATCCGCTCGACCTCTATGCCCGCCACACCTCCGACTGGATCAACCCGGTCTTCAACATCGCTTTGAAATACCTCCAGCCCGCAAGGCACGATCCCTTCATCCCTCAATTCCGCAACGCAGCCGACCTCTACTGAATTCTGTCACGGATGTCTGCCCCTGAACTTATCCGCACGGAACCCGTGTCTCCAAATGCCCCGATGCCAAAGCATTGGTTCCTGAACCCGTACCTCACCATCGTCCTCAGCGTGATCCTCGACGCTGGCGCCCAGATGTTCCTGAAGATCGGAGCGGACCACTCCGTCAACACCACCGCATGGCTCGGCCTCACCGGCCTGTCATCCGGCTGGGTCTGGCTCGGCATGATCACCATGGTCACCAGCCTCGGTGCTTGGGTTTACAGTCTCCGTTTCGTGCCGCTTAACATCGCCTCGAATCTCACCGGCAGCGTCCATGTGCTGGTGCCGCTCAACTGCTGGATTTTCCTCGGTGAAAAGATCAGCCCCGGCCGCTGGCTCGGCATCACCATGGTGATCGTCGGCGTCTGCATCATCGCCCGCGCAAACATGCGCATGGAAAAAAAGCTGGAGGAAACCTTGTGACCATCCTCAGCTTCACATTCATCATCATCACCCAGCTCTGCGCCGTGACCGGCCAGATCTTCATCAAGAAGTCCGTCAACCTCCCCGGCTCGGAAGGCAAAACAAAAAGCCGGCTCCTGCTCGCAAGTGGCATCGCATCCATGACGCTCGGTTTTTTCCTCTGGCTCGGTCTCATGTCAAAGTTTGACCTGAGCTACCTCTTCCCCTTCGAGGGGATCCATTACATCTTCATCGTGATTGCCGCCGGCATCTTCCTCAAGGAGCGCGCCTCCGCCAGCCTCTGGCTCGGCGTCATCCTCATCGGCGCCGGCGTCGCCCTCGTCTCCGCAAACTGAGGCCATGCGCTCATCCGTATCCATGCAATTAATCGTCGGAGTAACCACAGTCGTCGCAGCACATTCCGGGTAGCGCACTCGGCCCGAGTGTCCTTTTCGGCGGCTCGCCGAAAAGTCCACGAGAGACGCCCCATCTTCGACATCATACACTTCACGCAAGACCGCCTTCCTCCGGGGAGCGCCCGCGTCTCGCGTGCTGGTGACGGTGTCCCGCCGTCACGAACTTTTTCCCCAACCCACGCCTGCTATCTGGTGACACTTATACAAAACACACGCCAAAACCCCCCCCAACCTCTTCCTCTCACTGGACGCACCAACCCTAAAAAACTGCCACCACGCAAACTGATCCCATAATGCCACGGCACGACATTCGACCGCTCGTGCCAAGCGCAATTCATCCTGAACACCCTTCACTCGTACAGCGCCCCGATGAGCGCCAGCGATTTCTCATTCGGCAGCACACCCGGCCCCATCTGATTCATTACATAGGCAAACGAAATCCCATTCTCCGGGTCGGCAAACGCAACACTCCCGCCCGCCCCCGGTTGTCCAAACGCCTCCGTCGATGTTCCAAAAGTAGTCCGTAGTTTCTTTCCCGAGGCGTCCTGCGGATCCTTCATGAACCCCGCCGAAAAAGCCGTCTCCACTTGTAACACGCGATCAAAGCCCGAGGTCAGCATTGTCTTCATCAATCCGAGCACGCTGTCGGAAAAGAACCGCCGCCCATCAAGCTCGCCGCCATTCGCAAGCATCGCATAAAACTTGGCCAGCGACGACGCAGTGCCGATCCCGCCGAATCCCGGATACGAAGCCGTGCGCACCTCGGGCGTATTCATCGCCGATGCGCCATTCAGCCCCTGCGGCGAAGCGAACGCCCGGAATGTGAGCGATTCCGGATCGCTGAACGCATCGTAAAAAGCATGGTCGCCCGGACTCAACTGCGCCCTCGCCGCAAACACCGGTGCAACCCGGTCGAGCTTTTCCTTCGGCAGCCCGATCCAGACTTCAAGATCAAGCGGCTCGGCAAATTCCTCCCGCCAGTAATTCCCAAGTGTCACGCCATCGTTCAGCCGCCGCACAATCTCATCCATCAGGAACCCGATGGTGCGTGGATGATAACCATGCACCTCATCGACAGGCCACAGCGGCGTCTGCCGCTCGAGCGCATCAATCACCGCACCGTAATCGAGCACGGAAACACCAATGTCCAGCGCCGCCAGCCCCGCGCGATGCGAGAGCACTTGCCCCACGGTGATTGCTCCCTTGCCTCCCTGCGCAAACTCCGGCCAGAAGTCACACACCTTGGTATCGGGCGACAATCCCTGCCGGTGCAAACTGTGCAGCACGCACGAGGCTGCAAGCCCCTTCGTCGCCGACCAGAAAAGCACCAGAGTCGAAGCCGTCCACTGCTTGGTCTTCACCCGGTCGCAAAATCCCGCGGCGAGATTCGCCACCTCAAGGCCATGCTGCCACACCGAGGCGGATGCCCCCACCTCGTCACGCAGGGAGAAATTTTCCTGAAACGCGTTATTGAACCGTTCCAGATTCACATCAAGTGCCGGATTGGTTCGAGATCGATGTCCCCCTTGGCAAACTCCCGGAATTTCCGGTCCATCGCAAAGCTGGTCTCGAGATGAGCATGAGCCTCCGCAAGATTGCCGAGCCTTACTTCGTAACACGCGAGGTTGTAGTGATAAGTCGGGTCTTTCAAAAGCGACTCCGGCCCTTCCAGCAGCGTGGTCTTCGCATCGTGCGTCCGCCCGAGTTCGTGCAGGCAGAAAGCCACGTGGATGAATCCCGACGAAGCCTCCGGGTTCGCTTTGCAAATCTTCCGGCTCACCGCCAGTGCCTCCTTCCACCGCCGCGCATGAATGAGCACTTGCAGCCGTGTCTCCAGCACTTCATTCAACTCAGCAAACTCGGAGGGGATCGCATCCAGTTCCGTGATCGCATCGTCATGCATGCTCAACTCGGAATACCCCTGTGCGGCGGATATTATTTTCTCCAGTTCTTCCATTTCAAAATCTGCGCCTGCCATCTTTAATAACTTAAAGCATCATCCAAGCAGTTCTTCAAGCTCCTGCACCCGCTGTGCGAAAAGCTTGAGCGTGCGTTCGATCGGTTCCGGGCTCGACATATCGACGCCCGCCGTTGTGAGCGTCGGGATCGGATACTTCGTGCCGCCCGATTTCAGGAAGCCCAGGTAGGCTTCCGTGTCCGCCGCGCCGCCATGCAGCACTTTCTGCGAAAGGCTCACAGCCGCGGAAATGCCGGTGACATATTTGTAAACATAGAACGCATTGTAGAAATGCGGGATGCGCAGGCACTCGATCTCAAGCTCGGAATCAATTGCGAAGTCCGGCCCGAAGTAGGCATCGAGCAACTTGCGGTAAGCCGCGCGGAACGAGTCGAGCGTGAGCGCCTCGCCCGCCTCCTCCATCGCATGGACGATCTTTTCAAACTCGGCAAACATCGTCTGCCTGTAAACCGTGCCGCGGATGTCGTCGATCTGCCGGTTGATCAGGTAGGCCCGCATCTTTTTGTCGGTCGTGTTTTCGAGAAGATGATGCGTGAGCAACTCCTCGTTGAACGTGGACGCAACCTCCGCAAGAAAGATCGGGTAATCGTAATCCTGAAACTTCTGCTCAGCCTGCGCGTACCACGTATGCATCGAGTGCCCCGCCTCATGCGCGAGCGTGTACACATCCGAGAACACATCCGCCTTGTAATTCATGAGGATGTAGGGCGGATTCCCATAGCTGCTCGACGAGAATGCCCCGCTCCGCTTCCCTTTGCTCTCGTAACGGTCGCACCACCTCCCGCGCAGCCCTGCCCCTAGCGTGGAGACATATTCCTCGCCCAGCGGCTTGAGCGCCGCCAGCACCTTGTCAATCGCTTCGTCGAAAGTGACATGCGTCTCCATGTCCGAAACAATCGGCACATAAGTATCGTATTGGTGGATCTCGTCCAGTTTCAACACGCGTTTGCGCAGATCGTAGTATTGGAAAAGCGGCTTGAGATTCGCGCGGACCGTGGAAACGAGGTTGTCGTAAACCGATACGGGCACATCATCGTAAAACAATGCCCCTTCCAGCGCGGAAGGATAATTCCTCGCCCGCGCCGAAAACACATCCGCCCGCACCGATGAGGAAAATGCCGAGGCCAGCGTGTACGAGTGGTCCTTGAACTCCGCATAGAACTGATGGAACGCACGTTTGCGAAGCTCCCCATCCCGCTTCACGAGAAAGGAGGAGTAGGAGCTTTGCGTCAGCGGGCAGTCCGCGCCTTTTTCATCCGTGAGCGTGCCGAATTTCATATCGACATTCGTCAGTTGCGAAAACGTCTCCCGGTGCCCGCGCAACGAACTCGAGCCGAGCGCCAGCAGCCGCTCCTCCGCTTCCGAAAGCGTGTGCGGTTTGAGGCGGCGGATCTTTTTCAGCATCACCACCCAATCGGCCAGTTCTGACGCCTTCAAGAACGTATCGAAAGAGCTGTCGCTGATCGCCTGGATTTCCGGTGTCAGGAATGCCGAGGTCTCCCCGATTTTTGTGAGCAGGTTTTGCAACTGCCCTTCGCGTTCGAGGTTCGCATTGTCGGAACTGTTCTCCGACATCTTCAGCGACGCGTAATGATAGAGCCGCTCGATTGTGAGGTTCAGCGCCTTTTCAAATTCCAGCGTGTCCCGCAACGTCTCGGCGGACTCGCCCACGCGTCCCTTGAATTTCGCCAGTTCGGTATAGCTGGAGATGAGCGATTGGAATCCCTCCGCCCATTTCTCCGGCGTACTGTAAAGGATCGTCAGGTCCCACGTATCCTCTAGCGGGACTTGATCGCGTGTCGGGGTTTGGTTCGCGCCAGATGCCGGCTCGTCTTTGTAAAATACAGGACTGCTTTTCATAAGATGATATTACTCCAGTTCGATATCGCGCGTCCGCTTTTGCACACGGCAGGTTTCGATCTGCTGTCGGATCTTGTCGCTGAGCCCGAGGTTCTTCGGAATGTAGTCCATCACAACGTCAGGCGTATCAATATCCGAGGAAATCAATTCGATGGATTCCAATCCAAACAGCCGCTCAAAGAATGACTGTTTGATGCGGAAATCCTTTACGCGATAGAGCTCGAGCGACTCGGTGTCCTTGGAAAGGATGCCCTCCGTCGTGAGCAGCCGCTCGGTAGTAAGGCGATACACGAATGACTTGAGAGTAAGCCATTTCCAGAACGCATACGGGATTGGCAGGATGAAAATACAAAGCAGGTAAATGCCCATGTTTTTGTATTGTGACGGTGAGCCTGTCCAGACGGTTTCTTCAGCCATATTGAAAAGGAGCTTAGCGATTTCTTTCGAATAGCCGATAGAAATTTTTCCTTTCCGCCGCGCGGAATACCCAGTCTATTTGGGCGCGAAAGGTTTCGTCAGGCCCCGCGCTACCAGAACGTATGAACATACTTATCGTCGAAGACGATCCCCGCATTCGTGACGTGCTGGAATACGCGATCCGTGGGGATGGACATTCGCCAAGGCTCACGCAACGCGGGCAGGAAGCTGTAACCCTCACCCGCGAGACCTCGCCGGATCTGATCGTGCTCGACGTGGGGCTGCCGGACATCGATGGGTTTGAAGTCTGCCGCCTTATCCGCAAATTCTCGGATGTGCCAATCATCTTCCTGACTTCGCGAACGGATGAAATCAACCGCGTGGTCGGTCTGGAAATCGGTGGCGACGATTATGTCCTCAAGCCATTCAGCACACGCGAGCTACTCGCCCGCATCAAGGCCGTGTTGCGCCGAAACCATACCCAGCCGGGTGTTAATGGGAATGAAGACGTGATCCGTTATGGTCCGCTGGAGCTTGATTCCGGCCGGTTTCGAGTTCGCTGCAAGAGTGATGATGTGCCGCTCACCGCGCAGGAATTTCGCGTGATCGAGCTGCTCATTGCGCATCCCGGTCGTGTTTTTACACGCGAGCAAATGCTCGACCAGGCATGGAACGATGGGGGCGCGGTGACCGACCGGACCATCGACGCCCACATCAAGACGCTCCGCAAGAAATTCGGCGACTTCGACTTCATCGAGACGGTGCGCGGCATGGGTTATCGCGCCCGGGAATTGACATGAGCGAGGCGCAATCATGGCGTTGGCGGTTGGTCCTCGCTATCCAGCGGCTTATCACGCTGGTTTTTCCACCACTGCACAGCATCCGCTGGAAACTCTTCGTGCTGTATCTCACGATATTGATCCTGCCGGCGGTCTATCTCGCATTCAATGTAAAGCACCAGCTTGAGACGAGCTATCTGCAATCCACGGAGGAAGGAATGATCGACGTCGCGGCGGTTGTCG
>JBAVPB010000115.1:0-23339 GCA_049692655.1 Chthoniobacteraceae bacterium | reverse complement strand
CTTTTTAACTTTTTAACCCTTCAACCTTTTAACTTCTACTGCGGCGGCGTGGGCTTGGGGTAGCTGCCTAGAATTTTGACGAAGGAGCAGTGCTCTTCCAGTTCCGCGAGGGCTTTGGCGAGGGGCTCGTCGCTGGCGTGGCCGTCCACATCGACGAAGAAGAAATATTCCCACGCCTTGCGCTTGGAGGGGCGGCTTTCGATCTTGCTCATGTTGATCTTGAGCCGTTTGAAGGGCTCGAGGACATCGAGGAGCGCGCCGGCTTTGTCCTGCACGCAGAGCATGAGGGAGGTCTTGTCGTTGCCGGTGGGCGGGCAGGCGCTGGGGCCGATGACGAGGAAGCGGGTGGTGTTGTTTGGGCTGTCCTGGATGGAGGCGTCGAGGATTTGCAGGCCGTGGACTTCGGCGGCCATGTTTCCGGTGATGGCGGCGGCGTCTGGTTCCTTTGCGGCCATCTCGGCGGCGCGCGAGGTGCTGGAGACCTCGATCAAATCGACGCCGGGGAGGTTGTGGCGGAGCCAGTTGCGGCACTGGCCGAAGACCTGCGGGTGCGAGTAGATCTTGCGGATCTGGTCCTTGGGGATCTTTGCGACGAGATGGTTCTCGATCTTGTGCAGGATCTGGGCGCAGATGCGGAGATTACTGTCGATGAAGACGTCGAGTGTGTGGTTGACGGCGCCCTCGGTGGAATTCTCGATGGGGACGACGCCGTAATCTGCCTGGCCGCGCGCAACCACGTCGAACACATCGGCAATGCTGACCTGCGGGGTGTATCCCACGCTTGCGCCGAATTTGCTGCGGGCGGCCTGGTGGGTATTTGTAGCCACGGGGCCGAAGTAGGCGATGGTGAGGTCCTTCTCGAGGGCAAGCGAGGCGGACATGATCTCGCGGTAGATGGCGCGGATGGAGACCTCGGGGAGGCGGCCTTTGTTGCGCTTCAGGAGCGATTGTAGCAATTGCTCCTCACGCTCGGGAGCGTAGATGGAGACGCCTTCCTTGTGCTTCACCAGCCCGACCTCGTGTACAAAATCAGCGCGCTCGTTTAAAAGGCCAAGGAGTTTGCCATCGATCTCGTCGATGTGTTTCCGGATTTCGCTCAGTGTCATAATTACGATGGTTCAGATTCGTCGGCGGCATGCGGGGCTTCGCCGTCGCCGCTTTCGTGGGCGTCGATGGATGGTTCTTCGGGAGTTTCCTCCGAAGCGGGGGGCTCGTCAACCGGGGTTTCCTCCTGAGGTTGCTCTTCGACGAGGTGCGCGTCTTCCACGGGTGGCTGCCCGTCTCCGGCAGGGTGCTGGTCATCTGCCGCAGGGTGCTGCTCTTCGGCAGGAGGCTGGGGTTCTTCGGTGAGAGGGAGTTCCTTGGATTCCTGCGCGGGTTTTTCCACGGTCGTTTCCACAGGGGCAACCGGGGCGGTGGGAAGCTGGACGCGGCGGAGTTCCTCGGAGTTGGGCAATTCCGTGACGTCGTGCAGGCCGAAATGCTCGAGGAAATATTCCGTGGTCTCGTAGAGGAGCGGACGGCCGGGGACATCGGCGCGGCCTGCGATGCGGAGCAGGCCTTTTTCCAGGAGCATCTGCATCATGCCATCCACGGCGACGCCGCGGACGGCCTCGATGTCGGCCTTTGTGATCGGCTGGCGGTAGGCGACGATGGCGAGGGTCTCGAGCGCGGGGCCGCTGAGGCGCGCGGGCTTGCTCTCGGGATACAACTGGCGCACCCATTTCCCGCACTCGGGGGCGGTGACGACCTGCCAGCCGCTGACTTGCTCGACGAGGTTGAACGCACGGCCTGTTTCGAGATATTCCGCCTTTAACAGTTCCAATTGCGCCACGACCTCGGGCTCCTTTATCTTGGCAAATTCCTTCGCCTCCGCGTCTTCGTCGGCGGCGGCGGACTTCAATGCCTGGACTATCTCCTTGGGCATGAGCGGCTTCTGTGAAGCGAAAACAAGCGCTTCGATGATGTTTTTTAAGGTCATTTGAGAAAAAATTCTAGCCTTCGTTGCGGGACAGCTCGATTTCGCCAAATTCCTCGGCCTGTGTCACGCGCAGTTGTTTCAGCCTGATCAATTCCAGCACGGCGAGAAAGGTCACCACGACCTCCGTGCGCGATGCCACATTGGCAAAAAGCTCCGTGAATTTCAGGGAAACACCGGAGGAGATCATTTTTACGATGAGATCAATTTTGTCGGAGACGGTAAAGTTTTCCTCAAAGATTTCGCGGAGGTCCTCTTTTTTATTGAGGCGCTTGAGGATGCCCTGGAAGGCGTTGATGAGATCGAAGATGCTCACCTCGCCGATCGGGCGCTCTGCCTGGAAGTCGGGTTTCTCGGGGACGCGGCTGAAGAGATTCTCGCGGGCGACCTCGCGCTGCTGGAGGTGGCCGGCGGCGTCCTTGAACTTTTTATACTCGATCAACTGACGCACGAGTTCCCAGCGGGGATCGGCCTCCTCGGCGGTCTCCTCGGGGGGCTGCTGGTGGACGGGGAGGAGGCTGCGGCTCTTGATGTAGATGAGATTTGCGGCCATGACGACGAATTCGCCCGCGACATCGAGGTCGAGGATCTTGAACATCTGCAGGTAATCGAGGTACTGTTTGGTGATGTGTTCAATGGGAATATCGTAAATGTCGATCTCGTCCTTCTTGATGAGATATAGCAATAAATCGAGCGGCCCCTCGAAAACTTCGAGTTTCACTTTGTAATCGTTCTCCATGGTGGCCGACGAGTTTAGCGAGAGCAGCATTGAATGCAATGCGGCATCTTTGGTAATAAACACGCGTGCTCAACCCTTACCTGGAAAGACAGCGGCTCATAATCGTGTTTATCACGATAGCAATCAACGTCGCTGCAGTGACCGTTTTCGCGCGGTTGCCGTGGTCGGACTGGAGGACCGGGCTGGCTCTCACGCTGCTGGATAATGCGCTGATCCTGGCCCATGTCTTCCGGATGAGGGACCTGCTGATGCTGCGTCTGATGCTCCTGGGGCTGGTGGTCGGGCTGCTGGAACTGGGGACGGATGCGTGGCTGGTGGACTCCACGGGGACGCTGGATTACTCGATCGGCGGCGGGCCGATGCTGTGGCACTCGCCCATCTGGATGCCTCTAGCATGGGAGATCTTAACCGTGCAATTTGGCTATATCGGGCTGCGCCTTTACGAGGCAATGGGCTGGCAGGGGCTTACCATCGCGGGATTGATGGGGGCGATCAATATCCCGTTTTACGAGGAAATGGCGGTGCATACACGCTGGTGGCGCTACCAGCATTGCAGGATGATTTCCCATACGCCTTATTATGTGGTTTTGGGCGAATTCCTGATCGTGATGGCGTTGGGCCGGCTGTCCACCTGCGTGCGGCAGAGGGACTGGGGGCGGATGTTTACCGCGGGGACTCTGGGCGGGATCGCGATCCTGGCCAGCTATGCGTTTGCCTACCTGGGCACGGATGCGATCTGGAAAATCCCGCGCTAACTGCGGGGCTTCATTTTTTCACGGCCCATATTAAGAATGCGCCGCTCATTGCGGGTGAGGCTGCGGATGCCGTCGCGCGAGATTTTTTCGAGGATGGGATCTATTTCCTCGGTGATGAACTGGGCGGAGGTCATGTGCTTGCGGCGTTCCTCCAACTGGCGTTTTTCAAAAAAGTATTTCTGGATGCGCCATGGGTTGCCGTAGCCGAGCTGTTTCACATAGAGCCAGCCGAAGATAGCGCCGCCGAGATGTGCATAATGGGCGACCAAGACCGGATTGTTGCTGAGCATATCCACTGCGTGGTTGCCAAGATTATCCAGATACGGAACCAGAATGAAAAGGATGGTGGAGCCGGCCAGCAGCAATGCAAGATTCCTGGCCCTGATCCTGATGGGGATCACGAAAAAAAGCAGGCAGGTAAGCTCCAGTTCCGGAAGGATGGTCGTGAAAGCGATCAGCACCGCGAGCACACCGGCAGATGCCCCGATCAACGGTCCGGTGGGCGGCAACGGAGTGAGCGCCCACTGGGCGAGCCCCCCGAGAAGACCTCCACCGAAATAAATCGTGATGAAATGTCGCGCTCCCACGAGAGCCTCCACTTCGCGGCCCGCAAAGTAGAGCAGCAGCATATTTGTGAAGAGATGCATGGGGCCGCCATGGAGGAACGTATAGGTGAAAAATTGCCAGAAATAACCGTGCCGGACGCCCTCGTCACTCAATCCCAGCCCGTGCTCCAGCCAATGAGGTTCCGAGTAATTAATAAGGAGTTGCGCCATGAAGACGCCGACATTTGCCGCTATCAACAATATCCAGACCGGGGGGTGACCCACCGGCCAGCGATGTGTGAAGGGCTGCAATTGGCGTCTGGGTGTTCGCATGATCGCAAGGGTATATTATTCCAGAGGATCGAGGTTGTCGAATTGCATTTCCTACGTTTCGGGGGAGGAAACGACCTTTAATTTGCGGGAGGAGATACGGAAGGTGACGGGGAGGTTTCCGATCACCTCGCCATCGACTTCCACGGGCACGGGGTATGGGTTTCCAGAGGCGGAGCGCACGATGGCCTTGCTGGTCTGGAAATACTCCACGTCGTGCATGTCCACATGCTTACCAAACACCATGCCGCTGAGGTACCGGACGATATCGAGGTAACCGAGGTTCTTGAAAATGAGCACATCGAGCTTACCGTCGTCCACCTTTGCATCATTAAAAATCGTGAACGGGCCGCCGTAGTAGCGCCCATTGCCGATCAGGACGAAGGAACCTCTCTTTGTCTTGCCGTTTGCCTCGATGATGAGGCTCGGCGGTTTGCGCGAGGCGATTTGGGTGGCGGTGACAACATAGCTGAGGGGCCCGAAGTTTTTCCTGAAATCGCGGCTGGTCTCCTGCACGATCTGGGCATCGAAGCCGATGCCGGCAAGCTGCACGAAGGAATGGCGGTTTGCACGCGGCAGATCCACCTCACGAACGTAGCCGGCCTCGATGATCTCCCAGCACTTGCGAAGGTTATTAGCCGGGATGCCGAGCTCGGCGGCGAAGACATTCATGGTGCCGATCGGCAGCAGGCCCAGGGCGACATCGGACCCGGCGAGGCCATTCACCACCTCATTCACGGTGCCATCGCCGCCCGCGGCCACCACGATCTCGCAGCCGCCTTGCGCCGCCTGCTTCGCAAATTCCGCGGCTTCGCCCGCCTCGCTGGTGGTGCGAACCAGGGCGTCCGAGGAAAGACGGCGCACTTTCTCCCAGAGTGACTTTGCTTTTTCACCACGCGCCGCAGGATTTAAGATCACGACTATACGGCTCATTTTTAATGGTTGGATTTAGACTTTTCTTTCTGACCTTCGCGGTTACTTTGGCAGCGTGAAAAAAGTTTCCAAGGCTATTTTATTAGCTCTGGGTATATTGCTCGCGGTGGTAGCGGTCGTAGTGCTCGGTGTGAATCTGTATATTCAATCCGCTGGCACGCAGGCCAGGATCCAACGCTGGCTGAGCAGGGCGCTGCATACACCGGTAAAAATCGCGAGCATGAGTTTCATGCCCTGGACGGGGCTGAAGCTGACGGGCATCACCGGTCAGGATACGGGAGCCGATGCCGCAGCGGGCGATAACATTCTGCAAATCCCCAAGGTGAATGCCCGGATCCAACTCTGGAAACTACTGGACAAGAATGTGGTCGTAAGGGAACTGAGCGTGGATGGAGCGAAAATCACATGGAATGAGACTCCCGAAGGCAAGTGGCGGCTGCCGCTGCAAATCCCGGAAGTGGAAAGCGAAACTCCCCCGGAACCGGCAACCGCAGCGCCGGAAGCAGCCCCAGTGCAAACCCCTCCCCCCGCCCCGTCCCAGCCACCTGCGGAGACTGTGCCGCAGCCGGCGGCCACCCCAAAACAGTTTCCCATAAAGATCGACCACTTCCTGCTGAGAGAGGCATCCTTCAATTTCTGCGACAAAAACCGCAAACCGATCGTTACTGCGGATGGAATCAACATGCTCTCCGCCTACCCGACGGTGGACGCTGTCACCGGCAGCGCCTCGGTTCATCAAATATCGGCCCAGGATTTGTTTTTCATCCGGAACTGCCAGACAGAGTTCAGCTACTCGCCGGAACATCTTTCGCTGTTTAACGCGCGTTGCGTAATCGCGGGGGGCGCCTCTATAGGGAGCCTGAATGTGAAGATCGCCGAGCCGGAAACGCCGTTTAATTTCGATGCGAAATTCTCCGACATCCAGTTGGAGCGGCTGCTTGCCGACGCGGGAGTCGAGACGTCGGAGATTGACGCAATAGGGACGCTGGGTGGTTTTCTTCACCTGCAGGGGAATCTGCGCAACAGCACTGCGGCAACCGGCAAGGGGCAACTGGTGATTACTGGCGGCCACATCGCGCAGTGGAGTCTCTTGCGGCAAATCGCCGACCTGCTGCACAGCGACAAGTTAAAGCAATTTAATATCGACGAGGCACGGGCAAACTATCATCTCGCGGATGGGAAAGTCTTGGTGGATGAAATCGTGCTGAAAGCGGTTGATCTTTCATTGACCGGACAGGGTCCCATCGAATTAAACGGCGGCACTATCGCCCTGAAATGCCGACTCACGATCGGCGGCAACATCACACGGCAGATCCCGGAGTTCCTCATGGAAAATTTCGGCAGGGATGATGCCGCAAACACCCGCTACGTCGATTTCGACGTGTATGGAACAGTCAGCAAACCGAAAACAGATCTCCTGAAATTGATCGGCAACAATATTGAGCATGGGGCGAAAAACATTTTCAAGAATCTGTTTGGGAGAAAACCGAAACCGCAATTCATCCCGGCACCGGCTCCATCTCCTGTTGTCACACCAGCCGAAGTCCCTGCTGCCACGGCTTCCCCTACTCCTTGAATAAAGACAATCGACGCATGAGGATGTTGCAATCATGAGAGTAATAGCAGGCTCAGCGGGAGGAGTCCCCTTGCATACGCCCCGCACCGATTTGCGCCCCACGATGGACCGGGTGAAAGCTGCGATTTTTTCAAGCCTGGGCGAAAAGGTCGTCGGCGCCCGTGTGCTCGATCTCTTTGCAGGCACCGGCGGACTCGGCATCGAGGCGTTGAGCCGGGGAAGTGCTTCCGCAGTGTTTGTGGAAAAAAATGCGCAGGCGGTGGAGGCGATCAGGCGGAATTTCACCAAGACGGGACTTCAGGGGGCGGTGCAACAGGCGGACGTGTTTTCCTATCTGGACCGCCTCGCCCCCCCGGGCGCTTACGACATTATTTTCGCAGACCCGCCGTATGCGAAGGCGGACGGGGACCGTGATTTTGGAACAGAACTTCTCCTTCTCCCATCGCTGCAACGCGCGCTGGCTCCTGGTGGGATTTTTGTGCTCGAAAAAATGCCGCGCGCGCCGTTCCCGAATAACATGGCATGGGAATGCTCGCGCTTGAAAAAATATGGCGCCACAGAGGTGGCATTCCTCCACGCTCCTGCCGTGAATCCATGAACGCGCGGCTCACACTTTTCATCTACAATCTGCTTTTCCCATTTGCGCTCCTCTTCATGCTGCCCGGACTGGCGGTGAGGATCGCGCGGCGCGGAAACTACCGGCGGAAATTCCTTCAACGCTTCGGCTTTTACGATGCGGAGGTAAAGACGCGCCTCTCCACCGGGGGACGCACCTGGATCCACTCGATCAGCGTTGGCGAGACATTTCTCGCGCTGAAGCTTGCGCGGAAAATGAAGGAACTCGACCCTGAGCTGAAGCTCGTGCTCTCGGTGACGACCTCGACCGGTTTTGCGCTGGCTGAAAAAAGTGCGACCGGCTGGCTGGAGGTGATTTACAACCCGCTCGATGCGCTCCCTTTCGTGCATTGCGCGTTGAAATCCATCCGCCCCGCGCAACTCATTTTCATCGAGGCGATGTGGCCGAATCTTTTGCTCGGTGCGAAGAAGCGGGGAATCCCCGTGTCTATGATTCCCCGGCTCTCGCAACGCTCCGAGCGGCGTTTTCACAAGGCCCGTTTTTTTACGGGTGGATTTTTCGGGGCATTCGACTGCATGTGCGCACAGGAGATGGAAGATCCGCCCCGGCTGGAATCGGTGGGCGCCAACCCGGCGAATATCCATGTGACAGGCAGCATCAAGTTTGACCATGCCGACGACAAGCCATCGGGGCGCGTTGAGGAATTGCGCCGTGTAACAAGATCGCTGGGGGTGAAGGATGGCTCCCCCATATTGCTCGCAGGCAGCACATTTCCCGGGGAGGAGAAAATACTCGTCGGGCTGTTCTGCGATCTCCGGAAGCAATTTCCCGATCTGTTCCTGATCCTCGTGCCACGCCATGTGGAGCGCACGCCGGAAATCCTGGAAGAGATCAAGCCTGCCGGATTGAACATCGCCTTGCGCACCCGGCCGGAAAATAGCGCGCATACGGATTGCCTCATCGTGGACACGACCGGGGAGTTGCGCGACTGGTATCATGTCGGCACCGTTATTTTCATCGGCAAAAGCCTCGAGTCCTACGGCGGGCAGAATCCGGTGGAAGCCGTGGTCGCCGGCAAACCGGTCGTCGTCGGCCCACACATGGAAAATTTCACGAATATCGTGAAGCTGCTTCTGGAACACCGCGCCGTTATTCAAGTCGCCAATGCTGCGGGGCTGAAGAACGAAGTTGCCCGTCTGCTGTCGCAACCGGAACTCCGGCAGGAAATGACCATGCACATCGACAAGGCCCTTGAAAGCCACCAGGGAGCCACCGCTCGTGCGGCGGCGCTGCTGCTGAAGCTGGGAATTGAATAGGGGCTGTCGCCAAGAGTTGCGTTTGGAGGTTCTTGAGGCGGTGCCTAAATTTCTCTTGCAAACGTTTAAATGTTCCCCGAATACTAAGCGTCTCTTTTTCTGAGACCCTATCGTCCAGCGGTTAGGACACTGCCCTTTCACGGCGGTGACACGGGTTCGAATCCCGTTAGGGTCGCCATTTTATCTACTAAATGGCTGACATTCCGGTAGCGTCATGTGCAACCCATGACTCCTTTCGCACTGCTGCCCGATTATGCCCGCATCCGGATTGTGAACAGTTTCGATGAACTGGTCTCGACTCCTTTCGGGGGTGGCGTCAACGCCCTTTGCTGGCTGCGCATGCTGCCGGGTAATTTTGGCGAAGTCGTGGAGCATTTGTCTGTTAGCGAAGAGATGGTCACTCTTGATGAACCAAATCTTGCCAGTCTGCCAGTGAGCGCTGCGGGTAGAGCGGCCATTGATATTATACTGGAGGATCAGCGGTTGCTCCGGGCGCATGGGCTTTCGCCCATCGTCGATTGTATTCGTGAATATCCACGCGATGAGGAGACGGAGCCGGTGCCCACCGATGTTTACTCCTTTCACGCCGACAGCGCCACGGTCGAAGCCGATACCTGGCTCTGCACTTACCACGGGCAGGCGAGCGAGGGGCTGCGCAATGATGAGGCGCAACGGCGCGTGGATATCCCGGAGACCCGCGCGGAACTGCTCAAGATTTTCGGAGGGAAAGACGACGAGGATTTCCGCGAATACTTGAAGGAGAATTGCTACGATCTCCACTACGCTCCTGCTCCTCAGGCGCGACCTTTTTCCTTTGGGGTCGGCAACCTTTGGCGTATTGCTGTGGAATATCCCGGCAGTCCGGTCCCGCCTTGCATCCACCGCGCTCCAGCGACCCTTCCCGGTGAGCAGCCGCGGTTGTTGTTGATCAGTTGAAAATTGTCAAAGAACCTTCTATCTCAAGAATCAATAATCCTTCTCGTCGGGCTCAGGGATCGCCTCGAGGAGTTTTTGCACGATCTTGTCGGTGTCCACGTTTTCGGAATCGGCGGTGAAGTTCGTGAAAATACGATGGCGCAGCACCGGGCGGGCGGCTGCGCGGACGTCGTCGCATGAGACGAGCAGGCGGCCCTTGATCACGGCGCGGGCCTTTGCGGCGAGGACGAGGTATTGCGCGGCGCGCGGACCTGCACCGCAGTGGATCCACTTCTTGATAAAGTCGGGAGCGCGGACATCGGACGGGCGCGTGGCACGCACGAGGCGGGTGGCGTACTTCACCACATGATTTGAGATCGGGAGATCGCGCACCACTTTTTGCAGCTCGAGGATCTCGGCGGCATTGAGGATCTTTTTCAATTCCACGTTTCGCTGTGTGGTGGTCACTTTTGCGATCATCTCCTCGTCGGCCTCGGTGGGGTAATCGACGTAGATGCTGAACATGAAACGGTCGAGCTGCGCTTCCGGGAGCGGATAGGTGCCTTCCTGCTCGAGAGGATTTTGCGTGGCGAGGACGAAAAATGGAAGATCGAGCGGATAAGTCTCGCCCGCAGCGGTGACACGGTGCTCCTGCATGGCTTCCAGCAATGCGGCCTGGGTCTTGGGCGGCGTGCGGTTGATTTCATCAGCGAGGAGCATATTCGTGAAGATCGGCCCCTTGATGAAACGGTATTCCTTGCGGCCGGTATTTTCGTCCATCTCGAGAATGTCGGTGCCGGTGATATCCGAAGGCATGAGGTCGGGGGTGAACTGGATGCGGCGGAATTTCAGGTCGAGCACCTCGGAGACGGTGCGGATCATCATCGTTTTTGCGAGGCCGGGCATGCCGATCATGAGCACATGGCCATCCGCTATGATCGCGGTCAGGAGTTCGACGATGATTTCCTTCTGGCCGATGATGGCCTTGGAAATCTCGGCCTCGATGAGGCGTGTTTTCACGCTCATTTCGCGCACGGTTTCCTGGATGCGGGATTGTTCCTCGCCAGAGACGGGGAGGACTTCCTCTGGCGTTTTTTCGGACTTTGCGGGAGTAGAAGCGGGAGCTGGGGCCGGAGCGGTGTCTTCATAAACGAAGATCGCCGTGCCGATGACGATCTTGTCGCCGTTGCGGAGGGCGCTATCCTCGATGCGGCTACCGTTGAGCAATGTGCCATTGGTGCTGCCCTGATCCTGGATGCGCCATTGATTTGCGACCTTGTAGAGCGTCGCGTGGTGGCGCGAGGCGGGGGATTCCAGGTCGAGCAGGATGTCGCTCTGCGGATCGCGACCGATGAGCATTTTTTTGTCCTCCAGAGGAAAGACGCTGCCTTGTTGAAAGCCCATTTTGACTCGAATTTGCGGCATAATGTTTGGGGGGAATTAGTTTTTCGGCAGAGAGAGGGGGCCGAGATCCTTGAGGCTATCCACGACGCGGATATTTCCAAGCCCGGAAAAATAAATATGTTTCAGGAAGGGAGGAGAATCCGTGCGCGGCAGCTCCTCGCGATAAATATGGCGGGTGGTGGCCATCTGCCAGTCGTCAGCAGCCTGCTCGAGCTCGATGATTTCCAGGCGGCGGAGGTTTGCGTCGAGCACGTCGCCGGATTGCTTCAGCGTGACTTTGTCGCGGATGCGCTCGACGAAGGCGAACACCCGCTCGCCGTCGAGACCGATGCGATAGACCACGGAGCGGTTGAAAAATGCGTCGGCCACTGCTATGCGGGTCTGAAGATTTTTCAGGGAGGTTCCGGTGATGGAATCGGCAGAGTCGCCGAGGGTGAGTCCTTCGTAAACCGCGCCGTCTTTTGTCACCAGCACGATGTCGTATTTGCCAATCGGGAGGTGGGCGAACTGGAAGGATTTTCCGGCATCGGACAATTCGGCCAGATAGACATGCACGCGTTCCTGGTCGATGGCGAGGGCGTGGGTCAATTCCATCCCGGCCTGGCCCTGGATGCCGCCTGTGGCTGCCGGGTCGGGCTTCGTGTAGATTCTGCCGGGATCGCCGTGGCAGATGCTTGTGAAATAGAGCGCCAATAGACAAAGCGCGTATTTCACAAGGCGGCGCTGCATTTGTTTAAAGTTCAACATTTGGTGGAAATTCTGAGTCGGATTTACTCGGATAAACCCGGATTGAGTCGGATAAATTTGTTAAGATACCATTATAATAATGGCTTATAGGACCTATGGGACCGACAGGCAGGCGCCAATTGATCCGGATTTGCATGAAAAATGGATTTGTTTGAAGAATTTAACCGCTAAGGGCGCAAAGAGCGCGAAGGGTTTAAGGAAAAATAATTCTCCTTCATATTTTTAAAACTATCAAAAATGATTCGAAATTGCAATATATATTTTAGTTTATTGTTATCTTACAGAGGAATATTTGTAAAGAATAGGTTCAAGGTTTTGCGGCCAAGGCCTTGCTGCGGGGGGCTAGGTCGTGGTTTGGGTAGTCTTTTGCGATCTGGTTCCAGATTTTTTGGGCTTCGTCCTTGCGGCCGAGGCCGTCGATGGCTTGGGCGCGGTAGAAATCGGCATCGATGCAGTAGGGGCTGTCGGGCTGCATTTTCTTGAAGGAATCGAGTTCGGCCAGGGCTTCGTCCCAGCGACCGAATTCGTTCAGGAGCCGTCCGCGGAGGAGGAGGTAGTCGCTGTCGAGCTTTGCCATGGGGTGTTTTGATTCCCACTCCTGGAGTTGCGCGGAGGCTTCGCGGCGGAGGCCCTGGTCGATGAGGCCCTTGATCGTGATGGAGTATGCCTGATCCTGCGCCGGGAGCTTGCGGCCACCGGATTCGTCCACGATCATTTTCTGCACGCTTTGGTATTGCTCCGCTGCCTGCGGGTAATGGCCGGCGAGCCGGTAGGAGTCCCCTACCCTGATCTTTGCGATGCGTTCCGAGTCGCTGTTGGGATTCGCAAACGCCATGCGGTTGGCCAGATCGGCCACGGCGGGATCGTGGAGGTAGAAGACCATGAAATCGAGTTCCAAGGTATTGAACTGGAGGGCGTATTTATTGCGGGCCAGGGGATCGATGGCGCGGAGTTCCGCGAGCGCCTGCTTCGGGTCGCTGGAAGCCAGGGCGCGGAGGCGGGCTAATTGCGCGGGGAGCCAGAGCGGATCATCCGGGGTGGGATTTTTTGACAGCCATGCAGTGGCGAATTTTGCGATCTGAGTGTCGGTGCCAAAATCGCAGAGGAGCGTCATATCGGCATTCAATGTGGGTTTGGAGAGTTGTGATGGCGTCTCCGTCGCGAGAAGGTCGAGGTAGTGGGCCATGTCGCCGGGATTATTGATCGATGCGGCGTAGATGTTATCGGGAAAGGTGAAGCGCGCCTCGCCACTCACCACGTCGTTGCCGCGATGCAGTTTCACCGTGACCGTGTGCTGCCGGGATTCCACGATGATGCGGCGGCTATCCGTGCCGGTGACGGTCGCGCCGTCGTCGAACTGCCATTCCACGGTCCAGCCTTCGGTATTCGCATCCGGCAGTGTAAATTTTGCGTCGAAAAACCACTGGTCGGCGTAGCCGATGTAGGAATCGGCCTGCGCTTTCACGATGGGGATGGGCCAGCCGTGGCGCTGCTCGATCTTCCCCAACTGCGCTGTGCCGGGATGGAGCCATGCGTCGGGCGGGATGGCTTCCGTTTTGCCATTCCGCTGCCAGCCGAGGACGGTGGCGGGGTCGCCGTTACCGACCTTTGCGTGGTAGTAATCGATCCTGGTGAATTCCGATGTGACGGGGATTTTTTTGCTGTGCAGGGTGGCAGTGTCGGCACGGGGGGAGTGAATGCCGGGCCATGCGAACTCGAACTGGTCGTTCACCAGCACGAACGAGGCATCGGATGAAAGCGTGTATAGAGTTACTCCACCGGAACCGCTCGTTTGCAGCCAGCCGGTGTAGTGTGTGACGAAGTTTGCGCTCTCGCCGAAGGGATTTGCGGCCTGGTAGATCGAGGGGACGAATCCCGCGCCATCGACTACGGTGGCGGCGTTCCATGTTTTTTGCATGTCGGGCCATGCGTCGAATTTTGCGTTTTCCGGGAGGCGGCGTGTTTCCATGAGGAGGCTGGTCTTGGGTTCCCACTTTTGCATGGAGCGGATGCTGCCTCCGCCGAAATAGAGGTAGTATTGCTGGCCGGGGTTCAGCTCTTTTGCGAGGAGGAGCGCGGTCTGGCCTTCGCCGCGCCATGTGGCTGCGAGGGGTTGCATGCGGCCTTTTGCGTCGAGCAGCAGGACGTCGCCGAGATCGGGGCGGGTCTGGCCGAACTCGGGGAGTTGGATGGCGATGCCGGCATCGGGGAATTTTGCGGGGGTCTGGAGGGTGACAGTGGCGCGGTATGGGGCGTCAACGACGGACCATGGGGTGTCGGCGGCGCGGGTGTTGCATGCCAGAGCGACGAATAGGAAAAGAAGAGTAAGGAAGATCCTCGAGGAAGCTGCTGGCATGGCGCTAAGTTAATGGCACGACCAAGAAAAAGTTCGTTGCGGCGAGACACCGCAACCAGCACGCGAGACGCGTGCGCTCCCAGGAATATGATCTCACGCGCCGGATCATTTTTCTCCGGCGAGGGAACGGTAGTAGTCGGCGACTTGTTTTTTGTAGCGCTCGGGGGCGGAGCCTTCGTCGCCGCCCAATAGCTGCTTGTCCTCGGTGCCGGTACTGTCGCCGGGGAGGGACATGGTTTCGCCGGTGTGGATTTCACCGCGGATTTCGTTGAGGCGGGCGGTGATCTGCTGGTGCAGGTTTTCGAAGTCCTTCACGCGGCCTTCCTTGAGGGCGAGCTGTGAGTCGTCCATTAATCGCACGACCTCGGCCATGGCGCCGGTGCGGAGATAGAGGAGCGAGGCCTGGGCGTAGTGCCTGGAGGTTTTTTCGGCGAGCAGCGCTTCCTTGACGGCGAGCGCGTCGTCGGTGAGCTGGGCGGCGGCCTTGGTGCTCCGGAGTGGGGCGTTGCCGTCCATGCCGTTGCGGTCGCTGAATCCACCGGCCTTGCCGCCGCCTGTGGCGCGCGTGGAGGCGATGCCGCCATCGTCCTTTACCTGGCCCTGCTGCATGGGGTCGTTTGTGCGGCGGGCATCGGGTTTGGTGCCCTCGAGATTATCGGCGCGGTCGCCGACCATCTCGCCATCGCTCTCGCCCTCCCTTCCGCCGCTGGAACGGCCGGTCTGCTCGTTTTTGTTGGGCCGTTCGTTGCCGGATTTTCCCTGCGCACCGAAGCCGGGCATGGGGCCGTCGCGGATTTCCCAGCCATTTGCGGCATTTTGCGCAGCGGCCTGGTTCGATGCGGCATCCTGCACCTGGTCGGCGATGTTTTTCTGCTCGTCGAGCAGTTTGCCGACGATGTCCTCAAACTCATCGGGCAGCGGGAGATTGGGGATCTCGGGCATCTCGGTCTTGTCGAAATTTTCGAGGTCCCATTTCGTGGTTTCGTTTTTGTTCGGCAGCCACATTTCCATGTCGGCGGCGATTTTTTTCGCCTCCTCGATGGCTTTCAAGATTCCGTCCTCCTTCTGCACGGCGATCTCCTGCGGCTTGAGCTTGCCCTCGGCGACCTCCTGTTTGTCGGCCTGCTCCACGTCCTCATAAATCTGCGTGAGCTCGGAGCGGAGTTCGTTTGACGGCTTGAGGTCGGGGAAAATGTGGGCGTCGGTGAGCATCTGCTCGATCTGCTCCTTGATCAGGTCCTTAGAATCCTTGATCGCCTTGGCGGTGGCCTGGTCCTCCGGGCGAAACTGATCCTTGTGCGCGAGTTCCTTGCTCTTCTCCACGATGTCGCGCTGGATGGTGGCGAGTTTTTCCAGCTTATCCTTGATTGCTGCGGCCTCCTTCTTCATCGCATCGGCGCTCTGCGCGGCTTTGGCAAGCTGCCACTGGTTCAGGAATTCGACGATCTTTGCGAGGTTCACGACGATCCCCTTCTCCGTCGCGGCCGCCTCGGGGAATTTCGCCGCCTGCAATTTGTCGGCGGAGGTGAGCATCTCCTCGTAGATGCGGAACTCGGTGAACATCGAAAAAACCTTGGTAAGCCGCGCGCGGAAATCGTCGTCGCCGAGAGCGGCGTTTTGCGAATCGGCCCCGATCTCCTTGCGGACGCGCACGGATTCCCCCGAGAGGGCGTCCTGGCGGTCGGAGAGTGGTTTCGAATTTTTGCGAGGGTCGGAGGTCGTGTTTGTCTCGCGGAAGATGTCGCGCTGCTCGTGAAGCAGATGGTCCACGCTGGCGATGAGATCCTGGATGCGGCCCTTTTGCGCCTCGGCATCGGCTGCGGCAGGGGCGCCACGCAGGCGTGCGAGAATGGCGGCCTCGATATTGATCGCTGTGGATGCGAACTTTGCACGGGCATCCCCGGCGGAGCTGCCTGCATTGCGCAATGCCAGCACGGCGGATTTCATTTCGTTCTCACCCAGCGCACGCAGGTCCCCGCGAATCTCCGGCGTGATCGCGGCGGCGGAGACGGCGATCTTTGCTGCCATGGAGGCGACTTTGATCTGGCGATCCAGCAACGGCGCGAACGGCTCGGGGCCAGTGCTGCCATCCGAACTGGCGGCGCGGGTTTCATCGAGATTCGTCTGCTGCAACTTGATCAAATCGCCGAGGCTGCGACTGAGCTGCTGGCCGGCATCGTCCACCTGCTGCTGGAGCGCGTCGCCGGAACGCAGGGTGACGACGATGGGGCGGGAAATGGTGACGCCGGGGCCGGTGACATCGTTGCGGTCTTTTGCGACCAAGCAGAAAGTGGCGTGGTCGTCGTCGGGCGTTGTAAACTGGAGGAGGTCGATGCGGGTTTGCGTGGTGAAGGTTTTGCGGTCGGCAGCTTCCTTCCACTCGCGTATAAGCTGGGCGTTTGGCTTGTCGTTGGTGCTTTTATAAAGCGCGACAGAGGCGAGGCCGAAGGTGTCGGACGCGGTGAATTGCAGGGGGAGCGATGCGCTGCGCGTGGTGACTGTCTCGTTGCCCTCCTGTGGATTGGTGATGTTGATTTTTGGAGGCTCGACCGGTTTCACGGTGATTTGCTGCGACTCCTCGTCATCGCGGGCGGTGGCGTCGTGATAGGCGAGCTTTATGATCTGGGGGGCGGTGACCCTGCCCTCGATCTGCCAGTGCGTGCCGTCGAGTTTTTTTACGGCGAACTTTTCGCCCTTGTCGCTCGTGGCGTGCAATGCATTCACGGCGGCGTTGAACTCGAGGGTGAATGCGATGCGGGAGCCGGGGATGACGTCTTGCAGCGCGGTGAAATCCCGCACGGTGTTTTTTGCGAGCTTGGTGTAGGCAGGGGGCGTGATTTCGGCGGAGCGAGACCGGAGGACGGTCCTCGGCCTGACGTTGATTGTGTAGGTCGCGGAGCGTGCGTCGCCAGCCTCGATGTAATATTCGATGGGCTGGACGACGTCCTTCCATTCATAGGCAAAATCGGGCTGGCCGGTGTCGCGGTCGAGCAGGACTTTCTGCCAGCCGGAGCCTGCGGGGCGGAAATTCACCCACGCGGCGGTCGGGATATCGCCGCCGAGCGTCGCCTTGAGCACCACGCCGCCGCCGTGGACGATCTGCACATCGCCGGGGGTGATCGCCTTGATCTGCGTGCGCGTGAGCGGGGCGATGTTGCTGGCCGGGAGAAAGATGCGCTCCGCGGAATTCACAAAATGCGCAGGGCGGATGACGCCCCAGAGCGTGATGAGCGCCGCGATGCCGGCGAGCGTGAGCGCGAGGCGTTTCAGCAGGAGGAGGTCGAAGACCTCGCGCCAGCGGACCTGCTTGAACGGGTCCTCCATTTCCTCGAACAATGCGGCGCGCAGGGAGGAACCGGCGGCGAGTTCGCTGTCGAATTGCACGGCGTTGATGAGGACGTTGCGTGAGCCGGTGCAGGCGCGCTCGATGCGACGGGCAATGCTGGCATCGGAGATGTTTTTGAAGAGGGCCGGGAGTGCCAGCGCCACGCCGAGGAGGAGCGAAAGGACGGTGAGCAAAAAGCCGAACCAGCGGCCGACCGCACCGAAGTGAAACTGGGTGTCACAAAGCAGGAACACCATGAGGAAGAAAAGCGAGCCTGCCGCGCCGGAAATGAGGAAACGCGCGCCGGACGTCCAGCGGAACAGGAGAGCCGTTTTGTGCAAACGTTGATGAACGCTTTGCGGGTTCAGGGGCATGGGGTCATACTAGCTTGGGGTTTGGGGAATGTCCATGGGGAGGGAAACTCAGTTTGTGCGCAGAGACGGAGAATTTTTGGACAGGATTTACAGGATTTCTGCTGATGGGCTCGGTGGGCAAAAAAATTCCGTTGCGTGTCATTTGATTTTGTAGAGCCGGAAATTCGTGAAGTAGGATTTGCCCGCGCCCATGGTGGCTGCGTAGGCGACCGCCTTGAGCGAGAGATATTCCGGGGCTTGGTCCTCCCCGGCGACCACGACTGTCTCGGGGACGGTGAACTCGCGCGAGATGGTGGTCCATTTTTTCGAGTTGGCGGGTGGGTCGGGCATTTGCGCGCGGTAACACATGACCAGCGCGGGATGATCGGGGGCGGCGGGGACGCGGAATTTGTCGGGCTTGACGATGGGCTTCGGATCGGTCGTCCATGCCTCGGCGTGGAGCTTGGCGCTGAAGTCGCCGGTCATGCAATCGATCTCGACGCGGTAGGTGGCACCGGGCTCGGCCTTGACGAATGCGCTCTCGATTTTCCCGCCCTGGTTGCCGGCGATGCCGGGTGGGAGGTCGAGCAGCACGCATGTTTTACCGAGCTGGGTGGAGGGTTTCACGTATTTGATGTTATCGACATAGAATGGCTCGTATGGAAATGCGGTGCGCCATGTTGCCAGAGGGTCTTTCGGGTCGTTGAAAGTTGGGTTTGGGATGAGGTTCGTCTGGGTCTGCGCTTGCAGATGGGCGCAGACGAGCGCGGCGATGAGATAGAGGCAGGGGCGGATGTTCATGGGAGATTCCAGAGTTTGCGGGTGATCCAGTCGGCGGTGAGCAGCAGCATGAGGAACCCCAGCAGGAGGGGATGGTTCCATAAATCGAGCAACTGGACACGGGAAAAATGCTGCTCGTGGTAGTGGAGGTCGTTGCGCCAGTTGTCCCAGCTTCCGATGCTGTAGAATTTGCCACCGGTGTTTTCGGCGATGCGCTTGAGCAATTCGCGGTCGATGGGTTTGCCGGTGATCTCGGTGGCGGGGCGATTCACGATGAAACGGGTGTCGGCGCTGATATCGACGCCATCGAGCTTGAGCGAGGATTTTGCCTTGAACATGCCGGGGACGTTTGGATCGACCTGCACGCGGTAGCCGCTGACGGACTTGCCGTCCTTTGTCTGGAGCGTGGCGGGCTTGAGGATGTAATTGAAGACCTTGTCGTCGGGGGTGCGAATTTCCAGCGGGAGGGTGGCGGGCAATTTCACATCCGGCGCGGGGGTGCGGACGATGGCGCGGACCTCGGGGCGCTCGCCGAATGTGTAGCTCGTGCGCTCGGTGTAGAGCTCGATGCGGTTGCTGTTCTGCTTGTCCTGCTCCTTCGGAATGAGCCAGTCCATGAGCTGCGTCCAGAATGTATCGTGCGGCGAGCGGTCGGACGACCAGCCTGCTGCGGCGAGACGCCAGCGCCACATGGTATCCGTAAGCACGGCGACCACGCGGCCCTGGCCGAAGCGCGTGGCGACGATGAGGGGGTGCGATGCGCCATTTGCGGCGACCTGCATGAGGACTTCCGCGGAGGGCATGACGCCCTCGGTTTCATTGCAGGTGAGCAGCGGCGGAAAATCCTTTACCTGCGCGAAGAGCGGGCCGAAGACGGGATGATGCAGTCCGGTGTCGGTGATTTGAACGGGAAAATTTCCCTCGCGGTAGGGCGCGGGGACTTTCACGGGGAGCAGGGCGGCGAGTGGCGTTTTCGCAAGACCACCCTCGGCGAAGAGGTTCGGGCCGCCGAGCAGGACGAGGCCGCCGCCGTGGTCCACGAAGTCGCGGATCGCCGCGCAATTCGCCTGCGAGAGGGCTTCCGGCGCGAGGTCGCCGAGGATGACGACCGCGCAATTTGCCAGCGCTTTCGGCGTGAAATCGACGCTGCCGGGCTGGGTGCCATTATCACCGAAGCTGGCGAGGCGTCCATCCGCCCAGCGGACGAAGGCGCTGAGCTGCAGGTTGCGGTCGGTGAGGATGGCTTTGCGGAGGAATTTGAAATCAAAACCGAGCGAGTTCTGGATATAGAGCACGCGATTGCCAGCTTCCATGACCTCGATGATGAAGGGGTAGGAATGCGCTTCCTTGTCGGCAGCAGGATCGTTGACGCGGATCTCGTATTGCACAGCGCCGGCGTGGTCGTGCGCGATGGCGAATGCGGCCTGGCGGGTTTGTTCGGCGTCATTGAATGCGACATGGGTTTCGGCCTGCTTGCGACCGTCGCGCCAGAGCTCGATGGGGACGGTCTGGCCACTCATGCCGGAACCGGCGAGGGTGACGCGGATTTCGCCATTCCACCCGACCACAACGCGCGGCGGATAATCCACGCTGGCGATCGAGATGTGTTTTGCGATTTGTTTTGGGACGAATGGGTTTTCCAGTTCGAAGGTGTAAACAGGGACGCTGGAGGAGACGGCGCGGGCCGATGGGGCGCCGGAGGTATCAAGGCCATCGCTCAGAAGCAGCATACCGGCGAGCGGCTGGCCGCGGAAGCGTTCCTGCACCTGGTCCACGGCGTCTAATACATTTGATGGGGAACCGGCGAATTTCAGTTTTGCAAAATCGAGCGATTGCTCGGTGAGAGTGCGGTCGAAACCAAAAACGCGCAGGTCGAAGTCCTTCCCGGCTTCCGCCACGGCCTTTGACTGGAACCAATCGCGAACCCGCGCGGCGCGGAGTGGCTGGTGATCATCGACCGGGTCGTTCATGCTTTCCGAGGTATCGACCAGCACTGCGAGTTGCGGGCGGAGGACGGTAACTTCGTCGCGGCGCATCTGGGGCTGAAGCAGGATCAGGAGCAGCGCCGCAAGCATGAGCGCGCGCAGGGTTCCAAGCACGGCGATGCGTCTGACAGAGCGCACTCCTTGCAGCAAACTCCAGCCGATGCCCGCCGCAGCCAGCAATACCGCGATGCACAGCAACGGCCACGGAATGACAGGGTGCCAGAGGAGATCGTTCACGGCCTGGTCTCCACATCAGCCGGCCGGAATGAAACACCGGGGCGGCGCTTGTTCAATCTGCCGGTCTTGATCTGCGTGGCGTCGCCCTGCGCCCGGTTGCGCGCCATGATGTTCGCGAGAATCCCCTCGGCGGCGAACGCTAGCAGCGCGAGCAGGAGCAGGAGCGGCCACAAGGGGACATTGCCGCGGCTGCGCGCGAGGAAGAGCTTGAGATTATCCAGGCCGGTGACGGTTTCGTTCGGGATGATTTTTGAGAGCGCGGCGGGATCGATTACTTTCAGGTTCGATTCGCGGCGGTCGGCGTTCACCGCCAGCATTTGCAGAGCGCCCGATTTTGGCGAGCTGATTTGATAGAATCCGCTTTGCTCCGCGCGATCGACCAATTGTGATCTTTGACCAACGGGAATATCGTGCGTAGTGCCGTCGGGGTATTTCACCGTGAGGGCCTCGTCGCGGGGGAGATTTGCGGAAGCGGGCAGAGCGTCGCCTGTGGTGAAATTTGCGTGCATGCCGGTTTGCGCCGCCGAGAACCGCGCGATTTGTTGCACGAGAGGGAGGAATGCGGGCGACAACGGAAAATCGCCCCATGCCCGGTCCGGGGAGGCGTTCACAATAATCGCGCGACCGGGGCCGTGATCGGCGAAGATGAGGAACGGCGCGTTGTTTGCAAAGGTAACGAGGGCTTTCGCGCCAGCGTTGAGCTTCCAGTCGATGATCCTGCGCTGCGGCAATGCGGGGAAAGGGGTATCGGCGTCCCATGCGTTTGCGATGAGCGGGTGGTCCGGCTCCGTGACGTGCGTCGCCAGGCGCCCTGCGGGGAGTTCGCGAACGCCAAGCGGCCGGGCCGGTAGGAAATCGATGCGGGAGAGATCCTTGATATTCGCGAGGTCTCCTGGAAAAAGCACAACAGTTCCCCCACCCTGTAGAAAGCCTTCCAGCCGCACGAGCGCGCGATCGCTTAAGCCCGGGATGTCGGCGAGAAAGACGGCGGAATAATTTTCAAGGGTCGTGTCATCGAGTTGGGCAACCGGGATCGCTTTGATCGATGCGAGATCCGATTCGCCAGCAGCCAGCGCTTTTTGCAAAAAATACCCCGAGTGAAGGCGTTCCCCGCCCGATTCCTGACCTTCCACAATCAGCACATGCGGGGATTGGTAAACCGGGATGACGGAATAGAATTGATCGTCGGCAGGAAGATTGTCGCCCTCGATGCTGGCGACTATCTGCGCCCAATGACCGGTAATGGCGGGTGCCGTGAATTCAAAAGGCACCTCGACCGATTGACCCGGCGCGAGATCGAGCGGCTTCTGCGCGACGCGTTTTCCACCGAACTTGATCTCGAGCAGTTCCTGCGACGGGTGGCTGGAAAAATTCACAACAACCGCGCTGCCGGCAAAAAGATCACCGGGGGTTACAAAGGGGGATTTGGTTTTTACTTCCTCGACGGCGGCATTGGCCGCGACCAGGTCGTCGGGTTGCACGATCGCGGGATGGAGTTCGCTTTTTGTCCATGCGTCATCAAATACAGCTGCACGATCAAACCGCCAGCCGCTCTCTTGGTTATCGGTGAAAAAATAAAGTTCGCGCATGCCGTGCGAACCACGGGCCACGGCCTTTGCAGCCTGCCGGAATACCACGGAAAAATCAGAGCGCGCCTCGCCGGGGCGGATGCTTTCGATCATCTGGCGCGCCACGCCGTGATCCAGCGTCGGTTCGGCGATGAGTAATTGCGCACGGTCATCCACACTCATCACCGCAACATCGTCACCGGGTTTCAGATCATCAAGGACCGTGAGTGCCAGTTTTCTCGCCACATCCAGACGGGTCTGGTCTCCGGTGCGGTAGCTCATGCTCATCGAGTTATCCACCACCAGCACCACGGTGCGGGGCACATCGCCGCCGAAGAGCTTCGCTGTTTTTGTCGTCAGCACGGGACGCGCAGCCGCCACGATGAGGAGCGCAAAAATCAGGCATCGCAGCAGCAGGAGGAGCACGTTTTCAAGGCGCGAACTGCGGCTCGTCCTCGCCGCCACGATTTTGAGGAACCGTAGTGTACTGAAATGCACCTGCACCACGCGCCGGCGCTGCCACAAATGGATCAGGATGGGCACGGAAAGCATGCCAAGCCCGTAAAGCATCCATGGGGAGAGCAGCGACATCAGAGCGACATTCGCCGGCGCTCGGCGAGATATTGGGCGACAAAATCGTCAAAGCTTTCCGCAGTGGAGACGAGGCGGAAATCCACGTTCATCACCGCGCATTTCCGGCGGCATTCGTCTATGGATTTCTGGAGCTCCTCCTTGTAGCCGAGACGGGCCAGGGCGGGATCGAGTTCCAGTTTTTCGCCAGTCTCCATGTCAATGAATTCCGCCACGCTGTCGATCGAGAGGTCGAGTTCGCACGGGTCGAGCACCTGCAGGAGGACGACGTCATGCATTTTCTTCCGGAAATGTGCGATGGCATGGAACACCGCCTCGGGATCGTCGAA
>JBAVPB010000114.1:0-10956 GCA_049692655.1 Chthoniobacteraceae bacterium | reverse complement strand
AGCTTCTTGATATTCTCCGCATCATGCCGGCTCGCGATCAGGATCGAATCCCCCGTCTGCACCACGATCAAATCCCGCACCCCCATCAGCGCGATATGCGCCTTTTCAGTCGTATAAACAATATTGTTCAACGAATCGTGCGTCGTCATCTCCGCATTCCCGATGTTCCCGTGCTCGTCCTGCTTCCAGTATTTCGCAGCCGCCGCCCAGCCCCCGACATCGTCCCAGTCAAAAGTCGCCTCCACCATCAGCACATGCGCCTTCTCCATCACCGCATAGTCGATGGAAATCTTCGGCAGCACCGAAAAATGCGCCTTCAGCAAGGCCGCCAGATCGCTGCACTCATGCACCTTCTCGACAAACGCCCCAAGCTCCGGCGTGTGCCGCTTGAGCGCGGAGAGGATCGACGGGATCGTCCAGATGAACATCCCCCCATTCCAGCGAAAATTCCCCTGCTTCAAAAACGTCTCCGCCAGCGCCGCATTCGGCTTCTCCCGGAACCGCGCCACTTCATAGACCTCCGCCCCATCTTTCGCGACGGTCGCCACCTTGTCCCCCTGCTCGATATAGCCAAACCCCGGGCACGCCCATGTCGGCTTGATGCCGATCGTCACCAGCTTGCCCGATTCCTCCGCCGCAGCCACCGCAGTCCTCAGCGTTTTTTGAAAACCCGCCGTGTCCTGGATCAGATGGTCCGCCGACAGCACCATCATCGTCGCAGTCCGGTCCCGCTTCGAAACCCATCCCACGCCCAGCGCGATGGCAGCCGCCGTGTCCCGTTTCTCCGGCTCGGCCACGATATTTTCCGCCGGAAGGTCCGGCATCAGCTCCCGCACCGCCGCTTCCTGGTCCTGGTTCGTCAGGATCAGGATGTTTTTCGTTTCCACCAGCCCCTTGAGGCGGTTTACAGTGTTTTCAAGCAGCGTCTGGTCCGAAAAAAGCGCAAGGAGCTGTTTGGGCCTCGATTTCCGGCTCAGCGGCCAGAAGCGTTCCCCGCTGCCGCCTGCCAGAATAAGTGCATAAATTTTTTGAGACATAAAAGATTTGTAAGAATCTGGCTTGAAAGATGTTCCAAAGAGTAAATAAGAATAGCAAAGTATATTCGAGTTTATTTTTTTAACAAAAGCTGCATACTACCCCTATGGCGACATCCATCATGAAAACTCCCGACCACGTTCCGGTCACCGGACTCGTAGCACTCACACAGACCGCGCTCGGCTTCGGCGCGGGATTGCTGGTCGCCGGCAAGATGCGCCGTTCCGCCCAGAAAGCCACCGCGATCGCCATGTTTTCCGTAGGAGTCATCTCCACACTGCCCCTCGTATTTGACGTAGTCGCCAAGCTCGTGAACCGCCCCGGCACCGAGCGCGACATGCGCAAACGCCTCGCCTCGATCCGTCGCGATTCCGGCGTTTCCGGCAACATGGAAGTATTTTAGGACGAAATTCCGCTTCCAAAGCGGCCTTTCAGTTTACGTGGTTTTGCCAAGGCTCATCAACCTTTGCCAACCCTTACCAACCCTCTGCTATTCCGCATCCCTGCCAACCGCCACCAGTGCCGCATCCTTGATGTGTTTCAAATCCAGCTTCCCCGAAGCCAGCACCGGGATCGCCTCGATGCGATGAATCTTCTTCGGGATCCAAAGATTCGGCAGCCCCAACTCCGAAAGCTTCGCCCGTAGTTCCGCCGCATCGATCTCCCTCGTAGTCAGCAGCACCAGCGCCTCTCCCTTCGCCTCATCCGGCACGCTCGCAATCGCAATCGACCGCTCGTCGCTCGGGATCTTGAGAGCCTCCGCAATCTTCGCCTCCAGCGTTTCATGGGGCACCATCTCCCCGCCGATCTTCGAGAATCGCGACAGCCTCCCCTCGATAAAAAGAAACCCGTCATCATCAAACCTCGCCAGGTCCCCGCTCTTGAACCACCCGTCCTGCATCACATCCGCAGTCCGCTTCGGGTCATTGAGATAGCCCTCGAAAATATTCGGCCCCCGCAGCCACAGCATCCCCGTGTCGTGCAGCGAAAGCACCTCGCCAGTCTCCGGATCACGGATCTGCGCTGCGATCCCCGGCGCCAGTTTTCCCACCGACCCCGCACGGCTGGAAGGCTGCACGCTGTCCCCCGGCCGGCTCGGCGGCTCGGGTAGGCACGCACTCACCACCGGCGAGGTTTCCGTGAGGCCGTAACCCTGCATCACTTCCTTGCCAAATCGCTCCTTGAATGCCGCCGCCAGTTCCGCAGGCAGCTTCTCCGCGCCGGTCACGATCAACGTCAGCGAAGTCAATTGCTCTGGCTCCGCCCGCCGCATGTAGCTGCGCAAAAAGGTCGGCGTCGCCAGCAGCATCGTCACCCCGTAGCGCTTGATCAGCGCCGCATTCTTCGATGCATCCAGTGGGTTCGGATAAGTCACCACCCGGATCCCTTCGATCATCGGAAACCAGAGCGTCACCGTGCAGCCAAAGCAGTGGAAATAAGGCAGGCACGCCAGCACACAATCCTTGCGCGTGAAATTCACCATCAGCGAGAACTGCGACACATTCCCCAGGATGTTGTAGTGGCTCAGCACCACCCCCTTCGGCTCACCGGAACTCCCGCTCGTGAAAAGCATCACCGCCTCCTCATGCCCTCCCTGCCGCGGAATCCCAAGCAGCCACGCCAGCGCCTGCCACGGCAGCAGAAAAACCAACGCGCGCCAGATCGCAATCTGGATCTTCAACTTCGGGATGATCTGCTCTAGGTGCATCACGTTTGCAGGGAATGGAAATTCCGGAAACTTCTTCGCAAACGCCTCCGCGCTGATCGCATCCTCCAGTCCCGCGATCCGCATCGCAGCCTCCAGCGAAGCGCGCCCCGCCGTGAAGTTGAGATTCACCGGCACCTTGTTCGCGAGCATGATCCCCAGATTCGCGATCACCGCTCCCTTGCCATTGGGCAACACCGCCGCGATCCGCTTGTTCTTGCAAGTTTTCCGCAAGTAACGGCTCAGCGCGCTCGCCACCGCCAGCACCATCCCGTGCGTGAGCGTGCCATGGTCCATCCCATCCACCAGCGCCACGTCAAATTGCTTGTGCTTCAATCCCCGCAGGCACGATTCGCCCAGGTGCGCTTGCAGGATCGGCCGGTGCGCGTAGCACTCCTCGCCCAACTCCAGCATCCGCTCACGCACAGTCGCGATGTCCGCCTCTGCCGTCGTGAGTGGCTTGCCGAACGAAATCATCACGGGGTAGGGGATCTTGCGCGGGATCTTCTTGAAATACTTCCCCCCGTAATAGGAAAAAATCGATCCCCAGAGCTGGTCCATCCACACCGGCACCACGGGGGCCTCAGCCTCGCGCGCGATTAATTCATACCCGCGCTTGAGCCGCAGCAGGATGCCCGACCTCGACAATTCCCCCTCGGGAAATATGCACACGATCTCTCCTGCCTTGATCATCTCCGCCGCCTTGCGCAACGCATCCTTGGCATGGCGCTGCGAAATCGGGATCGCCTTGATCATGCGGAAAAACCAGTTCAACGCCGGCTGCCGGTAGATTTCGTCAAACACCATGAACCGGATCTCGCGAGGACACGCCATTTGCAGCACGATCGCGTCCACCCACGTCACATGGTTCGGCAGCAGCAGGAAGCCGCCCGCCGGCAGGTTTTCCACCCCGCGGGCAGTCACCCGGTAAATGAGTCGCGCGAAAAATTTTGCGTAGGACAACAACATTTCGCGGGATTGAATCAGGAAGATGCGGATCAAAAAAGTTTTTAATGGCGGGAAAACCGCTTATTAGGCACTCTTCGCGCAATGATCGCCACAGCCAGACCTCCAAGGAACGACGCCCGCCGCGCCCTGGCCCTTTTGCTGGTGATCAATCTTTTCTGCTACCTCGATCGCTACATTCTGGCTGCCGTCATCCCGGAGATCAAAAAAGAGTTTCTTGCAGGCGATCCTGATGCCAATGGCCATGCCGGTCTGCTCACCACCGCCTTCATTTTCAGCTACATGATCACAGCTCCCGTCTTCGGATGGCTTGCTGACCGCTATTCGCGCTGGAAGATCATTGCGGCAAGCGTAGCTGTCTGGAGTCTCGCAAGTGGTTATACCGGCTTTGCCACCGGTTTTGTGGTCCTGCTTTGTACCCGCGCATTTTTGGGAATTGGCGAGGCAGGCTACGGCCCTGCCGCCCCTACCATCATCAGCGATTTCTACCCCGTGGAAAAACGGGGCCAGGTGCTCGCATGGTTTTTCATGGCGATTCCTGTCGGTAGCGCCCTCGGTTACGTGCTTGGCGGCGTGATCCAGCACGCGCTCAACTGGCGCTGGGCATTTTTCCTGGTGACGCCCCCCGGCCTGCTGCTCGCCGCCATCTGCATGTTCATGCCGGAGCCGCGCGACCTGAAATTGGCCGTGACCAAGGAGAAAGCACCGCACCCGAAATTATCCGATTACAAGAAGCTCTTCAAAATCCCGTCTCTCATCACCAATATCCTCGCCCAGACGGCCATGACCTTTGCAATCGGAGGCCTTTCGGTATGGGCGCCCACTTATATCGTGGAAGCGCGCGGGCTCCCGCTCAAGAGCGTCGATGTGATCTTCGGTGGAATCCTGGTCGTGTCCGGGCTCATCTCGACCCTGCTCGGCGGCTGGCTCGGTGACAAACTACGCGCCCGCTTCTCCGGCTCTTATTTTCTGGTTTCAGGTGTGGGAATGCTGCTTGGCTTCCCCTGCACGATCGCAATGCTCTACGTGCCGTTCCCCATGGCATGGGTCTTCATTTTCTTCGCGATGTTCTTCCTCTTCCTCAACATCGGCCCCTCAAACACCGCCCTGGCAAACGTCACTCCTCCCGCCATGCGCGCTACGGCCTACGCATTGAATATCCTCGTCATCCATCTGCTGGGCGATGCTTTGTCGCCATGGCTCATCGGCTGGATCAAGGACCACGGCTCGTGGAACCTCGCGTTCTTCGTTGTCTCCACGATCATGCTCGTCGCCGGCATCATCTGGATCGCCAGCATGCACGCCCTCGCCAAGGATACGGAAGCGGTAACGCTCGAGGAAGCGGCTACCTTCGGAAAAATTTAACTACCGCGGCTCTTCGTCAATCTGCAGCATCGCCCGCTGCCCATGCCGCGAGGCCGCCGCACTGAGCAGATTCCGGATCGCATTGATGGTCTGGCCGTGTTTGCCGATCACCCTGCCGATGTCGCTCTGCCGGAGCTGCACTTTGAAAATGACTTTCCTGGGGTTTTCAAGCCGCGTCAGTACCATCTCATCGGGGAACTCGATAAGCTGGCGAATGACAAACTCGAGAAATTCTTCCACGGCTGCCTTCAGGATTTACACGCGCCCAAAAAAGGACGCGCGGGATTTAAGCGGCCTTTGGAGCTGCTTTTTTTGCCTTTTTGATAATGCTGCGCACCGTGTCGCTCGGGCGCGCGCCTTTGTCCACCCAGTAGTCGGCCCTTGTGAGGTCGATGTTTGAGTTCAGGCCGGCCTTCTTCGGATCGTAGTTGCCTATGATCTCGATGAATTTTCCGTCCCGCGGGCTGCGCTGGTCTGCCACCACGATTTTATAGTAAGGATTGTTCAACGATCCTTCTCTGCGTAAGCGAATTGAAACTGCCATAATCTTGTTCTTTTAAATTACCTGCCAAACATACCGGCCCCACGGTTCTGGGCCATCATCATTTTCTTTAACTTTCCCGTATTCTTCATCATTTTTCTCATTTGATTAAAACGCTGAAGAAGGTCATTCACCTCCGTCACCGACGTTCCGCTGCCCCGGGCGATGCGCTGCCGCCGCCGTGCATTCAGAATGTCCGGCCTCGTCCGCTCATGGTTTGTCATCGAAAGCACGATTGCCTCGACCCGTTTCAACTGTTTTTCATCAACCGAAAAGCCCTTCAGATTACTCATCCCGGGCAACATGCCAAGCACATTTTCCAGGGGACCGAGTTTTCTGATCATTTTAAACTGGGAAAGAAAGTCGTTCAGGTCAAAGCCTGATGTGCGCATTTTCTTCTCCATGCGCATCGCTTCCTCCTCGTCGATCATCTCCGCAGCCTTCTCCACCAGGCTCACCACGTCGCCCATCCCGAGTATGCGTCCCGCCAGCCGGTCGGGGTGGAATGGCTCAAATTGCTCCATCTTCTCGCCCGTGCCGGCAAATTTGATCGGCTTCCGCGTTACCTCGCGCATGGAAAGCGCCGCGCCGCCGCGGGCATCGCCGTCCAGCTTGGTAAGCACCAGCCCGGTGATCTGCAGCGCATCATTGAAATGCGTCGCCACGCTCACCGCCTGCTGGCCCGTCGCCGCATCCGCCACGAGCAGGATCTCCTGCGGTTGTAAAAATTCCTTGAGCAGCTTGATCTCATGGATCAGCGCCTCGTCGATTTCCTGCCGGCCTGCCGTGTCGAAAATCACCACGTTGCCGTTCTGTTCCTCGGCCCATGCCAGCGCTTTTTTCGCGGAGCGCACCACATCCGTCTCGCCCGGTTCCGGCCTGAATACAGGCACGCCGATCTGCTGCGCCAGTGTCGCAAGCTGCTCGACCGCAGCCGGACGG
Organism: Chthoniobacteraceae bacterium; assembly: GCA_049692655.1. Lineage (GTDB taxonomy): Bacteria > Verrucomicrobiota > Verrucomicrobiia > Chthoniobacterales > Chthoniobacteraceae > DASZPK01. Next base: position 4,402 of record JBAVPB010000114.1, on the reverse strand, counting down.
TGCAAATCCGAGGCGATCAGCAACGGCGCTTTTCCCTGCTTTTTCAGCCAGTTCGCCAGTTTTGCCGAGGAAGTCGTCTTGCCCGCACCGTTGAGGCCGACAATCAGGATGCGAGCCGGTTTATCCAGATTCAGCGGTTCAGTGTCGCCGCCAAGGAGCGCCGTCAGTTCATCCTGGAAAATTTTTACAATCTGCTGTCCGGGGCTGATGCTCCGCAGCACTTCCTCACCGAGCGCCTTGTCTTTTACCCGGGCAATGAACCCCTTCGCCACGTTGAAATCGACATCCGCTTCCAGCAATCCCATGCGCACTTCGCGCATCGCGTCGGTGATATTCGTCTCCGTGATCTTCCCGTGACCGCGAAGATCCTTGAAAACATCCTGAAGTTTGTCTGAAAGCTGCGAAAACATATCGAGCGCGCAAAGATAGCGCAGAATCGCCTCTTGTCCATCCGCGAGTGGATTTGTCTGCCTTCCGGCGGTCAGTAGTGCCCTAACGCGGCATTGATGGCGTAAATATCAACACGCCGAAAAGTGATGCTATAAACATCGCAAAAGCTTGAGCAAACAAGCTCCATTTCGCAGAAGCGACAAATGCGACGCCAAAAAGGGATGAAAAAATGGCCAGCACAAATGCGACGGCGCCTCCACCACCGGAAAAAATATATAAGAAACGACCCGCCTGCCCGTTAAACGCAAAGCACATTGGCAAGAAGCAGGCAACCAGATCGGTAATGATCGCAACTCTGACGCATCTGAATACGACCATCGCATAACGCCCGGGAGGATCGAAAGGCATGCCATTAAATAGCTTTTCCTCGTGTTTACTGCAATCGCGAGTTTTCAAAGTAGTTCCAAAGAATGGCGGGCTGTCCATCCTGCTGGTGGAGGGCCTCCTTAACACTTCAAACTTAAAGCTTAAAATTCCCTTAAATTGTTACGATCAGGAAACATTCGCCTCCATCCTTGACTTGGCAGACGCAGTTTCTCCATGCTCTGCGATTATTGATCGCTGAAACCTATTTTACCTAGAAATCCTACATTATGGACACAAAATCACTTTCCCGCGCCGCCAATGAAGCCCGCGGTCTCGCCATGGACGCCGTCCATACCTGTCAATCCGGCCACCTCGGCCTCCCTCTCGGTTGCGCGGAGATCGGCGCCGTGCTTTTCGGCGAATCCCTCAGCTACAATCCCGTGGAGCCGAAATGGCTGAACCGCGACCGTTTCATCCTCAGCGCAGGCCACGGCTCCATGTTCCTCTACTCATGGCTGCATCTGAGCGGCTTCCCGCAGATGACCATCGGCGAGGTGAAAAGATTCCGCGCATTCGGTTCCCGCACCCCGGGCCATCCCGAATTTCACGAAACCCTCGGCGTCGAGGCCACCACCGGCCCGCTCGGCCAGGGCGTTGCAAATGCCGTCGGCTACGCGGTCTCGCAGAAAATGGCCGCCGCGAAATACAACACGTCCACCCACAAGATTTTCGACAACCACATCGTCGCGCTCGCGGGTGACGGCTGCATGCAGGAAGGCGTCGCCATGGAAGCCATCGCTTTCGCCGGCCATTTCAAGCTCGATAACCTCATCCTCATTTACGATTCCAACGACGTGACGCTCGATGCCATGGCAAACGTCACCCAGTCCGAGGACGCCGCAAAGCGTTTCCAGGCGATCGAGTGGGAAGTGCAGACCGTAAAGGGTGGCAACGATCTCGAGGAAATCTTCGCCGCCATTGAAACAGCCAAGGCTGCCACGAGCGGCAAACCCCAGCTCATCATCGCAAAGACCCTCATCGGCAAAGGCATCCCCGAAGTCGCCGGCACCTCCAAGGCGCACGGTGAAGGTGGCGCGAAGTTCGTCGATAAGGATCGCAAGCAACTCGGCCTCCCCGACGAACATTTTTACGTCAGCCCCGAGACCCACGCCTATTTTGCCGCGCACGCAAAGAAACTCGCCGCCGCCTATGACAAATGGAGCGAGACCTACGCCGCATGGCAGGCCGCAAACCCCGCGCTCGCAAAGGAACTCGACGCCGACCTGAAAAAGGAAGTCCCCGCCGACCTCTTTTCCAAGATCCCGCCGTTTCCAGCCGACGCAAAGATCGCCACGCGCAAAGCCGGCAGCGACGTCCTCCAGCCCATCGCAAAAGCTCTGCCCGCGCTCATCTCCGGCAGCGCCGATCTGCACGGCTCGACACTCAACTACATCGCCGACGGCGGCAATTTCACGCCCGCCACATGGGCCGGTCGCAACATCCACTTCGGCATCCGCGAGCACGGCATGTGCGGCATCATGAACGGCATCGCCTACGACGGCATCTTCCGCGCAAGCGGCGCGACCTTCCTGGTATTCGCCGATTACTGCCGCGCATCGATCCGCATCGCATCGCTCAGCGGTCTCCCGACCGTTTACATCTTCACCCATGACAGCGTCGGGGTGGGGGAGGATGGTCCCACCCACCAGCCCGTGGAAACCGTCAGCGGCCTTCGCGTCATCCCGCATCTCGATGTCATCCGCCCCGGCGATCCAGAGGAAACAGTCGGCGCATTCGTCGCCGCCATCCAGCGCATCGATGGCCCCACGCTTCTCGCCCTCTCGCGCCAGGCCGTGCCGAATCTCAACGAAATCCCCGTCGAGACACGCCGCGAAGGCGTCCTCAAGGGCGGCTACATCGCCATCAAGGAAACCGGCCCGTTGAAACTGATCCTCCTCGGCGCAGGCAGCGAACTCCAGCACGCCGTCGCAGCTGCGAAGGAACTCGGCGAAGGCGTCCGCGTCGTCAGCATCCCGAGCTTCCACCGTTTCGACAGCCAGCCGCTCGCCTACCGCAACGAAGTCCTTCCTCCAGCCGTGGAAAAACGCGTCGCCATCGAAGCCGGCGTCCCCGACCTCTGGTGGAAATACGTCGGACTCAAGGGCCGCGTCATCGGCATCAGCCGTTTCGGCATCAGCGCCCCCGGCGGCGAAGTGATGAAGGAACTCGGCATCACCGCCCAAGCCGTGATCGACGCCGCAAAGGCGCTGTAAAAATTTAGCTGTTAGACAAAGCGCATAATTCAAAGCAACCCGGAGGGTTGCCGGAAATTAGCCGGTGGTGCAAACCACCGGACCTTTGAACGAAAATCGACTCAGCCCCGGCAGGGGCTGCGGAACCCACCGGACCAATCGCAAGAAAACGAATGAGTCCCGGAGGGGTGCCGGATGAGGGTAGTGGCTCAGTTTGATGTAATTTACTGAACCGCCATCTTGTCGGCTATTTTTGTCGCATGTGCCAAACTCACATTGTTTATTTCACGCAAGCAGCGAATCGCCCAGTCCCCATGTCCTGAGCGAAGCAGCCTCTCGACATCGGCCGTTGTAGCCTTTCCGTGCGCTGGATAAAGTCCTGTTCGCCGCGCTGCGGTTATTTGCACTAAAACTCTGGCCTTTAGAAAAGTGAATATGGCAAGCAGCCCAACGGCTAACCAAAGCAAGGTCATGCTGCATATTCTTGTCCTTTTAATCTAGGAGCGCAATAATTTCTTCAAATTGAGCCATTGTCCGGATGGGGCGATGCTTGCCGCACTTTCAGAAATCTGGTAGGTTCGCCCTGACATGAGCGAGTTGGAAATGATCATGCAGGAATTGAAAACACTTCCGCCACAAAAGCTGAAGGATGTCGCAGGCTATATTCATAGTCTTTCTGAGATTGCCCGAACACATCGCCAGACGGCGCTTGAACAAGCGTATGGGAGCTTGAGCGAAGAAGACGCCGACGTAATGGAGAAGGCCATCAAAGCGAATTGCGAAAGGATCAATGCAGGTAGCTGATAATGTCCTGCTTGATACTAGATATCACCAGATACGATAAGCAGCTTGCGAGGAACAGCGTCGGGGTATAACCATGTCAGCCATGGTAGCTACTGGTTATCGTTACTTGGTGAATATGCCCGGAGTCTGTGGTGGTAAGACGATCATCGAAGGCACTCGTATCAGTGTGCATGACGTGATTGGCTTGATCGTCAACGGGTCGAGCGTGGAAGACGTGCAGCGCAGTTTTCCAGATCTCACGCGGGCACAAATCTACGAGTGCCTTTCCTATTACGAAGACCATCGCACCGAAATCGATGCATTGGTGGTTGAGCAGATGAGCGGGCCTCAGGAGTGAGATTCCGGCCTTCCCTACTTCTCATCCGCCGGCAGCCGGTCAAGCAGCGAGATCAACGCAATCAGCGCCTTGTTCTTGAAAAACACCGCCTGGTGGCTCGAATGCGTGGTTTCCGCAAACCCCCATTCCTTGATCTTTGCCTCGAGATCGGGCATGTGGCGCGCTCCCCACGGCACCACCACTGTCGTATGCGTTTCCAGTGCCATCTGGATTTCGTCGAGCAGGTGATTGTTCCGTTTGTCCAGGATATCGG
>JBAVPB010000113.1:0-27717 GCA_049692655.1 Chthoniobacteraceae bacterium | reverse complement strand
CGGTGTGTCACAATGTGTTGTGCGGGGGCGGGGTTTGTATTAGGATGCGGTGATGAAGCTGCATATCCGGATGTTGTCGTTGCTGTTCCTTGTGTGGTGTGTGCCGGCCGGACTGCATGCAGGGGATGCGAAGCGGCAGATGTTGAATCTGGAGTTCGGGCAGACGCTGCATCTGGCTGATCATGGTGGTCCGCATTTCGATATTATCGTGACCTCGATGGATATCGCGAATGTGTCGATCGTGACCTACGACTTTGGGAAGATGGTGACCCGGAGCGTGCCGGTGGGTTATAATCCGGCGTACGCGAAAATTGTCACGGTGCCGACGTCGTTTAATGGACAGATCGCGAAAGGGACGGGGGCATCGAATGCGTTTCACCACAGCAATACGCTGCTGGCGGATTGCGGGCATATGAAGGTGTACCTCGTGGATGATATTTCCACGCCGAATAATGCGGTGAAGATCGGGATTGTCCGGCAATAGGAAGAGGAAGTCCGAAGAAGCTATCGCGGACTGGGACACGACAGAGCGTGTCCCTCCAAGGGCGCTCTATCATCGGCCCTTATTTTTCTTTGCGGCAGCGGGAAAGCGGGATATTCGTGGGCCATAGTGAATCGCCCAGGGGTTGAATCCCGGGGCACTAAACTTCCCTGCCCCCCAAGGTTACCTATGAAATTATTCGCTTTTGTATTCGCCGCGGCCATCACCGGTTTACAGGTTTTTGCGCAAGGTCCGAATGTGGCATCGCCGGCGCCCGGGGGTGTGCAGCGCGTGCCGGTCGTTTTCTCGGGTGGGCATGAGACTGACCGACGGGATCATGGCAGGCCAGTGGTGCTGGTGGCTTCGGCGCTCGGGGTGACTTCCGATGTTTTCCGCGATGCTTTCAGTCATGTGCATCCCGCCGGGCCAGGAAGCGGCGGCCCCACGGATGGCGAGGCGCGCGAGAATAAAGCGGCGCTGATGTCGGCGCTGGGTAAATTTGGCGTGACGGACGAGAGGCTTAATGAGGTTTCGAATTTTTACCGTTATCCCCCTGGCAGCAGGGAACTGTGGCGGCATAAGGATGCTGTGGCCAATGCGCTCGTGCAGAATGGTGTGGTGACTGGCTATGAGATCGTGAGTGGCGGGTATGGATATACCACGCCGCCGAGTGTGACCGTTGCCGGCGTGAACGGGCCGGTGCCGAAAGTGGAGATTGCCTTCGGGAAGGATTTTCAGGCCAATGGGTCGGTGTCGGTGATCAAGATTGGGCAGAAGTAGCTGGTGGTGATTGGAATCTTAAACCGCGAAGGGGGATGGAATGAGGGGAGTGCAGTGTCGTAAGGAAGGACTGACACCGCTGTGGCGAAGTGTGTTGCTGAGAGAGGGCCGAAGAAGCTATCGCGGACTGGGGAAGATACCAGTTCACTGGCATTAAGTTAGTGTTACAGATGGACACCGGTTTATTCCGTAGGGTCGAGCTCGCTTTTTAAGAAGCATCGCTGACGGGGACACGACAAAGCGTATCCCTCCAAGATGCACCTGCGTGCTGGTTTCGCTGCGGTGTGGTCCGGTGCTCTTATGGGAGAGAATCGGAATGGTGCGAATTTGACGCGGTGTTGTTGCGCCTGATATTCGTCTGCGATGGCGAAGGGGAAATCCACGAGGTCGGGGAAGATATTCAAATGCATGGTGCTGTGCGTTTGTATTTTTGTGCTGGTTCCTGTGGTCGAGGTTGTGAGCGTGCGGTTTGTTAATCCTCCCCTGGCGATGCCGATGGTGTTGCATGGGCTGAGGGGCATGGTTTTGAGTTCGTCGCGCTCGAAGATTCAATACGAATACATCGGCCTCAATGGCATACCGGTGATGTTCATCAAGCATCTTTGGATTTCGGAGGATGAACGGTTTTTCCAGCACAATGGGTTTGATTGGAAGGAGATGGATATTGCGATCAAGAAGGCGGAGCGGGAGGGGAAGCCGGTGCGCGGGGCTTCGACGATCACGATGCAATGTGCGCGGTCGCTGTTTTTGTGGCAGGGGCGCTCGTGGATTCGCAAAGGACTGGAGGCCTACTACACGGTGCTGATGGAGTTATTCCTGTCGAAGCCACGGATCATGGAGCTTTATGCAAACGTGATCGAGATGGGGGATGGCATCTATGGGGTGAAGGCGGCGGCGAGGCATTACTACGACGTTGCGCCGAGGGCTTTGACGAGGGAGCAATCGGCGATGCTGGCGGCGGTGCTTCCGAATCCCACGGGGTGGAATCCCAATGCGCCGGGGCCGACGTTGATGCACCGGCAGCGCAGTATCCTTGAAAGGGCGAAGACGACGAGATTCCCGGTGAATCTGCTTTAAGTAAGTTGCGCTTATTGCAGGGCGAGCTGGGGGACGTTCTGGCCGGCGCGGAAGGCGATCTTGCTCTCGGTGGTCTTGCTCAGGCGGGCGTCGAGGACGTTTGCGGCGTTGTGGGCGGCTTTGCCGATTTCCGTGAGCATCCCGAATTCGTGTTCAAGCTGGCGCAGGACTGTGACGGCTTCCGGGCGCTGGGTTTCAGCGAGGGCCTGCACGGCTGAGATGCGGTAAACGGGATTCGTATCGGCCTGGCGCACCCAGGTGGGGAGCATCTGCAAGGCGACGTCGGGATAAAACCGGGCGATGCCGTAGAGGGCATAGTGGCGGGTGCTTTCCTCGCCTTCGAGGAGGTGGTGCTTCCAGTAGGCCCATTCGTTTTCCTGGGTGATGCCGTAGTAGCGCATCGCGAGGGCGTGGGCGAGAGGGTCGATCATGGCCTCGATCTTCAATTGAGGGTCGATGGTGAGAGCAAGGTGGTCGTCGGGGGTGCCGATTTCACGCAGGACGGAGAGGGCCAGGATGATTTCGTTGGTTTCGACCTTGAAAGCCGAGTTGTCGTATTTCGAAGGAGCTTCGCCACCGGCTTGGGCGAATTTTGCAAAGGCGCTGACAGGCAGGTTTTCCGTGAGGGCGAGGACGGCGGTCTGCACGGCGTTTTGAGAGACTTCGGGGTGCTTTTCCAGGTAAGCGAGGAGAGGGAAGAGTTTTGGCTCGCTCTGGACGGTGAGTGAAAATGGGGCATCGACCACCTGGTTGGATGCGCTGGTTGCGGCAGCCTGGACGTCGTCTTCCTTGAGCTCGCCCGATTTCAGGTCGAAATCGCGCGACTTGAGAAGAACCACGCTGCTGGTGCCGTTCTGGAAGATCAAACCGGCGGGCACATGCAGACGGATGCACTGGCTGCCTTTGTTCGTGAAGGCGACATGCATTTTTTCCCGGCCGTTTGCGCGGAATTCGGCTTGGATGAGCTCCTGGTCGATCGCAGCCGGGAGATCAAGGGTGATGGAGGGCTTGAACTGGACATTGGCAGGCATTACGCCCGGGGCGGGCGTGGTATCAGGGGCTTTGGCAGCGGCCACAGCCTGCGAAGATTGGATTTTTCCCGTATGCGCGAAAGCGATCACAGTGGGCCAGTAAACGTAAGCACCTGCAACCATGGCAGCCAGGGCAATGACACCCAGAGTTTTTAAAAGTGATTTGACCATATCCCTCGAAATAGCAGTCTTCACGCCAGAAGCGAAAAAACTGCTAATAACCTCCTTGAATCCTCGTTTTTGTATCTTTTTCCTCTGTAAACATGAAAATGGCGCCAGTGCAATGCGGTGACGGCTTCGCGGCGCGAAAAGAGCGATGGAGTCCTTTGAGAGCATCCGCGGAGCGCATGGGGGAGTATGCGACACATTGTGGGAACAAAGAGCAAGTCAAATTCCGGGGGATGGTTCGTCTGTAAGATCTGGGACGGGGGGTGATCCCGAAAAAACTTGCCGCCGCTGCGGGCCGAATCCACCTTATCGGGGTCATGAAACTCTATTCCGACATTGTGGACAGCATCTGGCGCGATGATGATTTGCTGAAGAATCTGCATCCCAGGGAGGCATCGGACATTCCGAAGGTGCTCAAGATCCGGGCGGCGGACGATGCGGCGTTGAGCGATGGGTTGCCGGTGACAAACGCCGCGATTTTTCCGCTGGTGAGGGGGGCTTTGTTGTATGCGTGTGATGCGATTGATGAGAGCCATGGGATCATTCAGAAAGTGGATGGAGATGAGAGCGCCTACTGGCATGGGATGCTGCACCGGCGTGAGGGGGATTTTGAAAATGCGCGGTATTGGTTCCGGAGGGCGGGGACATTGCCGGTGTTTGGCGAGCTTCACCACGCGACGAGCGCGGTCTCGGCGACGGTGGCGAGGCAATCGAACTGGGATCCCTATCTTTTTACGGGACTGTGCGAGCAGAATAAATTTGGCGAGACGGAGACGACTGGCGAACTTGTGAAGCTCCAGCAGATCGAGTTCAGGACGGTGTTTGACTATACTTGGCGCAAAAGTTTTGTGTCATGAGATTGCTCCCGGCTATTGGACGCCGTAATAGACGAATCCGCCGCTTGCGCCGAAGGAGCCGGTGTTCAAGTTTCCATCGTCCAGCAGGCTGTCGATTTCGATCAACTGCTCCTCCGGCAGGCCGCAGGAGGTGACGCAGATGTATCCATTGTAGCCGGAGAGGGTCGGAAAGTGGGTGACATTATTGAGCCAAAACCAGTAGCCGCCGCCATCGGGCGAGGTGGTCCATGTGCTGTTTTTTGGCATGTAGGGGGCCATACCGTCGGGAATCTGCTGTTGCTGGCCCGTGGGTGGGAGCGACTGGGAGGGATTGCCGTTGTGGTCGGTGGCGTAATTCTGGAATGCGTCGGCGTTGTTGCGGATTTCGTTGATCAGCCCTGTCCTCTGGGCGCTCTGCCTTGCCCGTTCCCAGGCGGGGATGGCGATGCCGGCAATAACGGCAATGATTGCGACGGCAATCATCAATTCCACCATGGTGTAGGCGTTGTGTTTGAATGCTGGATTTTTCATCTTGCTGATTGGATCAGGATGGTTGGTTGAGCTGGCTGGTCAGAAATTTCGTGGCGTGATCAGCGGAGCGGTATAGATCGGTATTGGCGCCGAACTCCTGCTCCATCTTTTGCAGGATCGGGATGGCCTCGGGGCGGTGTGTCATGGCCATGGCACGCACTGCGGAGAGACGGTAGATCGCCGGGAGGCGGGTTTCGAGGGCCCATTTTGGAAGCATCTGCAGGGCGACATCGGGATAGTATTCCGCGATGCCATATAACGCGTAATGGCGCAGGCTTGGGTCGCCGTCGAGCAGTTCGCCCTTCCAGTAGGTCCATTCCGTGTCGGGTGTGATCCCGTAGTAGCGCAGTGCGAGGTCGTGGGATTTTTGATCGATCATCGCCTCGATCTTCAACTGGGAATCGGATGCGATGGTGCGTTCGGTCACGCCCATGTCGGTGAGCAATTGCAAGGCGGCGATGATATCGGCGGTGTCGGCCTTGAAATCACCGGTGCCGGGAGTGGGCGATGTCCCGTGGAGACGCGGGAATTTTGCAAAGACGTCGAGTGAGGGATTCTCGGACAGAAGCAGGATGGCGGTCTGCACCGCACCCGGTGTGAGGTCGGGATGGGTCTTGAGCTGCGTGAGCAGAGTATCGAGCATCGGAACGGTGGTGGTGGATTTCTTGTAGGCGTCGTCACTGGAAACGCCGGCCAGGTTTATGGAAGCGACGTGTATATCGGCCTGAAGCATTCCACGGGAAGGGATGTCGCGGACACAATCCTCAAGGAGGACGATTTTGTTTTTGTCGTTCTCATAAATTTCACCGGCATGCAATGCGACATGGGCAGGCTTGGCCCCGGTGTTCTGGGCTGAGACATGGACCTGGCCACGGCCATTGGCGGTAAATGTGATGGGCGATGTGAGAGTGGTCGGGGTGTCCTTGGGGGCGGCGTCGGGCTTGACAGCGGTAGCGGGAGTTCCGGCGGTCGCATTTTTCGCCACGGGGAAGGAGGTTTTTCCGTCCTTTTGAGCCTTGTATGCGGCAAGAAATTCCTTGGGGAGGACGGATTCGATGGGTGGAGGAGGGCCTACACTGCGACGCGGGGTCCCCAAGTACCAATACGCTACGCCGCCCGCGATCAAAAGGGCTGCCACTATGATGATAAGGGAGCGGGAAAATCTCATTACAACGGGATAAATAGCAAACTTCAGGCCATGCAAAAAAAATTTAATCAATCCGGGGAAAATCCGGGTGATTTTTGATCCGGATCATCGCCTTCGCCAACAGAGATTTTCCGGGCTCCATACGGTGCCATGGGGAGGCTCCAGAGGGATGAGGTAGTGGGATCAGGTCAAATGGGTGTCCATCGCGTGTAACACGGACGTTTTTCCCGATTATGTCATTTAATTTATCAAATTTGATAAATTGCAGGATCGCCAGCTTGCCAACAGGGATCACGAGGGAGGGTTTCAGGATCTCGATTTCGCGTTGCATCCATGTAGCGCAGTTTCTTACTTCTGTGTCATTGGGGACCCGGTCGCCACCGGCGGAGTTCTTGCCGGGGAAACACCGGCAGACCGCCGCCATGTAGATCGAACTGCGAAACGCCTGCTCGTCCATGCCGCAAAACTCATTGAACCAGCGAAACAGGGTCTTCCCCGCCGTCCATGCGAAGGGGCGGCCCAGCACCGGTTCCTTCACGCCCGGGGCCTGCCCAACGAGCAACACCCTGCTTACGACCGGGCCGCCGGAGACCACCGGCTTGTGCATGAGGGGGCAGCGGTTGCAGGCAAGGAGTTCCGCGACATGGGCATCGAGTTGCTTCTGGATGATGGAGGAGGGTTTCATTGTGCGGCCCCGAGGATTGTGCCGGGGGTAACTGGATTACCGGAGAGGAAGTCGCGCGCGGGCATGCGTTTTTTGCCCTCGAGTTGCACTTCCCTTAACAGGATGCCGCCGGTTCCCGCCGCCACGAGGATGCCGTTTTTGCCGGCATGTAAGACTTCGCCGGGAGCGCCGGTGCATTTGCGATGGGGGATGACGGTGAAGATTTTCAGCTTTTGTGGGCGGCCATCTTTTCCGGGGAGGGAGGTGGAGGCGGCGGGCCAGGGGTTCATAGCGCGGATTTTGCGGTCGATCTGGAGATGGGGGGCGGACCAGTCGATGATGCCGCTTTCGCGGGTGAGCTTGGGGGCATAGGTCGTGAGGGCGGAATCCTGCGGTATGCGCGGGGCGGTGCCTTGCGCCAGCAGCGGGAGCGCCTCCGCCAATGCGGCAGGGGAGATCGCGGCGAGGCGATCGTGCAACGTGCCGCCGGTCTCGCGGCGGCGGATCGGGATGCGCTTTTCCAGGAGGATGTCGCCGGTATCGAGCCCGACATCCATATACATGACCGTGATGCCCGTTTCAGCATCGCCGGCTTCCATGGCGGCCTGGATGGGGGCGGCACCGCGGTATTTCGGGAGGAGCGAGGCGTGGAGATTGAGACAGGCGATGGTAGGGGCGTCCAATATTTCCTTGGGGAGGATCTGCCCGTAGGCCATCACCACGATCAACTCCGGGGCGAGAGCCTGGATGGATGCGACGGACTCGGGCGCGCGCATCCTTACGGGCTGCAACACAGGCACGCCGTGGACCAGCGCGACCTGCTTGATGGGCGAGGGCTGCAGCTCCTGCTTGCGGCCGGCCGGTTTATCCGGCTGGGTCACCACGGCGATGACCTGGTGTTCCGCGTTGTCGAAAAGTGATTGCAACACGGGAACGCCAATGCCGCCCGTGCCGATGAAAAGAATCCGCATGGAGTTAAAGTCTGGTTTCGAAGTTCAAAGTTCAAGGCGAGAAGTAGTGAAATGACGAGACTTGATCTGAAAGACAAGCGTTTGCCCAGACCCAGCTGAGTCACGAAATGAAAACGGGATGCGTGCGGCGCAAGTTGCCTATACCAAATAATAGACCGCTTCTTCTTTTTCGGGATCGGGTTCGAGTCCCGCGCCGTGCCGGGCCAGGAGATGGCAGGCGTGGCGCACGGCGTTGAGGGTGGCGGAGTATTTTTTGTCTTCCTCGGGGAAGATGCGGTCTGCGGGGAGCCAGTCCTGGAAGTGGGAGTTGCTCAAAATTTTTGCGAGATCGGGGCGGACGCCTGCGAGCAGGATGGTGACGCCGCGTTTTGCCGCATCGCGCAGGAAATGCTCAAGGTGTTCGATCGCGACGACATCGGGATTGCGGGCGCGCCTGAGGCGTAGGACTACGTAATTGATGCTGGTGCGGATGGTCTCTTCCTTGATTTTTTCGAAGTGGTGCTCCAGCTCCGGCGCGCCGCCGAAGAAGAGCTCTCCTTCGAGATCGTAGATCAACAAGGATTCCGCTGGCGGATCCTCGGGCTGGCGTTCGCGGACCACCCGCTCGCCCGTGACGACGAGTTCCCGGATTCCGAGTTTGGAGGCGCGGGGGACGAACATGATGATGGAAAGTCCCACGCCGATGAGGATGGATTCATCGACGCTGATGAAGATCGCGGAGAAGGCGGTGATGAATACGAGTATGGCATCGAACCGGGAGGCGCGCACGGCGTAGCCCAAGCGCCGCCAATCGATCAACCGCGCGGCGGTGATGAAGAGCAATCCGGCGAGGGCCGGTTTCGGAATGAAGCGCGCGTAGGGTCCGAACAAAAGCACTACTGCGGCGACGATGGCTCCCGAGTAGATGCCGGAGAGTCGGGTGATGGCGCCGGCCTGGTAATTGATCGATGAACGGGTGAGCGATCCAGAGCCGGGGAGCGACTGGAAGAAGCCGCCTACGAGATTGGAGACGCCCTCGGCGAGGCACTGGCGGTTGTAATCCAAGGGCTGGCGGGTGTAGGTGGCGATCGATTTCGCGACTGCGAGCGCTTCCAGCAGGCCGAGGAAGGAAATGGCGAAGGCGCTGCCGATCAGTTTGGTAATCCAGTGGAAATTGATTTCCGGAATGTGAAAGAGAGGCAGGGCGGCGGGAATCTTGCCGACCACGGAGACGACGGACTTGCCATTTGCCGCGGGAATCGACCAGCCGAAGTATGCGGCGATCCCGGCCGCGACGATCAGGCCGAGCAGCATATCCATCTGCGGGAGCTTGTATTTGTTGATCAGCCTGCGGAGAAGGAGCACCACAACAATCGTCCCGACGCCGAGGCCGATGGCGTGGGAATTGAACGGCCCGCCCTTGGTGAGTGTCTCCCAGAGTTGCACGAGAGCGGACTGGTCGCCCGTCCCTTTTTTGGCTGCGCCCAGGAAATTTCCGACCTGGCCGACGGCGACCAGAATGCCTGCTCCGGCCATGAAGCCGAGTATGACCGACTCGGAGACGTAGCGCGTCAGGTCGCCCAGCTTGAAGACGGCGATCAATATCTGGATGGCGCCCACGAGGAGCGCGAGGAGAAACAAGGCTTGATAGCTGTCGAAGCGCTCGTCGAACGACGTCAGCGCGGCGAAGACCACCAGGGAGATCGCGTTGGTGGGGCCGTTGATGAGGTGATTGGATGAGCCGAGGATGGAGGCGACCACAGTCACCACGATGGCCGAGTAGAGACCGAAGCGGGGATCGACGCCTGCGATGAGCGCATAGGCCATCGCCTGCGGGATCGCGATCGTGGCGACCGTCGCACCAGCCACGAGATCGCGGCGGGCGATGTCCCAGCTATAATTGAATTGCGGGAAGCGGGCGCTCATTGGGTTTTTGACGGGTGTATAACATTGTAAATTCCATTGTCGACGAAGAACCGGGCCTGTGCGTCATCCCAATCCTTCGCGATGAGTGTAATGGGGAATAAATTGATATCCGGCAGGAGATCATGGTGCTTTTTCAGGATTTGTTCATTAATTGGGCGATAGCCATCCTTCGCGAAAATCTCCTGCGACTGGTCTGTGAAAAGAAAGGCGAGGTAAGCTTTTGCCGCCGGCTCCGACTTGTGCGCAGCCACATTGGCATCGACCCATGTGACACTCGGCTCCGCACGGATGCTGACGGGCGGATAGACGACTTGCAGGTCGCCCTTCGATTCCTCGATCTCGCGCAGCGCTTCATTTTCCCAGGTGAGATGGACATCGCCGGTGCCTTCCAGGGCGAAGGTGGTGGTGGAATTGCGCGCGCCCTGGCCGAGGACTGGCACATGCTGGTAAAGCTGCGTGATGAAGGCGCGGGCCTGGTCTTCCGTCCCGCCACGGTAAATGACCGATCCCCATGCGGCGAGGAGGCTGAGCTTTCCGTTTCCGGAGGTCTTGGGATCCGGAGTGATCACAGTGACGTCGGAGCCGATGAGGTCGGGCCAGTCCTTGATATGTCGCGGATTATTTTTCCGCACTACGAAAACGATGGTGGAGAAGTAGGGCTGTGAATCATGCGGAAACCGCTTGTTCCAATCCGCGGCAACGAGACCGCGATTCACGAGGATTTCGATGTCCGATGGGAGCGCGAGTGTCACCACATCGGCGGAAATGCTGCCATCCGCCACCGCGCGGGCCTGGCGCGTGGAGCCGCCATGGGACTGTGCGATGCCGACCCAGTTTCCGGTATCCTCCTCGTATTTGGTGACGAAACGGGAATTGATTTCCTGGTAAACCTCGCGGGTCGGATCGTAGGAGGCGTTGAGGATCGGGCGCGCCTTGTCGCGTTTGACATTTTTAAAGCCCACCAGCGCGACCGACACGACGACCAAGGCAAGGGCGCCGGTGTTGAGCCATTTCGTGCTCATAGTGGGATGGATGGGTTGTTCATATCTATACTAGATCAATAGGGTATTAAGACAATGTTTGTCAAGCGGGTATCGGAAAATGAATTTTGCCAGCCTAGTTACCGCTGTGGCGGACCGGGGCGTCTTTCCAGATGAAGCGGGCGCCGCCATCGGGGTCGAAGATCATGAGGCCGTTTGGAGCGTGGACGATTACGGTTTCGAGTGGGTAGGCGGGATCGGTGTCGGCGCCCATGTTTGCCATCACGCCATAGCGCCAGGCGATGCCTTGCTTGACGGCATCTTCAAATGTGATGGTGTGTTTGTAGGCGGGCCAGCCATCGTCGCTCGGGTGGCGATAGTGAACTTCTGTCGCCTGGTAATTGGGATACTTTTTTCTGAAGTCGTTTGCTGTGCTGCCCACTGAGAGTCCTTCGGCGGTTTTGAAACGGGCGACGCGTTCCTCGATCTGCACGACTTTGCGGTTTTGGAAATAGACGGTCACGAAATCGGACATGAATGCCACTCCCCCATCCTCCTTTGGCACGGGGAGAGGCTTGATCCAGTCGTCGCGGATCACTCCTTTTTGCGGGGCGAGGCCGGTGTATTCGGACTTGATGTGGATTGCGCCTTTTGGTTTTCCGGCGCCGAGGTCTTCCTGGAGAGTCGGGGTGCCGAGGAGGCGCAATACGTCGGAGTGCTCCATGCCGATGCGGACCTGGCCGATGCTTACGCCTGGGACAATGGCCCATGGGTCTTTTGCGAGGGCCGAGCAGGATAATCCAAGCGCCAGGGCTGTGAAGAAGAGGAGTGGGAGGAGCTTTTTCATGGATTACGAAGTTAGTGCGAGTTTGGCTTGATTTACCTTGATAAGGGGGACCAAATTTCCTGAACCGTTCGGGATTTGCGATGCATTGCGGCGCTGTTTTTACTCTGGTGCGCCTTGACCGGCCTTGACGCGGCTTGACGGTTTTTTTGGGAGATTGGGAAGGATTTACCGCCAAGGGCGCGAAGGACGCAAAGGAGCGAAGATTATTTAGCATTTAGGAAGTGAACTTATGCGGGCGGTTTGTTTGAATTTTTCATCTTGGATCTCCTTGGATTAGCTTGGATTTACTCTGGAGGAGCAAAACTGGATTAGCAGAAAGATTCGGCCGCAGATTGCGCAGATTGGATTTGTTTGGGGTTCATGTTGGGTTTGAAAAGGGGCGTTTTGAAAAATGCATGCTTCTAGCCGGGGGCGGCAGAGGGTGCGAAGAAAAGCGCGGTCCGTTATTGCTTCATAGTGACAAAATTCGATTGAGAATGCAAGTTAATTGTTAGTTTTGTGAAAAACTATTTTCATGCCAACTTTTTGAAAGTGGGCGCGCAAACATTACAAGGGTTGGAAAATAATAGTTGACTAGATAGTCAACAATGTGCAGGTTGATCGCATGCCGAGAGTCAGTACAGCGAAAGTACGTCTTACCGATGCAGCCCTGGAGATGATCTGGGAGAACAGCTACGGGTCCACCTCCGTGGATGCGATCTGCGAGAAAGCTGACGTGAAGAAGGGGAGTTTCTACTATTTCTTCAAGTCGAAATCGGAGCTTGCTGCCGCGGCGCTGGATGCGGACTGGAATAAAAACCAGGCGAAGCTCGACAATATTTTCTCATCCACTGTTCCACCACTGGAACGGTTCAAGCATTACTTTGAATTCAGCTATGAGGTGCTGGCCAATATCAAGAGGCAGTGTGGCGCGGTGCTGGGGTGTCCGCTTTGCACGCTCGGGAGTGAGGTTTGCACACTGGATCCGGTGCTTAAAGAGAAGGTGCAGGAACTGTTGAACCGCAAGCTCACCTACTATGAATCCGCAATCCGGGACGCGCATGCGCAGGGATTGATCGATGCACCCGATCCGAAGGCCAAAGCCAAGGCGCTTTTCATCTATTTCCAAGGGGCGCTGGCACAGGCCCGCATCGAGAACAATGAGGAGATCGTCCGGGAGTTTTACCCGTCGGCCCTCGACCTGCTTGGAGCAGGAAAAGTCGCTGCCCATGCCTAAACCTCTCTTTTTTTTGCCCAATCTATAGACGACTAGTCAAATATAAACCCATCAAGAAAGCCATGAATACATCCTACAAAAAAATAAATTACGACGAGATCACCGCCGTGAGCTGGCCGAACAACAAACTGGTCGCCGCCGTGGATGAATTGAAGCTCCGGTTGCAGGCGCGCTACGAGCGTTTCCTGCCGGGCGAAAAAGCATTGGTCCGCAAGGCGCTTGAGGAAGCGGAGAGTCTCGCGTGGAGCACCCAGTTTCCACATTTGTTCCTGCCCGATCTCGTCGAGGAGGGGATTGCCCGGATCATTCCCGCATCGCGGGGGGACGAGGCTGATGCAGGCGAATTCGCGCACGCAGCCTGAGCAGTCCCTCCATTTCACCCATTTCAAAAAAATCAGAAAGCACAACCATGTCAGCCAAAAATTATCTTCGTTACCTGGCAGTCGCGGCCTTGCTTGGCCTGCCTGCGGTTTTACTCACCGGATGCAACCGCAGCGAGGCAAAGGCCACGCCGCCGCCTCCGCCATCCGTGACCATCGCACCAGTCGAGCAGCGGGAAGTCACCGAGTGGGATGAATTCACCGGCCGCACGGAAGCGGTGGAAGCCGTGGAGGTGCGCCCGCGCGTCTCCGGGCACATCCAGGAGGTGCGTTTCCAATCTGGCCAGCTTGTGAAAAAGGGGGACGTCCTTTTCGTGATCGATCCGCGCTGGTACCAGGCGGAATTTGACCGTCGCCAGGCGGAACTCGAGCAGGCGAAGGCGCGCCTTGCAAATTCAGAGCTCGTGGCCGCCCGCGCAGCGAAGTTGCTCGCGAGCAAGACGATCTCCAATGAAAATGCCGATACGAGCACTTCGCAGCTTGCCGAGGACAAGGCGGGGGTGATGGCGGCGAAATCGATCCTGGAATCGGCGAGGCTCGATCTGGATTTCACGGAGATTCGCGCGCCCATCGATGGCCGGGTGAGCCGTGCGTTGCTGACCACAGGGAATTACGTGAGTGGTGTCGCGGGTGCGGCGTCGATATTGACGACGCTCGTTTCCGTCGATCCCATCTATGTCTATGCATATGTGGATGAGAACTCGCTCTTGAAATTCAACGAACTGGCTGGCGTGAGAAAAGCAGCCAATGAAATAAAGGTGCCGGTGGAGCTTGCCCTGGCCAACGAAGAGGGATTTCCGCATCACGGCTATATCGAATCGTTCGACAACCGTCTCGATCCGAATACCGGCACGATACTCCTGCGGGCTGTGTTTTCCAATGAAGAGGGACGGCTCGTGCCCGGGCTGTTTGCGCGCATCCGCATGTCTGCGGGTGGAAGGCATTCCGTGTTGCTCGTGGATGAAAGCTCCATCGGCACCGACCAGGCGCAGAAGTTTGTGCTGGCCCTGGCAAAGGGTAACACCGTGGAGTATCGCAAAATCACACTCGGGCCAGTGATCGATGGAAAACGCATCGTGCGGGAGGGATTGCAGCCCGGTGAAAAGATCGTGGTGAACGGCCTGCAACGCGCACGGCCCGGAAGCGAGATCACCCCGGAGATGCAAGTGGCGGCCATCCCGCCAAGCGCGCCGCAAACGGCAGAGCGCTAAATCGTCCAGCAGCCAATCCATCCAACGACCATGAATATTGCCCATTTTTTCATCAAGCGCCCGGTGTTTGCGGCCGTGCTATCAATCATCATCTTCGTGGTGGGATTGATCTCCATGTGGCAGCTCTCGATCAGCGAATATCCCGAGGTCGTGCCGCCCACGGTGGTGGTGCAGGCGACCTACCCGGGCGCGAATCCGAAGACGATCTCGGAGACCGTCGCGGCGCCGCTCGAGCAGGCGATCAACGGCGTCGAGAATTCGCTCTACATGTTCTCGCAATCGACGAGCGACGGCGTGATGACGCTGACTGTCACTTTCAAGCTCGGCACGGATGTCGATAAGGCGCAGGTGCAGGTGCAGAACCGCGTCTCGCAGGCGGAAGCGAAACTGCCCGACGAGGTTCGGGCGCTGGGCGTGACCACCACGAAGCAATCGCCCGATCTCACGCTGGTGGTGCATCTCACCTCGCCGAACGGGCGGTATGATGAAATCTACCTGCGCAACTACGCGACCCTGCAGGTGAAGGATGTGCTGGCGCGCATCCCTGGCGCGGGCGCGGTGCAGTTGTTCGGCTCGGGAGACTATGCGATGCGCGTATGGCTCGATCCGGAAAAAGTGGCGGCGCGCGGGCTCACCGCGAGTGATGTGGTCGCGGCGATCCGTGAGCAGAATGTGCAGATTGCCGCCGGCGGCGTGGGGCAGAGGCCGGTGAGCAAGCCGGTTGCGCTCGATATCCTGATCAATGCCAAGGGGCGTCTCATTGACGAGGAGGAGTTTGGAAACATCATCCTGAAGACCGGCGCGAACGGCGAAAAGACATTGCTCAAGGACGTGGCACGCGTGGAGTTGGGGGCATCCTCATACGCCTTGCGCTCGCTGTTGAACAACAAGACGGCGGTCGCGATCCCGATCTTCCAGTTGCCCGGGGCGAATGCCATCCAGCTCTCGAAGGATGTGCGGGCGAAAATGGAGGAACTCAAAAAGAGTTTTCCGGAGGGGCTCGATTACTCGGTGGTGTATGACCCGACGATCTTTGTGCGGCACTCGATCGAGGCGGTGGTGCACACGCTCGTGGAAGCACTGGTGCTGGTCGTGCTGGTGGTGATCCTCTTCCTGCAAACATTGAGGGCATCGATCATCCCTCTGGCCGCCGTGCCGGTGTCGCTGGTCGGCACGTTCGCTGTGATGCTTGCGCTTGGGTTCAGCATCAACGCGCTTTCGTTGTTCGGCCTTGTTCTGGCGATCGGCATCGTGGTGGATGATGCGATTGTTGTTGTCGAAAATGTTGAGAGGAACATCGCGCTCGGGTTTGCGCCGGTGGAAGCGACGAGGCGCGCGATGACCGAGGTTACTGGGCCGATTATCGCCACTGCGCTCGTGTTGTGCGCGGTGTTTGTGCCGACGGCGTTCATCAGCGGATTGACCGGGCAGTTTTACAAGCAATTCGCGATCACGATTGCGATCTCGACGGTGATCTCCGCGTTCAACTCGCTCACGCTTTCGCCTGCGTTGAGCGCGCTGCTGCTGAAGGACCATCATGCGCCGAAGGATTTTCTCGCGCGGGGGATGGATACGATGTTTGGGTGGTTTTTTCGCCCGTTCAACAAATTCTTCGAGTGGTCCGGCAGGAAATATTCCGGCGGCGTGCAGAAGGTGATCCGCAAGAGCGTGATTGCGCTTATTGTTTATGCGGGACTGGTGGCTGTCACTGGCTGGGGGTTCCATACATTGCCGACGGGATTCGTGCCGACGCAGGACAAGCAGTATCTCGTCTCGTTTGCGCAGCTGCCCGAGGGGGCTTCGCTGAGCCGCACGGAGGCGGTGATCCGCCGCATGACGGATATCGGGCTGAAACAGCCGGGCGTGGAATCGGCGGTGGAGTTTCCGGGGTTGAGCATCAGCGGATTCAGCGTCGCCTCGAATGCGGGCATCGTGTTTTTCTGCTTGAAGCCTTTTGAAGAACGGAAAGCCGCAGACGAGAGTGGGCCGGCCATTACGAAGGCGTTGAACCAGAAGCTGAGCGTCATCCAGGAGGCGTTCGTGCTCACCGTGCCGGCGCCGCCCGTGATGGGGCTCGGGACGATCGGAGGATTCAAGACTTATGTCGAGGATCGGGCGGATCTCGGGCATGACGCGCTTTACCAGAATGTGCAAAGCCTCATTGGCAAAGGGACGAAGACGCCGGAACTGGGTGCGATGTTTTCCACATTCACGGTGAACGTGCCGCAACTCGATGCGGATATCGACCGGGTGAAGGCCAAGACCGAGGGGGTGCCGTTGCAGAATCTTTTTGAGACGATGCAGATTTATCTCGGGTCGCTGTATGTGAATGACTTCAACCGCTTCGGGCGGACCTTCCAGGTGGTGGCGCAGGCGGAGGCGAATTTCCGCGAGAAACCAGAGGACATCACGCGATTAAAAACGCGCAATGCCGCCGGGCAGATGGTGCCACTCGGCGCGCTGGTGAATGTGCGCGAGACGCACGGGCCGGACCGCGCGATGCGTTACAATGGTTATCCCGCGGCGGAGATCAATGGCGGTCCTGCGCCGGGATTCAGCTCGGGGCAGGCGGAGCAGGCGATGACGAAGCTGGCGGATGAAAATCTGCCGAAGGGGATGACGATGGAATGGACGGAGCTGACGTATCAGCGCATCCTCGCGGGGAATACGGCGGTGTATGTTTATCCGTTGTGCATGCTGCTGGTTTTCCTCGTGCTGGCGGCGCAGTATGAGAGTTTCCGGCTGCCGCTGGCGATCATTCTCATCGTGCCGATGTGTTTGTTATTTGCGATCACGGGTGTGTGGCTCAAGGGGGGTGACAACAATATTTTCACGCAGATTGGGTTGATCGTGCTCGTGGGACTGGCGTGCAAAAATGCGATCCTGATCGTCGAATTTGCGAAGCAGAAACACGAGGAGGGAATGCCGTTGCTCGAGGCGACGCTGGCGGCTTGCAGCCTGAGGTTGCGGCCGATTTTGATGACGTCGATTGCGTTCATCGCGGGGGTGTTTCCGCTGGTGGTTTCGACCGGGGCGGGGTCGGAGATGCGGCAGGCGATGGGGGTCGCTGTGTTCTCGGGGATGATCGGGGTGACGGTGTTCGGGTTGTTTTTGACGCCGGTGTTTTTTATGACGGTGATGAGGCTGGGGCGGAAGGAAACCGTGCCGGTGGTGGAATCGAAGGGGATCGATCTTGGGGCGACTCCGGATGCGGCTTGATGGCAGGGATGGTGGATAGCTGATGGTTGGCAAGGGTTGGTAACGGTTGATTAGCCCGGCTGGTTTGCGGTGCAGGGGACGTGTGATTTGCGCGGATCGCGGTTGCCCTGAGGCAGGCGCGCTGCGTATGATTGGCGGGGAATGAGCGCGCAGAAGATCATTATTGATACCGATCCCGGGCAGGATATTGACGATCTGCTGGCGATGCTGTTTGCGTTGCAGCGGCCGGAGCTGGATGTGAAGGCGATCACGACGGTGACGATGCCGGCCAACAAACGGGCGCGGCTGGTGAAGCGTCTGCTGCGCTATCTGGACCGGACAGATATCCCCGTGGGGACAGGGATGGAGTTTCCGCTGCGGCCACTTTCCGCCGCGGAGGTTGCCCGGCAGCAGGATTTGAAATGGACGATGAACCACGGTGCCTTTGCCGAGCCGGAGGATGCGCGGGACGATCCCGGCGATGAGGATGCGGTGGACCTGATCATCCGCACCATCGAAGCGTACCCCGGCGAAATCGGCCTCTGCTGCATCGCACCGCTCACAAATATCGCGTGCGCGCTGGTGAGGAAGCCGGAGATCGCCGGGAAGATCCGGTATATCGCCATGATGGGAGGCGAGATCAACCTCAACCGCATTGAGAACAATGTCGCTTTCGACTATGTGGCAGCGGATGTGGTGCTGACCTCGGGTATTCCGGTTCACATGGGGACGTGGGATGTTACGCGGCGGTTCGTGCTCTCGAAAGAGGACTGCGATCTGTTCCGGAAAAGCGCGTCGCCGCTCAACCAGGCGGTGGGACGCGCCATTGAACTGTGGCATCCGGCGCAGAGTTGGAAACCGGGGCCTGTGATGTACGATGTGTTTCCGATCGTCTGGTCGTTTGACCGTTCGTATTACACGATGGAAGCGAAGTCGGTGAGAGTCGAGACCCGGGGGGAGTTTACACGCGGGATGACCGTTGCAACGGGCGATGCGCCGAATGTGGAGGTCACGACGGATATCCGATCATCCGCGCTCCGTGAGTTGTATCTTGAGACCGTGCTGGGATGTTAATCCAGATTGCAGCTTGAGAGTTTTCGACGGCAAGCCGAAGGCATGTGCCATGTCAGGGGAGGATAAATAAGGGAGGGAACTTCCGACATTCAGTAATCAGTAATCAGTAATCAGTGTTGAACGTCCAACTTCCAACGTTGAACATTGAATCGTTAGGGGAGGAAGAGGAGCGGTTTTTCGGCAGATGGAGCACCACGGGGAGGGAGCTTTTCGGCGAGGGTGACTTCGCGCTGGCCTACGGAGTTTGCGCAGCCGGTGCAGAGGTAGTCGTAGATTTCCTTGTCGGCGAGGACGAGGAGGAGCCGCTCGCGGACGGGCATGGCGGCCTTGCACTGGTTGCACCAGAGGGACGAGGCGCGAAGGCTTTCAAATTGCTGTCTGGCCATTGGATTTTTTCGTCAGGATGGTTTGGACGACCTTGTTGAGAACCTCCACCGGACTCGCCATGGCGTCAATCTCGGTGATGAGGTCCCGGCCGTAGTGGGCGATGACGGGTTTGGATTCCTCCTCGTAAACGGCGAGACGCCTGCTGATGACCTCGTCGTTTGCGTCGTCGATGCGGTTGTCCTTGAGGGCGCGTTTCTTGAGGCGCTCGACGATTTTTGAGCGGTCGGGACAGGAGAGGTGGAAGACGCCTCTCACGGTGATCATTTCCTCCATGAGGCGGGCCTGGGCGACGTTGCGCGGGATGCCGTCGAGCACGAGGGCATCGATGTCGGGCTTGAACGTGTGGGAGCGGACGCAGGCGGCGATGCGGGCCTGCCAGAGCTGGACGGTGATCTCATCGGGGACGAGCTGGCCCTTGCTGGAATACTCGAGGAAAGCCTGGCCGAGCTCGGTGCGGGTGTCGAGGGAGCGGAAGACATCGCCGCAGGCGCAATGGAAAAAGCGGGGGATGGCGCCGAGGATCTTGCCCTGGGTGCCTTTGCCGCTGCCGGGAGCGCCGATGATGAGGTAGGTGTCGTATTTCATGAAGTGGGGGGTGGTGGGTCAGGTGGTGATGGAGAGTAGCTGTGTGATTTGTGTGCGGACTTCGTCCACGGGTAGATTTGCCATGGCGGATGCGGGTGCGGCGAGCCATTTTACACGGGGATTTGCGGGCGCCCAGACCTCGGGGTCGGTCGGGCCGAACATGAGGAGGCACGGGATGCCGGTGGCGGCGGCGATGTGGGAGATGCCGCTATCATGCCCGACGAAGAGGTCGCAGCGCTCCAGCAATGCCGCGAGATGGGGGAGCGGGACGTCCTCCGCAAAGTAAACGTGATAGTTTTTCCAGGCGGCGGAGAGCGCGGCGTGGCTGGCGCGGTCGGCCTCGCCGCCGATGAGCAGGATTGCGGGCGCGGGCTTGAGGGAAAAGAGCCAGCCGCCGAGGGCGAGCCAGTTTTTCACGGGCCAGTTCTTAGTGTCGCTGCCGCTGCCGGGGTGGATGGCGATGATGCGTGACTTCAGCCCGCCGAAAAAGCTGGCGGCAAATTCCCGGTCGGCCGCGCTGGGGTAGATGGTGGCGGCGGGATTCTCGAGGAAGAGGGCGAGATCCTGCAAGGGCTGGGCGAGCTGGCTGGCGGCATGGCTGGAGTCGTCGAGTTTCGGCGAGACGTGGACGAAATTTTTCACGCCGCAGCGGCGCATGTTATCCTCGAAGATGCCGTCGGGATCGAAGAGGTAGCTGACGATCTGGTGGAAGCTGCCGAAGTACTCGATGAGGTCGGGGGCGAGCTTTGCATCCGGGATGAAAAAGCCGGCCATGGCGCCGTATTCGATGGAGCGCGTCGCGTGGGCGTAGAAGCGGCCCTCGGCGAGCGCGATGATGTGCTTGTAGCCGAGGATCTCGAGATGGGCGTCGGGAAAATTATCCCGCAGCAGCTTGATGGCGGGGAGCGTGAGGACGAAATCGCCGATCGCACCGCCGCGTATGACCAGGATACGGGGAGTCATGCCCGCGGGAAGGTTACTGGGTGCCGATCATGCCACCGGGCAGACTGCTGCCGTTTTCCCATTTTTCCTGGCGATTCCACGGGATGGTGCTGACGTTCTGGTTATCATCGGACGCCTTCACCGAGGAGGTGTCCGAGCAGGAAGGGAGGAGTGAAACGGAACCGGCTATTAAAATTAAGATGCAAATCTTGCGTAGCATAGGCTGCTACTAATAACCAATTTCCGGAGTCCCGCAACTACTGAACGGGAAAAATTACGCGATCGCCGGGCATAACGCGCTGACCCTTCGACACGGAATCCGGAAGGATGTCCGCGATGGAGGTGGAAGGCTCGACGGAAGTGATCCGGACCTTGCCGATCATGGTGTCGCCGCGCTTGACGATGAGTTCCGAATTAGCCACGGCGCCCTGGCGGTCGCCGATGCTCACGACTACAAAGTTCCAGCCCTGGTTCACTGCCATGACTTCGCCTTCGAGGCCGGGGCGCATCCTGAGAGCGTTCTGGCCGGCAGCCTGCTTGGACAAGGTTGCGATCTTGCCTTCGTCGTCCTTCTGCTTGGACTGAAGGGTGTCGTTGAGGGCCTTGACTTCGGCCAATTGGGCCTTCAGGTCTGCCACTTCCTTGGGGTCGCCGGCTGGGGCTATAGCTGGTCCACCACCACCTTGTTTGGCAATGGCTGCTGCGAGATCGTCCTGAGCTTTCTTCAAATCAACACCTTGCGCATCGAACTTTGTTTGCAGAGCGGCGAGATCGGAGGTGGCTTTGTCGGCATCCGACTTGTTCTTGCTGGACTCGGCAGTGGCAGTGCTGGCTTTTTCGTCAGAAGCGGCGGCGTCCTTCTTGGCGGCATCCAGATCCTTCTTGGCTTTTTCCAATTTATCCCCTGCATCCTTTGCGGAGGCCTTTGCAGTCGCAATGGTCGTTCCCACACCATCGAGTTTGGTCTTGGTCTGATACCCGAACCATGCTGCTGCACAGGTAAGAATGATTGTTAAAAAGAGGAAGATTTTTGAAACCATAAACTAGTCTGGGAATGTAAAAATTACTTTGGGAGGAGCACCCTGACAAAAGGGCGCAATTTCATTACAGTCTCCTTTTATGCTTTGGCTTCAGGCAAATGCAAGCGGTTTAATGAATAAAATATTGTCCTCCGGAAAATATGCGTCATATTGGATTCTCCGTCAGGGACTATGAATTAGAGGCAGACAAACCCCGCCAGGGCAGGAATGCAGCAACGGTAGTTTGACCTCTCTTGTCGTGGCTCTCTGGCGGTTTTTTTTGCACGGGGGTGGATTTCGGGTGGATGATGAAGGGAATTTAACCGCTAAGGGCGCGAAGGACGCGAAGGGGGAGCGGAATGTTGGTTAAAAAGTAATTTGTTAAAAAGTTAAACAGAGGCGATCGGCGCGTGAAGAGGACGGCCCACATACAGGGGCAGTGACTACGATGGTCTAGTTTATGCGGGGTTTTGTGCCGGATCGTGAGTTCCAGTTACCGGAAGATGGCGATGGACGGCGTGGGTTTTTTCCTGCGCGGGTATATATCGTTATATTTTCATTCTTTTTCTTGCAACGTGCGGGTTCCGGGTGGATAAAAAAGATATCTCATATAGTGTTTTTTTAACCCCCGGCATGTCGTATATCACGCTCAATAAAAAAGAAATCGCTTTGCTGAAAAGTGCGGTGCGCCGCGGGGACCAGAATCCCGATTTTCAGAATTTTCTGGTTACCCTCGATCACCAGCTCAAGGAGTGGACGGGGCAGATCCATGTCTCGGAGAATATGCGAGAGATGATCCAGTACTATGCCAACTACCAGGGCAAGCCGAGCTGGAGGGGGATACTGCATTCCGTGTTCGGGAGGACGATGGGGGAAAATTTTGGAAAAACGGCTGATCCGTCCACTAATCTCATCATCACGCATGCGACGGTGCGTGAGGTGGAGGAGGATCATAAGAACCGGCGTGTGGTGTGAACGAAGAGAAGGCTGAAGTGAAGAGGGGCGCAGGGCGGCAATAACGAAGCTCGAAGAATTTTTACCACCAAGGCACCAAGACACCAAGGGGGGAGGCTCACGCGGAGACGCGGAGGGCGCGGAGGCGGAAAAGGGGATTCGTCCGCAGATTGACGCAAATTCAGAGGTCAGGCATTATGGAATCAGTTTGCAGGGGGCGGTTCTTCTGGGGTTGGTGCGCTGTGTGGGGTGAGAGGTTTGGGTGATGGCGATTCTCTCGTGGGCTTTTCGGCGGGCCGCCGAAAAGAGCACCCGGGCCGGGCGCGCTACCTGGCATGTGCTGCGGCGACAGGATTGGTTGGCGATCAAGTTCGCATATCAACTGCATGAATGCGGATATGCCGGAAGTCTGAAAAATACCCGCGTGCTTTGTTCAGGCGCCGAGTTTATGCGCCAGGTAGAGGCGGGTCATTTCGTGCAGTTCGGCGAGTGCGCCGGAAAGGGGTTTGCCTCGCAGTTCCTTGCCGAGCACGCCGACGGTTTTCATGTTTTGCAGGATGATGACGGCCATGTTTCCGGCGGTTTCGGGGTCGAGGTGCGGGGACCGGAGTTTGAGCGTTTTTGCAATATTGCGGCGGATGGCGGCCCGGAATTCCGCGCGTTTTGCGGACCAGCCGGGATGTGCTTCCAGCAAAGCCCGGATCGCCGGTTTTTCCCCGTGAAGATCGACCAGTATTTTCAGGAAGGCTTCGGCGAGGGCGGCGGGGGACAATGATTTTACCCGGCTGTTGATTTCCCCGAATGCCGCCTCGATGAGTTCACCGAATCTTTGCACGAGGGCGTCGGCCAGGATCTCCTTGTTTGGGAAAAACCGGTAGAGGGAACCGATGGGCGCGCCAGCCCGGGCGGCGATCTCCGCCATGGTGGCGGCCGGGAAGCCTTTTTCGGCGATCACGGCAGCGCCGGCATCGAGCAGGGCGGCGACGCGCAATTTGCCGTGGCTGCGCTGCGGCACGAGCGCGACGCGTTTTTTTCCGGGTGCGGGTATTGACTTATTTGAGTTCATGCTCAACTATCTCCTTATGCGAGGGTATCCTCATCTATCGGGCGGTTTTCCGCCAGCACAAAAAATGGAGCAGTGATCCGCCTCGAAAACCAGAGACATCGAACATCACCAGAAAGAGAACACCATGGCCATCACCACACTTGACCCGAAGACAGCCCTTATCATCATCGACCTGCAGCGCGGCATCGTCACATTTCCCACCGCGCACCCGGTCGAAGGGGTCGTGAAGAACGCCGGCGCGCTGGCGGATGCATTCCGGAGCAGCGGCCTGCCGGTGGTGCTTGTGAATGTTTCCGGCGGAGCGCCGGGCCGGGCGGAGCAGTCGCGGAATGTCGCGGGATTTCCCGCCGGATGGACGGACCTCCTGCCAGAGCTGAACCAGCAGCCTGAGGATCACCTCGTGACCAAGCAGACGTGGGGAGCATTTACGAACACCGACCTTGAGAAGTATTTGAAGAACGAAGGGGTCACGCAGGTGGTGCTCGCCGGGATTTCCACCAGTGCGGGAGTCGAATCGACCGCGCGTTTCGCGCATGAGCTTGGGTTCAATGTCACCCTTGCCGTCGATGCTATGACGGACATGAACATCGACACCCACACCAACAGTGTTACACGGATCTTCCCAAGGCTGGGGGAGACCGGCACGACGCAGGAGATCATCGATCTGCTGGGGAAAGGGAGGGCCTGATCATGGAATGGAGCCACTCCATAGCCTATTTTTTTGGCGGTGCTTTTCTCACAAATGCCGTTCCGCATTTTGTCAGCGGCGTGATGGGGCGACCCTTTCAAAGCCCGTTTGCCAAACCGCCGGGAGAAGGGCTTTCTTCCTCGACGGTGAATGTGCTTTGGGGATTTTTCAACATGGCGGTGGGCTACGCTCTCGTATGCCGCGTGGGAAACTTTGATCTGCGTTCCACCGGTGATGTCGTAGCGTTGGGGACCGGCTCGTTTCTGATGGGCATCCTGTCGGCGCGCGCATTCGGCAGGTTTCACGGAGGGAATACGCCCCGGGGCTCGGGAAGTTAAATCGTTAAAAAGGTTGGATCGTTAAACTTTGCGTCCAGTGGTCCACGGAGCGGATGAAGAGCAAACCATGACACAGAATTTAGTGGGCATCCCGGGGAAAGGCACATTCCGCTCCTTGGGCAATTTCAACTATCGGGTGTGGGCCGGTGGGGCGATCGTATCCAATGTGGGAACATGGATGCAGCGCACGGCGCAGGACTGGCTGGTGCTCACGCAGTTGACGCATCGGAACGCCACGGCGGTCGGCATCGTGATGGCGCTGCAGTTCGGGCCGCAGTTGCTCCTGCTGCCCGTGACCGGGTTTGCGGCGGACCATCTTGACTTGAGGAAACTGCTGATCGCCACCCAGGCGGCCATGGGTGCGCTCGCGCTGGGGTTGGGTGTGCTTACTGTCGCCGGGGTTGTCGAGTTGTGGCATGTGTACGTGTTTGCGTTTCTGCTGGGATGCGTTGCGGCGTTTGATGCGCCGGCGCGCCAGACGTTTGTCTCCGAACTCGTGGGGGAAGCCGACCTTTCGAACGCGGTGGGGCTTAATTCCACATCGTTCAATGCCGCGCGGATGATCGGCCCGGCGATCGCGGGCATACTCATCGCCTCGGTGGGCACCGGGTGGGTGTTCCTGATCAATGCGGTCTCATTTATCGCCGTGCTTTGTTCGCTGAGTTTTTTGCGCGTTGATGAACTTCATCGGAAAAGCAAAGCGGTGCGAACCCGGGGGAGTTTCGTGGAGGGGTTTCACTATGTCTGGAAACGGCCCGATATCAAAGCCGTGCTGTTCATGCTTTTTTTGATCGGGACGTTTGGGATTAACTTTCCCATCTTTATCTCGACGATGTCCGTCACCGTCTTTCACGCAGGGGCGAGCCAGTACGGGGTCCTGACTTCGATGATGGCGATCGGGTCCGTGACCGGGGCGCTCCTTTCCGCCCGACGGGAGAAGCCGCGCATCACGATCCTGCTTGTGGGCGCGGCGATTTTTGGATCGGGCTTTGCGCTGGCTGCGGTCATGCCGAACTACTGGTTGTTTGGTCTTGCTCTTATTGTTATCGGCGTTGCCGCGCAGACATTCACGACGTCCACGATCAGCATCGTGCAGCTATCGACGGAGCCGAAGATGAGGGGGCGTGTGATGGCGATCCTGCTTGCCATCGCGCTGGGTGGGACACCGGTCGGCGCGCCAATCGTGGGGTGGGTGGCGGATACGTTTGGCCCGCGCCGGGCGCTCTGGGTGGGGGCGGCGTCGGGATTTGCGGCGGCGATCGTGGGGGTGCATTACCTCGTGAAATACCGGCGGCTGCGTGTGCGTGTGGATAAGGGGCGGGTGCGGTTTGGGTTTGAGGAAGTCGCGGGGGTGAATGGGGCTTGAGGCGGTATTGACGACGGTTTATTCCGTCACCCCTTCCAGGGGTTTGTTCGTTTTTTACGTGAGGAATTCCCGGGGTTTCGCTGCGCTTTCACCCCGGGCTTTAATTCCGTCGCACCTCTGGTGCTGATGAAGTCCGAAGAAGCTGTCGCGGACTGGGACCTGACAGAGCAGGTCCCTCCAGGCCGCACAGTGGATTTGCGGAGCGCTGTTTGTTTGCCGCGCACGGGGAATCCGCTGGGGACAGCGGACGCTACACCGGCCAGTTTCGGATGACGCTCAATTACTTTTCCACGCGGCTTCTCAAGAGTCGAATATCGCGCGGAAATTTCTTAACTTGATGGAGGTGGGGCTGTACGTTCGGGCTTTCGTTCTTCTTTATTATGAGCCAGCTTCCTGAATTTCTCGTTACGCCGCATAATCACTTTGATCCGACGTGGAGGCGGTGTTTTGACCGGCCTGCGGATTACAAGGGGGTAAGGGTGCGGAGCTATGCGGAGATCGAGGATATGGTGCTGACGCGCTCGTTTGAGATGTCGGACAAGGGCTACACGCAGAGCGAGGGGCAGGCGGTGGTGTGGCGCAAATATCTCGAGCGGCGGCCGGAGATGCTGGGGAAGATCCGTGAGGAAGTTCGTGCGGGGCGGCTTTGCTTCATGATGGCGGGTGAGACGGTGCAGGATTCCGTGATGCCGACGGCGGAGGGGTTGGTGCGCAATTTTCTGGTGGCGATGCCGGACTACCGTGCCTGGTGCGGGGAGGACCATGCGGGGCTGAGGATCGGGTGGCTGGAGGATACGTTTGGATCGGGGCCGAATTATCCGCAGATCTTGAAAGGGGTCGGCGTGGAGACGGTGTGGGGGACGCGGTACCGGGCGTGCCCGGAGGAAGTATTCATCGGCATCGACGGGACGAAGGTGACCTGCATGGACCATGTGCCGCACGGGGGGATTTTTCCGATTCTCAAATATCCGCCCTGCGCGCATTGCAAGGGGTATGGGTGCGCGGTGTGCAACGAGACGGGGATGAATCTGATTCCGGTGGTCACGAAGGAGTTGATCACGGAAAAGCTGGAGGCCGCGATCCTGCAATATCTCACGCCGGATGTGGCGCAGAAGGTGGGGACGGCCAATGAAGACCGGCCCGATACGATGGTGCAGGATCTGCCGTATGTGCCGGATGTAAAACGGGATGCGCCCAAGCCGTTTTTGATCGGGGGCGAGGAGGTCTTTGCGGCTCCCGATGTGGTGGATGCGGTGAATGCGCTTGCGGAAAAATACAAGGGGCGTGCGGTTGTCCGGTTTGCGACGAGCAACGATGTTTATCTGCGGGAGCGGGAGCGTCTCAATGGGGTGTTGCGCGATTATGCATCGGAAGCGCCGCAGGATCTGAATCCGGCGATGCCGGGGTGCTATGTCACGCGCATCAAGGCGAAGCAGCGGACCCGCGCGGCGGCTTACCTGCTCACCACCGTGGAGTCGCAACTGGCTAATGCCGCGTGGGAGGCGTGGCGTCCCATCACCCAGCCTGCCGATCTCAATATCGCGTGGCAGCGGGTTGCTTTTTGTCAGTTTCACGATGCGATCACAGGCACGCTCATTGATTCCGGCTATACGGAGATCATGGATATGCTGGATGAGGCGGAGGAGATTGCGGGGCGTTATCTGCCTGAGCCTGAGACGAAGCCACTGCCTGTATTTGAAGCAATCGCGGATGAGTCCAAGCCACATGAGGTTACGTGGGGGGCGTTTCAGATCCGGTTTGATTTGAAAGGGATTGTGCAAATCCTCATGGGTGGGCGCGATCTCTTTGAACCGTTTGCGCCGATGGAGACTGTCGATGCGCTGCGCATCGGCGAGCTGGCGCTGGAGGGTGATG
>JBAVPB010000112.1:0-16906 GCA_049692655.1 Chthoniobacteraceae bacterium | reverse complement strand
TCATTCGATTCAATGAGTCGCACAACAGCCAATCTTTGATCCCCTTTTTTCGACGCATCTGCCTTGATAAATCTAAAGATTTCCTGTGAAGTCTGCAATCCATTCACAATGCGCGGCCCTGTGATTTGTATTTTCCGAGAATTAACCGGCGTCATTTTTGATACCAGAATCGTTAGTCCATTATTCAGCCACCAGAATGGAGTTTCGTGTTCATTTTCCAGTGTTTCCCGAATGCGACGGTTTACCTGCGTGTTATCTTGATAATCTCGAACATTCCACTCAAACAATACTTCTCTAAGTTCATCATTTTCCGTAATAAGATTGTAAACCTCCCCGATCGGAACCAGCGCAATCGCCTCTCCCCCCTTCGCCCCCCCGAAAGAATCATAACATTCAAGCGCATGGCTTATTGGCTCTGATGCCTTTCTGGCGTAAGCATAAAGTTCCTGCGCTCCCACGTATTCAAAAGTCCCTTGTTTAATCGTCCCAATAATCTTAGGAAGGTCATTCAGCAATGCATCCGATTTTCTTTTTGTGTCGTTATTTCCAGAATCTAGTTTGCTTATGTCTCCGCGAGTTACATAATGAAAGGAAACATGGAGCGAAATGTGTAACGCCAAAAGGGAATTATGGGACGCCCTAAAGATTTCGATGATTTCCAATAGTTTAGGGTTGAACCGTTCAGAAAAATTCGTGCGGGATAAATCGAAGATTTCCTTGGCGCTTTCTGCCATGCGTATTACGCGCGCCATTTCAAATGTTTCGTCACGTGTGCATTGTATACAAATGACTTCAAATCGGGGAGGCTCCTCAAAATCTAGTTCCTGAGCTTCTTCCAAGTCTGACACTATTTGCCCGTTGACCATGACATACATGGCATCAATGCCGCCGTCCGATCCTTTGATGTCTTTATTGGATTCCTGCCCAACAATCCCCGCTTCGATTTCTTCCGGACCTACGATATAATCTCGAAGAATTTGCGCCGCAGAAAAAAATTCAAAGAATTCCCCCTTTGTAGCACTTGGCTTAAATGCAGCGTGTTCCTTCTCAATAATCGTATCCAGAAGGATTAGGTGATTTTGTGACATTTGGTGCCTTTTTGGAAATTTAACGATTATCATGCGGCACCCCCCACCCAAAGGTCAAACCCCGTTTGCAATCCCCGTGCCATAAAAACCATAATCGGCACGAAAAACCAAATTAGGACACTACCTGCTGGTTGACTGAACCGCAATTTTTGCGCTTGTATTCAAAAAGACGGGCGCTGATTTTAAATTTCTTCGGCTAAAATATGCCTCTCATCACAGACCGTGTCGAACAAGCCCGCGCCGGAATCAACCCCCGTGTCCTCTGCCGGATGAAATCCGGCTGGGCCGTGATCGGCGATGTGCAATTTCTTCCCGGCTACTGCCTCCTGCTCCCGGACCCCGTAGTGCCAAGCCTGAACGACCTCGGTATGGAGGAGCGGTCGCTTTTCCTTGGCGAGATGAGTCTCATAGGCGATGCCGTCCTCGAAGTCACCGGCGCCGCGCGGATCAACTACGAAATCCTCGGCAATACCGAGCCGGAACTCCACGCCCACATTTTTCCGCGGTATGCGCACGAGCCGGAGGAAAAGCGACGGATGCCCGTATGGTTTTACGATTGGAAAAATGCCCCACAATTCAACGAAACTGGGCATGGCTCTCTCAAAACAAGGCTGATTGAGGCGATTCAGAAAAGAAATTTGCAAAGCGCAGACGAAAAATAAAGCCGTCTTCGTTGCATTTTTTCCCAGTACAAAATGTCAGCCCCGCATGAATCCGCGTTTTTCGATCCCGGTGGCATCCCAACCTTCGGTGAAAAGAAACCCAATGTGGCTTATATCGCCCGTCCCGGAGCTTACGCAGTCATTTTTGATAATGACCGCCGGGTCGCTGCAATGCGGGGCAGCAGCGGTTACTTTCTCCCTGGCGGCGGCCTTGAGAAAGGGGAGACATTGGTGGCCGCGCTCCACAGGGAACTTTTCGAAGAGTGCGTCGCCACGGTTAAAATCCTCAACAGGATCGGCGAAGCAAGGGATTTCATCTACTCAAAGACCGAAAACGCGTATTTTGAAAAGCTCGGCACGTTTTACCTCGCCCAATTTACCACCATCCCCGCATCACCCGATTTGGAATGGCTCGATCCCCGCGAAACGAAAAATCTTTTCCGTCAAAAAGGCCACGCCTGGGCCGTGACGCGCGCCCTCAACCAGCCGTCGTGAAAAATCGCGGTACCGTACGAAAATACTAAATCCACATTTTTCGGATTTGTGGCTTGGTCATTCTTTCGTCATTCGTCATTCGAGCTTCGTCATTTCCCAATCCCCCCTTGGGGCCTTGGAGTCTTGGTGGTTAAATCCGACCGTTCATCTCGTCACCGAGGGAATTCGTTTTGCGCGCGCACACCCGGTAATCCTCGGCACGCTCGCCATCGTCGCTCTCTGGATGCGCCTCTTCCCCCGCTCCACAAATCGACCACCTCACCGACGTCCTCCCGGTCGCGTGACCCGGCGACTCATGCGGCAATTTCAGATTTCAAACGGCCCTCATGCGAGCATGAGCTATCTCTAGTGCGGTTGTCCGTACCAAGGATGGGCAGGCTCAGGCAAATAAGGCCAGTCCTTCTTCTGTTTCAAAAACCGGACAGCTTCGTCACGTTTTTCCTTGGTTAAAAACATTCCTTCGAGATCGTTTCCGTTATAGAACGCGTAGAAGCGATAAGGCGTTTCTTCCAGTTGGCGGTTCACTATATCAAAAAAAGCGAATGTCGCATTACCCCAGTTCTCTCCATTACTCGTATCCATTTCTTGGGAATAGATCACGTAGGTTCTGCCCTGTGAAATGACCCGGTAGGATACGGCTTTGGGGTCAAATTCCTCTACAATCTTGGCAGGTGAGACACCATGGAGTCTCAGGGCAGGAACGAGATAGGACTCGTAAAGGGAACCAATGCTTCCTTCGCCCAGTTCCTCGGCATCAAGTATGATCAGCTCATCGTAGTTCAACATGGTATCAGCCTTTAGTTTTGTGCGCCCGTCGCCTCGGCAAATCAATCTTGGTAATCGTTTATCCTCAGCGACGAACCTCTGGCAATCCAACTGGTCCGCGAGTTTCATTGAGCCAGTCATTCGCGCTTGTAGCTGGCTGACATTTTTTCCCGATTCCACGCGCCTTGTTCCATGCCTTCTCATCAGCAGCTTTTACTCCCTTTTGGCCATTTGTGGCAGACGTCGATTTCATAAACAAGCCCACGGAAAATACAAAAAATCAGCGCGGAAGACAAACCGAAATCTGCGTGCATCTGTGCAACAACGGACGATTTAAAATTTAATTCCACGTTTCCCCCCTTGGGACCTCGTCCTTCGTCATCTTCCCCCTCCGCGTCCTCCGCGCCTCCGCGTGAGCCGTCTCCGTTTTATCCTTTATACTTTATCCTTTATACTTTCAAATTCCCCATGCCTCGTGCGGTAACGCCAAAAAAGGATCGCCTCGTGGAGGAGTTCTTCAAGTTCATGGAGTTCGAAAAAAACTCCTCGCCCCGCACGCTCGTCAATTACCGCCACGCCCTCGCGCGCTTCAAGGCGCAGAAGGAGGCTCCTCCCGGCTGGCTCGACTGCGATGCCACGCATTTCCGCGCCTACCTTTTCGCCTGCATGAAGGATGAGCTGGCGCGCGGGACGATCCGGCTGCATTTCGCCGCGATGCGCACGTTTTACAAATTCCTCGTGGAGCGTCACGGGCTGAAAAACAATCCGTTCAAGGAAGTGCTGCTCCCCAAGGCGGAATCCAAACTCCCGCTCGTCCTCACGACCAAGCAGATCGGCGAACTTTTCGCCGCCCCCTTCAAGGTGGAGCGCGAGAAACAGGCGCCGCCGTGGAATGCCGCGCGCGACGTGGCGATCATGGAACTGTTTTACAGCAGCGGCCTCCGCCTCGAGGAACTCGTGGCGCTCGACGTCTCGGGCATCGACCCTTATTCCGAAAACGTGCGCGTCTTCGGCAAGGGCCGCAAGGAGCGCATCGTCCCGGTCGGCGCGCCGGCCCTCGCCGCGATCCAGCGTTACCGGCACGAGGCAAACGTCCAGAGCGGCCCCCTCTTCATCAACAAAATGCGCCGACGCCTCGCCGCCCGCAATGTCTGGTCGATGATGAAAAAATACCTGCGTCACACCTCCATCCCGATCTCGCTCAGCCCGCACAAGCTCCGGCACAGTTTCGCCACGCACATGCTCGACGCCGGCGCCGACCTCCGCAGCGTCCAGGCCCTCCTCGGCCACGCCAGCCTCTCCACCACGCAGATCTACACCCACGTGACCGTCGAGCGCCTGAAAAAGGTGTACGACGAGGCCCATCCCCGCGCCTGAACCGGCCTGTACTCAATTCCACGCAAACGTGGCTTATTTTTGCCAGCCTGCCTCGTTTTTGCCTCTCTCCGCCCCCGCATTCCCTTTATTTTGCCAGGGCTAATCAACCCTTGCCAACCCTTACCAACCCTCTGCTATCGCGGATCCCTGCAATAAACGACCCGCCCGGAATCCACACCGCCCGCGATTTTTGGTACGACTGTTGCTTGTATGCGTTTCGTCACATGGTGCTGCCCGTTGTTAAAAACCTATGAAAAAAATCGAAGCTATCATTAAACCCTTCAAACTCGAGGAAGTAAAAGACGCCCTCGCCGATCTCGGAATCGACGGCATGACCGTGAGCGAAGTCAAAGGTTTCGGAAGACAAAAAGGTCATACGGAAATCTATCGCGGGAGCGAATACACCGTCGATTACCTCCCTAAAATCAAAATCGAAATCGTGGTGATCGACTCGATCCTCGACAGCGCAACCGCCGCAATCGTCAAGGCCGCAAAGACCGGCAAGATCGGCGACGGAAAAATCTTTGTTTCACCCGTGGAGGAAGCAGTCCGCATCCGCACCGACGAGACAGGCGAGAAGGCGGTATAGTCTAACGCTGATACAACGGCACAAAGTGATACGGCATGCAAAGGACATGCACATACACCGCCGTATAAAAGACCGGCCCGAGTTCCGAATGCCCGTCGAGCTTCGAGTCCCAGTAGCACGTATCCCCTTCCTTGATGACCGTGCTATCGATGGTCTGTTTTACCTGCGCATACCAGTTGCGCCACGTATCTCCCCCGACCATGTATTGGGCCGGTGCGGCGTAATAGTTGCCATACCCAAACCACTCGCGGTCCTTGGCATGGGCCGTGAGATAAGCAGACCCGGTCTTTACTTTTGAATCATCATATTTGCCGAGAACCTGCAACGAATAGATCGCCGCGGCTGTCCTGGCAAAACCTGCGCCCTGTCCCGGCTGATAAGAAAAGCCCCCGGACTGGCCGGCATAGCACGAAGAGACATATTCAATCGCCTTGTCTATCGCGTTTTGAGGAACCGCAAAGCCGGCCTCCTGGGCGGCACGCAACGCGACCGACTGCAACACCGTCACCGAGATATCCGCATCCTTGGAATGCGGGGTGTAACGCCACCCACCGCTCGGCGACTGGGCTTTCAGGATCACGTCGATCATCTTTTGCAATTTGCCCTGGAGCGCGGCCGAGTGCGCCTCCCCGTAAAGCTCCGCGAGCGCGATGGTCGCGATGCCATGGCTGTACATGTATTGTCCCTGCTGGACGCCGAAGAGCAATCCATCCGGCTGAACGGAATCGACCAGGAATTGCATCCCGGCCGCCACATTTCTCGCATACTGCCCCTGGTCGGGCAGATTCCCCGCCGCCATGAATGCGAGGAGCGTATAGCCCGTCATCGCCACCGGATGCCCCGTGTCCCCTTCCTTGGCCGACCAGGAGCCATTGAGGTGCTGTTTGCTGGCGAGATATTTCAACGCGCCGTTGATGTTTGTTCTCGTTTGCGCGTCAACAGTCGTCCCCTCGGGATTCTGGGCAAAAACCGCGCTGCAACACAACGAAACCACCAGAAACGCCGAAAAAAAGAATTTCCGGGCAATCAATGAACGGGAGGACATGGTTGTTTTGTTTAACACGGGAGCGTTTAATTAAAAGTTCTTTGTGCAACATTCGAAGGGGGTCTCATGCCGGACTTACCCGGACCTGGTCGGACTGAGTGAGACTTAACCCCAGAGGATATAGCGAGAAACGCATTTTTCTTGTCGTTACTATGCAATCTCATTACAAAAAAATAGCATACATACAAATATATACAAGTATTTATTTATTTTTATGTAAACTTTAAGAAATTCCCGTACCTTTCGACACCCTTGCGCAAGTCGTCGATCATAATCCATTCGTCGCAGGTATGGGCCTGTGCGATGGAACCGGGGCCGGCGGCTATCGCGGGGATGCCAGCAGTTGCAAATACCGCAGCATCGCAAAACCAGGGAGCCCCGATGCATTTGCCTCCCGCCGCTTCCAGTGCATGGACCAGGGGATGGCCAGGATCGGTGTAAAGCGGGGGCGACTGGGTATGTTTGATCTCAATATCCGGGCAAACGGCGCTAAGTTTTTCCGTAACGCATGCAAGCGCATCGAAATCCCCGGGAATGACGCGCATATCCACCTCGGCATGGCACTCGTCGGGCACGATGTTTGTTTTACTTCCGCCGCGACAGATTCCCACGCTGATTGTCGGCGAACCTAGCAATGGGTCCTTGATTTTTTGAAATTCCGGCACGACCTCATCGCGGATGCACCGGATGGCGTCGGCCATCTTGTAAATGGCGTTTTCACCCCGCTCCGGCGATGCCGCATGGACAGCTTTGCCGCGCGTCGTGAGATAAAGCCACATGGAGCCTTTGTGGGCGTGAACGATATCCAGGCCGGTGGGCTCGCCTACCACTGCAAATGCGCGGCGGCCATTGTCCCGATCCAGCTCGGCGCGCAGTTCCGCGGAGAATGCCTTGGAGCCGTCCTGCCCCGCCTCCTCGCCCATGAGGCCCGCAAAGCGGATTTCGTACGGCAGCGTTGGAATGCTCTCCCGCATTTCAAAAAGCATCCATAGCATGGCAGCCATGGAGCCCTTAGTGTCGCTGGCACCCCGGCCCCATACTTTCCCGTCACGCACCTCACCGCCGAAAGGGTTGATGGTCATTCCCGCGACACTCACCGTATCGGTATGCGGCGCAAAAATGATGATGTCCTTGCCGGGGGTATCCGATGGAAAAAAACCGATCACGTTCGGCCTGCCGGGATGGATCTCGCGCAATTCCACGCGCGCGCCGCACACCTCAAGAAACTGCCCGACAAATTCCGCGCAACGTGCCTCGCCGGTTTCCGTGGTGCCGGGATCGCCGTGGGGATTGACGCTGGGGATACGGATCAGAGCCTGCAACAGCTCGACGACATTCTGCGGGATCATGATGTTTGATCCCCCCTGTGTTTCACAGACTCCAAAAACCATTCGACAAATTTCGGTATTCCCTCGGCGATCTTGGTGGATGGGTTGTAACCCAGGAGAGCGCGGGCCTTGTCAATATTGGCATAGGTCAGCGGCACGTCGCCAGGCTGCTCGGGCTGGCGGTTGATGTTCGCTTTTTTGCCGAGTGCCTTTTCTATCTGCGCGATGAGCTCGGTGAGCGTTGTAGTCTGGTTTTCGCCGAGATTGAAGATGTCGCAAAGCTCGCCTTCGTACCCCAGGCAGGCTCGGATTCCCTGAACGATGTCATCCACATAGGTATAATCGCGCCGCGTCGAGCCGTCGCCGAACTGGTCGATCGGAAGCCCTGAATCGATATTTTTTGTGAACTTGTGAATGGCGAGATCAGGCCGCTGGCGGGGGCCATAGACGGTGAAGAGGCGGAGGCAGATGCAACGCAGGCCGTAAAGATGGGAGTAGTTCGAGCAAAGCTGTTCCCCGGCCATTTTTGTGGCGGCATAGGGGCTGATGGTGGCGTTGATGCACATCCCCTCGTCAAACGGCGCCTTGCGGATCACGCCGTACACGGAAGAACTGGATGCGAAGATGAAGCGACCGACGCCATTTTCCTTTGCGGCCTCGAGCAGGTGGAATGTGCCGGTAATATTGGTGTCTATGTAAAGCTTGGGCTCCTTGATCGAGGGCCGCACCCCTGCCCTTGCGGCGAGGTGGATGATGGTATCAAAACGCCCCTCCTGCACGATGCGATGGACGGCGGCTTCGTCGCGAATATCAGCCTCGTGAAGGCGGATATTTTTCAGCGCAGGGGCGATGTTTGCCCGTTTGATGAGCGGATCATAAAAATTATTGAAATCATCAATAATGCTGATTTCATGGCCTTCCACGAGGAGGCGCTCCACTAAATTTGAGCCGATGAACCCCGCTCCTCCTGTGACCAATACTTTCATCCGTGCAGAGTAGCGGATTGATTAAAATACGAGCAAGCAAAAGTTCCCTTGCGGTACAGCGAAACCCAGTGGACAATGCAGTTGACATAAATTCTCAGCAATGAGATAGAAAACGAAAATCTAATAACTATGGCTGAAGAAAATCCCTCAGGCACCCCCACACCAGGAACAACTGTCCCCAAAAAAGAAACCGTCCGCATCACACTGCCCTCGAAACCCGGTGACGCCACCGGAGTAAAACGTGAAACTGTGCGTTTAGGCTCGGTTCCTCCGCCTCCTGCAGCCCCAGCCGCTCCAGTGACAGAGCCTGCATACGACAACAGCTTGAAAGGGCAGACCATCCGCATCACGCCGATGTCAGCCACTCCGAAAAAGGAAACTACGCGCGTTGCGACTGCGCCGATCAAGCCTGCGCCACCGGCAGCTCCAGCATCGAGTGTCCCTCCGATGCCCGCGCCTCCCGCTTTCAATGCCCCGGCCCCGCTCGGACCGCCAAAACCACTTCCTCCATCGGGTGCATTGCCAGCAGTGAAGCCAGTGGCTCCTTCAGGCATGCCTCCGAAGCCTCCCGGACTTGCTCCGAAGCCACCTGTCCCCGCGATGCCTCCGGCGCCAGCCGCCGCACCCGCAGCCGCCGCCGCAGTGCCTTCGGCAGCAGCAGTGCCAACCGGATTGAAAGCAGCGCCCAAGAAGGAGACTGCGCGCATCCAGGTAGCCCCCACGGGCGGCCCTACCATGCCAAAAGCCACGGTGAAAATGGCGCAGACACAGCCCATGATCGCCGCTGTGCCCGCGATGCCAAAGAAATCCGAAGCGCTCGCAGTGGCCGCCAACGACGAACCGCAGGGTTCCGATGTCGGGCTCGTTATTTTGAGCATTCTCGCCACCATCACCTCCGGTGCAGCTGCCGTAGCGTGTTACTTGGCTTACACCGCACTCAACAGTCTGTAAAAAAGGAACACCCCTATGCTGAACAACCTCTTAAGCGTCATCGCATTCCTGGCGGCCATCGCCGCGGCAGCAGCCGGTTATTTCGCCAGCACGGCGATTGCCGGGCTGTAAGCGAAAATCCGGACTCAAATTTCAATTTATGGCAAATCCGAACGTGGTTACTATTACCGAAGCCAATTTTGACCAGGAGGTTCTCAAGTCCTCCGGTCCCATCCTGCTTGATTTCTGGGCGGAGTGGTGCGGTCCCTGCAAAATGATCGCCCCGATCCTGGACGAGATCGCCACCGAGAAGAATGGCGCGGTCAAGATCGGCAAGGTCGATGTGGACAGCAACCAGGCACTATCGGCGCGGTTTCAGATCCGGGCAATTCCCACCCTGCTGTTCTTCAAGGACGGCGAGGTGAAGGAGCAGGTCGTGGGCATGACCAGCAAGAAGGAATTGATCGCGAAGATCGAGTCGCTGGCTTAAGAAAGATCCCGCAGAGACGCGGAGACGCAGAGAGAAAAAAGGCGGAAAGAGTTGCCGTGGCAAAGTAGCGCGGATTAGCCGGCGGTTGGCAAGGGTTGATTAGCCCTGCCGTTTGAAGAGGCGCGATTCGCCACACTATTTTGCGTGGCGACTACCAAACTGCCTTAGTTCTTCAGCCCCTTTATGATTTCTTCAAAAGCTTTGGACATCTCGTCGCGATACCTCTGCTGATCGCCGAGTTCCTGCTGAAAATAATCATAGGTCATCTGCCGTTGCGCATCGGCCACGTCGGTCTGACAAGCGACCTTAAGAAACGAAAGGAAGTTGGCGTCCTCCCAACTGCGCATCGCTCGCGCTCAAGCGGCGGCTCTTGCCTGCCACCCACTGGTCGATCCGGGTTTTGATCACCGGGTTGGTATGCCACCCTGCCGTAACCGAGTTTTTGTTTTCGGAAAGATCGACAAAAAAATCGTAGAGGTCGTCGGTCAGTGCTTCGATGTCCTTCATCCTGGATGCCTGCGCGTTAAAGGACTGCCAATTCACAGGTTGCCATTTCTTCACGGTATCAAGCCTGTAACCAAACCTGCGAATCTCCGGTTTCCTCATCTTTTCGTTGGTGGTCACATTGTATTTCCTGGTCACGGAGTAAGTCGCCACCCCGATGACTTTCCCGGTCTTGATGTGGATAATCGGACTGCCGCTGTTACCTGGCACGAACTGTGCGTCGATCTCGACCAGATTCGGGCCAATTCCCACTATCTTGCCAATGATCGTGTTGACCACGCCTCCGCCCTCCGCATTGCCAAGCACGACCACAGCATCACCGATGCTTGCGTTGGCATCCACCCCTTGCATGATTTCAAAAGGCTTGCTGTTGCCTTGCAATGCCATGCAGAACACGTCTTCTCCCACTGCGATCGATGCCTCGCCGGCC
Organism: Chthoniobacteraceae bacterium; assembly: GCA_049692655.1. Lineage (GTDB taxonomy): Bacteria > Verrucomicrobiota > Verrucomicrobiia > Chthoniobacterales > Chthoniobacteraceae > DASZPK01. Next base: position 6,217 of record JBAVPB010000112.1, on the reverse strand, counting down.
TGCAGATCCGTTCCATCGAGAGATTTGAATTTGACGCCGGTGATACCAGCCTCCACATGAGCATTTGTAAAAAGAAAGTTCGCGTTACCCAGGGTCGCGATAAATCCACTTCCCGCCCCTTCTTTGCCCGACGCGAAAACGAGACTGTTATGATAAGTCTTGATCAAATCGGAAGCGGCTTGTCGGTCTTCAACAGAAACCGGGGGCGTGGAACTGGCCTCGGCTGCAGGCTGCCCTCTTACAATTTTTTTTCGCCCGTGTCTCCGGCCGTCATTTCCAAACGTTTTAAAACGTCGTGTTTTTTTCATCGACCGCTTCTGTCAGCGCTTCGTTGAAACGGAGAATATAGATCAGGCCTCTCACATTCCATGTGATTTCAATCCGCGAGCTGTCGAGAGCTTTCCATAAAACCGTACCGCCGCCCCATCCTTTTTTCAATGTGCCGTCGCTGCGGAGGATGACCCACGCCTTTGTCTTGTCCCGATCGGTAATCACAAAGCTCCATTTGGTATTGGCGAGGCTCGCCGTCAAGTCTCGGGCTGAGGCCACAGGGATTACCGCGAAAAAGGAGGCGACGATTGCAAACATGCAAGTGATCCTAATCGTACTCATTCAGTATTTGCCATTGAGGGTTCCTTCCCACTCCCAGCGTATGCAGATTTTCAGCATCCTTCTTTCCGCTCCAGAGTCTTACAAGTTTATTCCCCGTTTTTCAGTTCACGCACTTGTTTTCCCTACTGCCGGAGCGGCTTGATAACTCCAATGGAAGCCAGGCGCGCTGAAAAACTGGGTCGCATCATTGCAACTACGCAGTTGCCCCTTCGCAACTACACGGTTGGTATTGCCAAGGTTTTGCTGGAAAAAGCTCATCCCATAAGTTGCATGTCAAATGGTGTTTCAATGACAGCCCGTAATAGCTGGCCGCGTCCGGTCGAAATTTCACCATTGACGTAATTTTGTAAATATGTTCGACACGTAATCAAAGCGATGAAATACACCATTGAATTTCGGGAAACTGCGCGGGAGGACATGAAAGAAATTCCACGCAATTTTGTAGATTCCATCACTCGCAAAATATTTGCGATGGAAAACGGCATGCCCGGAAGCGTGAAAGCCTTGCGGGATATGGATTATGGCTTCCGCTTGCGTTTGGGGCATTATCGCATTTTATTTGACGTACAGGACGCAAAAATTACTATTCATCGCGTCTTACATCGTCGCCATGCCTACGCTTCAAAAACAGGAGAGAAAAAGCGCAAGTCGCAGCATTAGCCCTGCTCGCCGACTGGAAAACCGCGTCATTGCGCTGGCTGAGGAATTGGACGATGTGAGGGATTCCGTTTTGCTGCTCAATGCTCGCAAGGCAAACAAGGGCGGGAAAAGCTATTCAATTGACGACATCCGCAAGGAACACGGCCTCCCTCCACTCTGATTTCCAGACCCGCGGAAAATGTTCGCTGCCAGCGATTGACATTGCGCCGGCTGAATGGATGCAGAGATTGAAGCTATTGACGACATCATAGCCGGTGGGATTGCCTGGCGACGGCAAGGAATCAGTTGCGTTCAATTTCGCTTCGGAATTGTTTTTCCGGGGGGCAAAATGTCATCGTATTGATGGTTTTCGATGGCTTTGAGGATTTCCTGGGGGACTTCCAGGCCTCCCTCCTCGTAGAATGATTTTGCGCATTCGGGGCAGATGCCGTGGCTGAATGAGGCCTCGGAACGCTGCGACACGTATCTCTCGATCGCATTCCAATAGCCGCCGTCGTCGCGGATGCGCTTGCAACCGGCACAGATGGGGAGCATGCCGCTCAATTTGCGCACCTCGGACAGGGCTGTCTGCAATTCGTGGTTGAGGATGGAGGTGTTGCGCGCCTGCCCGGATGACTTTTGAGCCATATAAATGATGAGGCCCAGGATGACAGCCCGAAGGAGGCCGGCAAAAAACAGAGTTTGCGGAATGGAGGAATCCATCCGCTTCGCCTGCGCGGGACCGGGCCAGACGTGAACCACCCAGGTGGCGCCGGGCTGCCCGACGATGGAATTGAAAATCCAATCTTCATTTGCAGGGCGGGGAGCGAGATGGCGTTTATAAAAAGCCCGGCCATCCTCCGAGATCGTGATGGTGTAGCCGGTCGCGAAAGAGGGGGGAAGATAACGGTCGAACAAAGGCTGCGCCTGGAACAAGCCGGTGATGCAGCCGTCGAATGCCGCGCCCCTGTAAACCGGAACACAAACAATGAAGCCGGGGCCGCCCTGCGGAAGCTCAAGGATGCGCGTGACAACGGGCCCGTGGAACTTCCGCGCAGTCCTCATGGCAGTGCGCCGCTTTTCCTCGAGGACCAGGCCCTTGCTGCCCGGGCCAGCCTGAATGGCAATGCGAGTGGCGCTCCAACGAACCTGATAGTCGGGATCAACCCACTCCACGGTCTGAAAATCGGGGAAATCGCTTGAGTAATTTTCCCATGCTTCCTGCGAGGGATGATCGAAAAATCCCCAGCGCCCCGCCATGCGCTGGATGGAATGAATGCGCGCTTCCATGGCAACATTGACGATGCTGCCCACGCCTTCCGCGCTGGCCTTGACCGACTGGGCGATTTCCTGGGTCTCCTTGCGCGCCATCGCCTGTGTGAATACGAGCGACATCGCCAGTGCGGCGAGCCCCAGCGGCACGGGAAGCCAGCGGGGCGTCCATTCGTGAATTTGACGCCCCTCATCCCATGCGAACACAAAAATACCGGTGCCGAGCAACGCGAGGCCTAGGGTGGTGTGAGGGGCAATGCCTGTGAACCGGCCCCAACTGTAAGTGCCGGGGAGGCCGATGAGGTATCCCGTCATGATCGCCGCACAGGTGGCGACGACGATCGATCCAAAGGAGCCTATGACGGCCGGCCGCCATTTCGATCCGGTGCGAAGCCCCATCAAAACCAAGGCCAGCCCGACCTGCACCAGGCAAAGCGAGGCGGCGGGCGCCATCCGGCCCGGGTGGAGGGCCTGCGCGGTGGTATCGCGGAAAAGAGCCTGGTCCATGCCGAGGTTGAAGCTGAACAAGTCCTCGCAAAATGTGAGGCCGGCGGCGATGGCCACCAGGCCACCGAGCACCTGAGCCAGCCGGAATTGAGACCAATTAAACGCGCAAAGGCCGACGCCGGAAAGCAGAAGGCAAAGCGCGGCGTTGTACTGCATGGGGGCGAGATCCGGGCGCAATTGAATGAGAAAGGGAAGATGCGCGTACCAGGCGATCAACACCACCAGACCGAGGGAGGCGGAAACAATCCCGGTGGCGGCCATGACAACCCTCGAGGGGGCGACGGAGGAGAAGGGGTGGTTTTTAACGACTGCTTGCATATGTTTTACAATGTGAGCCATTCCACAATGCAATAAACGTGCCAGTTAAAAAAGAGCGGCTTGCGTGGGTCCCGAGCTGATGTTTTTCAGACAGAATTTACGGAAATTATAATATTTATAAGATCGAGGGGGGTTTTGTAATTCGCGGTGTTTAAACTGCCCACGCATTTGTCGTTTTTGCGAATTGGGCGCAACCTTGTTGAGGCGCTCCACCCCGGTGGCTGGCGCAGAATCATCCGGAGACAATGCGCTTGATCCGATGCCTGAGAAAGCAGAGCATTCTCCACCCCATGAAAACCAAGCTCGCCGCCTGTCTTGCCTTTGCCATCACCGCCTGCCTCCTTCACGCCGGCGCGCAGCCGGAAAGCCCCGACGATATCCTGCGCGGATACGGCAAGACCCACTGGGGTGAATCCGTCGAGGACGTGAAAGCCGCATATCCCGGGATGAATGAGACCCAGGGTGACGCCCCACGGTACAGAAATTTCAGCGTAAAAGGGAGCGGGCCTGTGAGCGAGATCCGGTTTAACTTCGCAGCCGACAAGCTCTTCTCCGTCAAGGTATTTTTTCAGGATGAGGTCAACAAACAGGTGGGAGCTGAATATATCCTGCAACACCTGAACGAAAAATATAGCAGTCTGATTCCCGAGAAACTTTCGGTGCAGAATACTGGTCAGGTGGCGCCGCGCCTGGTGCAGAGAACCGGTCCGGGGCTGCCGCCGCCCATTAGGACTCCAGAGCCTCCAAAGCTAAGTATCACCCTATGGGGCGATGGCACCAGCAACGGTAAACTGCATGATTCCAGCAATCCCTCCCTCCATGTGATCTATATGCGTCAGGATATATTGCAGACTGCAAGGGACGATTACCAACGCCAGGTGGAGGATCAGAAAAAGAAAAAAGCAGCGGAACTCAACATCGACAGCGTTCTTTAAAAACTCCGCGCGGGGGCGCGGGGGCTCCCCGGATTGAAGAGAACAACGCTTTGCGTTGGGGAAAGCGCTGTTCAGGGCGGAGGTTGTTGTAGAAAAAGTGCGCCATTTCATCTTTTCGGCGAGCCGCCGAAAAGAGCCTGCGAGCCGGACGCACCCGGAATGTTGCAGCGGCGACCGGGATTTGTTTTGGATATTTACTCCACATTCGGTTTGATGCGGCTTGCCCCCGGTGGTTACCGGGGGATATCGTGCGTCCCTCCCGGTCACATTTCCTCTCCGCCACGCCTCAGATTTTTAATCCCATGGTGCGATTTCCCCTCTTTGCCGCTGTTTTTTTGCTCTCGTGCAGCGTCCTGTGCGCCGATCCGACACCGGAGGTGCGGCAAGCCATAAAGCTGGGCCTTGATGCGATTCAAAAAAAGGATTATCCGCTGGCTGAACGGTCTTTCAAGGGTGCCTGCGAAAGGGGAGGCAAGGGAACCTGCTACGATATCGGGCTGGCTGAATCGAAAATCCCCGGACGCGAGTTACGGGCGATTTGCTGGTTCGCCGCGTACCTTGCCGCAAATCCGGATGCGGCGAACGTGGCGGCGGTGAAAGAAAAAATCGACGCTCTCGAAGCGAAAAGCCGCGATAAAATCCTGCGCCTCATCGTTGCCTTGCAGGATGCGATCCGGCAAATGTCCGAGGGCGATGCGCGGGACAATGCCTTGAAAGACATGGTGGGCCGGTGGGCCAGGTTTGGCGATTATGCCGCCGCGCAGGAAGCGGTCGATTTCATCGAAAATTCGCGCGCGAAAACCGACGAGCAGGAAAAACTGGCACATGTGTATATCCTTCAGATCAAGGAAAAAATCGATGCCGGGGATATGAAAGCTGCGCTGCAGAGCCTTACGATCCTGCAAAAAATGAATGAATCAATCAGCCCGGTCTCAAGAACTGACTTCTGGAGTGACACCGCCGCGTTGCAGACCAAGGTGGCCAGGGCGCAGTTCAAGGCCGGCGACGCGAAGGCAGCCGGGGAATCCATCGCTGCGGCTTTGAAGACAACTCATCTCATGGAAAACGCCCCGTGGCCGTGGCCCCTGGAAGCGTTGTGCGATATTGCCGACGCGCAGATCACGGTCGGAGATATGGCCGGTGCGCGGAAAACCCTGGCTGCAGCCCTCCCTGTGGCTGGCAATACCCATGCCTTGCACGTCATCGCCCAGGAGCAAATCCGTGCAGGGGATATGGATGCCGCTCAAAAAACGGCGGGTCTCATCCAGGGCGCGGATGCCAGGGCTGCGACCCTGCGCGAACTCACCACGCCGCCAGGGAAAAGAGCGGTTGATGCTGTTCCGGCGGCATCGGCTCCCTCACCGTTGCCTTCTTCAGATGATTCAGCCCTCATAGCCGAGGCCGGCATAGTGCAGTGGACCTGGGTGCTGGAAAATACCCTCGACGCCTCGGCCTACACCGCGTTCCCCGATTTTTCCGACTATAAAGCCCTCGCCGATGCGATACAGAATGAACCCATCGTAAACGGGCTTGCCTATATTGGCGACGATGGCAAGGCTTACAGGCCTCCTTTGGATATCCATGACGCTCTTTATCCGGTGCGTGCCCTCACCCTCGATGTCGACCGGATGATCGGGGTGCAAAAGCAGGTGGATGAAATGTTGAAAATGCAGTTCAAGAAATGAGGGACAAAATCGGGGACTGATTGGGATGGCAATCCGACAAGAAGGTTTTTGGAGTCGCGGCGTGGGAAATCCGTCACCCCGCTTCGGGGGTTTATGGTTTTGTTTGGGTGAGGTTTCCCCAGGGCTCACGCATCTAAATTTTCCTCTCTGTAATTCTGAAAATCTGATAATCAAAAAACAAAAGAATCCGTTGTCCCCTGCACCCAATCACAGAGAGGAACGATTTTTCTCTGATTTAGATGCGTGGAC
>JBAVPB010000111.1:0-21305 GCA_049692655.1 Chthoniobacteraceae bacterium | reverse complement strand
TCCTGTCAAACCCCACACCGGAAGGCGCGCGCGATTTTCTCGTGCCATCGCGACTGACACCGGGCTCGTTTTACGCGCTGCCGCAGGCTCCGCAGCAATACAAACAATTGCTCCAGGTCGCGGGACTTGAGAAATATTTCCAGATCGCACGCTGTTTCCGCGATGAGGATTTGCGCGCGGACCGTCAACCGGAGTTCACACAGATCGACGTGGAGGCTTCATTCGTCACGGAGAGCGATATCCAGACGCTCATCGAGGGAATGCTCACGCGGGTATTCAAGGAAGCGAAGGGCATCGACGTCCCCTCGCCTTTCCCGCGCATCACGTATCACGACGCCATGAACCGCTACGGCAGCGACAAGCCGGACACCCGTTTTGGCGTGGAACTCGTGGATCTCGGCGACACGTTTGCGGCATCGCAGTTCAAGGTCTTCCGTTCGGTAATGGATGGCGGCGGCGTGATCAAGGCGATCAACGCGAAGGGTGCCGCGGAGTTGCTCAGCAAGGAGCAGCTCAAGAAATGGGAGGAATGGGTGAAGACCGAATTCGGCGCGAAAGGTCTCGCCTATATCAAATGGAGCAAAGGTGGAGAATGGGAGTCGCCGATTGTTAAATTTTTCAGTGACACCGAAAAAGCCGCACTGGCGGAGCGCATGGGCTTCGTCGAGGGCGACGTGCTCTTCTTCGGTGCGGACAAATGGGAGCCCGTGTGCGAGACACTCGGTCGTGTGCGCCTGCGTGTGGCGGATTTGCTCAAGCTCGTGACGGACAAGGATGCGCTCAATTTTCTGTGGGTTGTCGATTTTCCCCTGCTGGCATTCAGCCCGGAGGACAACAAATGGGTTGCAGTACATCACCCATTTACCCGTCCGAAAGCTGAGGACATTGCCCTGCTCGAAGCCGGTGAATACGCAAAGGTGCGAGCGATTGCCTACGACGTCGTGTTGAACGGCGTGGAACTCGGTGGAGGATCGATCCGAATTCATGAGAAAGATTTACAGGCGAAAATGTTCGATGTGCTTGGTGTCGGGCCGGAGGAACAACAGGTGAAGTTCAGCCACCTGCTCCGCGCATTCAGCTATGGTGCTCCTCCACATGGCGGCATCGCGCTCGGATTGGACCGTTTCGTGATGCTCGCGGCCGGGGCGGATAGCATCCGCGATGTGATCGCTTTCCCGAAAAACAATCGTGGCACGGATATGATGACACAGTCGCCCATGGAGATCGAGTTCAAGCAATTGAGGGAACTTTACATCCAGAGTACGGCAAAAAAGCCCTGAGGTATTCCCTTATTCTGAAAAATAGACGCCAGTTGACGATTAAGACCATGTGCGGTTAAGTCTGCAACTGGCATGGCCATGTATTTCAAATGACCGGGAAATTGAAAACTTTCGCGCGCGTTCCAGGCAGGACGTGGTTCCTGCTGCTGTTTCTGCTGGCCGGCGCTTTTGCGGGCAGCGCGCTCGCTGATGAAATCCCGCCTCCATTTGGATTGCAATGGGGGCAATCCAATGAGCGGATCGGGAAGCTCCTGGAAGGAGCGAAGGCCACCGTGGTGGATAAACACATGGTCGCCGACCGCGAGGCATGGACGGTGGAGGGCTTACTTCAAGCCGGGCTGAAACGAACGGTTTTTTATTTCAAAACTGGCTCACTTGTGGAGGTGGAACTGCAGTATCAAAGCCCCGATTGGGACATTGCGAAGTATGATGATTTCATGACGGCTGTTCGCCGCCGGATCGAGCAGAAGTATGGCGCCGGGCAGTTGATCGCGAAAACAAGGGCCCCCGAGGGCGACATCATGCAAACCATCATCGGCTACAAGTGGAACCAAAACGACACAGCCATCGAGTTATTTTACTATTCTGCAGAAAACGGCGCCCAATCCTACCGCACCGTGAGCGTCCACTATAAAGGATATTGACCCCGGTTGCCCACAAGTTCCCCGCTGCCCCGGGAGGTACCCCCCTGCTGCTTTAACTATAATTTAAGGCTTCGCCGGAGTAGCTACCGGCATGGAATTTGTCCCTGTTTCTATCTTTCCGGCTTCTTGTTGCTTCTTTTGCATTTCCTCCTGCTTGGCCTGCAATACCCTGTCCAGATCCTGACGTGCCGCCGTGTATTGCGGCACAATCCGGAGCGCACTCTCAAAAGCATCAATGGAATCATCCAATCTCCCCATCTCAAAATAAGAGACCCCCATGTCGAGATAGACGATAGGACTAGGATTTTCAGCCGAGAGTTCCAACAAACGCTTGTACTGTTTAATTGCTTCGTCGAAGTGTCTCGCGATCCGGAGCCCGTCCGCATAGTTCATCACGACCGGGAACTGTGTATTATCAATGTCCACGGCCTTTTTGTATTCTTCCAGGGCTTCATCCATGCGGCCCTTTTTCATCAATGCCAGCCCCCTGTTATTATGAACCTCGTAAATATACGGCTTCAATTCCACACACCTCGTCCAATGTTCCAAAGCTCCATCGACATCCCCTTCGTTATAGAGAATTGCGCCGTAATGGCTGTGCGCCTGCCATGAATGCGGGTTCTTGGCGAGCGTATCCAGCCAGAGGTTTTTTTTGTCGCTGAATGCGTATGCACGCTGCCAGGTGAGGAGACAGAACAGAGCCATGATGGCTATGGCGGAAACATTAAATACCATGAGCATGGGCGGCCGGAGATTTTTGCGGTGATACAGGCAACCAGCCACGCAAAGAGCGATCACACTTACCATGGGCATATATTCGAAGTGGTCCGCCACGAGCGTTAACCGCAGGTAGGCTATCTTCACCAGTCCAAGAATCGGGAAGAGCATCAGCACGAAAAATCCGAGGCTGAAAATCACGTGTCTTCCCCAAGTGGACCGGTTCCGCCATGCCCAGTAGAATACTGCGGCATAAGCAAGCCCCGGTAGCATGAGCAGCAATTCATGCGAAATGAAATGCCCCGGAGGTGGAATATGCCATTCCGGATAAATCAGCACGAGATTGACCGGCAGGATGATTTTGTAGAGATAAAATCCCAAAGCGAAACAAGCTCCTGCCACTCTCTCAATCGGTCCGCCGATAGGCACGATCTCCTGGCCGATGGCGCGGGTGATCTGGAACCACCAGGTAATTACGCCGAAAATAAAAGAAATTGCAAAAAACGGCACCGAGATACGCAAGTCCTCAAACGTTAGTTTTTTATAAATCCCTAGGAGGGCAAACCAGAATATGGGTGTTAATAGAATCAAAAAATATGCGCATCCTGTCCATTCCCATTTCCAGCACAGCAAGATTCCCGACACACTCCAAAGGGTAAAAACCAACAAAGTTGCACTGAAGACCAGTGCATCGCGCAAATGATTATCCGTCAGCTTTCCGTAAATGTATTTGCCAAGGATGTATAAAAAAGGCGTTGTCAGCATCACGCAAATTATCAAGCCTTGGGTCTTCCAGAACAAATGGCCGACAACTCCAAAGGCACACCAGAGTAAAACCAATAATGGCAGGATCGAAAAATATAGCACCTGCTTCCATTCAAAGCGCATCGACCATCCCCTTTCCCACCAGATATGAAGGAGCAATACAAATGGCGCCATGACTATGGCCGTCTTTGCAAGTAGGGCTACAATGAATAAAGCAATCGTCAGGGCATAATCCCACTTATCCTTGGTTCGTTGATACCTGAACCACATGAGCATCATAATCAGAAAGACGACCATCGAGAGCGTATTCTTCAGCTCGGAAATCCATGCCACCGATTCCACGCAGACCGGATGTATTCCCCATATGAATGCCGATATCCACGCCCCGGGCAGTGAAAGTCGCGCCAGCACGGCCCACAGCAAAATGACACAACAGGCATGCAGCACCACATTGACGATGTGATATCCCGGCGCACCGATGCCCTGGTTCACTTTTGGAGTATTTGGCTCATTATTTCCGAATATCCGCCATTCCAGCCAAAGCATGCTGGAAGTGGCGGGGAAATAATCCGCCGCTCCGCGCGCATCCACGGGAAACCAGAAGGAACCCAGCCCGCGCCATGACTCCGGATCCTTGAAACCGTTTCCCCGCTGGATAATCGGGTTTAACGTCAAAAGCTGGTCATCGTCGTAAATATAGCCGCCATCCATTGCTGGGATGTAAACGAGAATGATCGCAAAAAAGAGGATCACTCCCTTTATGAGCAGGATTTCCAGCATTTCGTCGGACATGCGGGGTTTGGGAAGCGTCTGCGTGCTGATTTTGGAGCCCATTTAAATTATTTAAGATAGATGTGGGATGAAGGGTGGCCTGCCCATTTGCGCGTTCGCGGCACCGTCCCGTTGCATTGACTCCATCGATTAGAGGGGCATGCTACGGGAGGGAATTCCAGCGTTGAATTTCATGGGTGGGCCACATTCTCTAGGCTAAACACCCTTTTGCGTCAATAGGCACATGTTTTTTTCATGGTTTCGCGTTTTTTCCAGAGTTTCATGTTACATGGGCAGCGTTTTACACTGGTGCGCCTTTACCGGGTTGGACTGGGCTGGACGTTTTTTAAACTTCATGACTCGCAGCTTCTGATTTTCCAAGGGAATGCGAGGGACAGCTTTAAATAATCCTGAGGCTTTTTAAGTCGGTTTAACCCGGTATAGGTCGGTAGCTTGTGGTGTTTGGCGCTACTTCCTTTAAGTGTCGCCACGTTTGGTTGCGTATGGTTTCATTTTTTTACGTTTGTTTTGCATCCGCGCGATATGTTCGTAGTGCGCTATCAGTTAATAGCAATATTGCACAGAAATAAATATTTGTCAAGTGGCCGTCGCAATCCCTTTGATTAATCAGTGTAATTACCAGAGAGTGAGAGTTTGGTAGGCCAATCGGAACGCATAATAATGGAGACTTTCATCACGCCGTCTTAATCAAGTTGTTTTTAGAGCCGATGGTTGATTAGAGTTGGCAAACCTATTTTCCTCATGAGACGCGCAATTTACCCCGGAAGCTTCGATCCTGTCACCAACGGTCACCTGGATGTCATCCTGCGTGCCAGCAGCCTGTTTGACGAAGTAATTGTGGCCGTGGCATTTAACGATTCCAAAAAACCGCTTTTTTCGGCAAAGGAACGCGTATCCCTGCTGCAAAAAACGGTCGCGCACGCGACGAATGTGACCGTCACCAGTTTTGAAGGGTTGTTGATGGAGTTCGCGAGAAAAAACGGGGCTTGTGCCGTGGTGCGCGGACTGCGCGCCGTGTCGGACTTTGAATTTGAGTTCCAAATGGCGCTGATGAACCGGAAGTTGCAGCCGGAAATCGAAACGGTTTTTTTGACACCAAAGGAAGAATATACTTATTTAAGCTCCAGGATCGTGAAAGAGATCGCGAGCCTGGGTGGAAACATCAATGAGTTCGTGCCGGAAATTGTGGCAAAAGGGCTCAGGAAAAAGTTTTCCATCAAGTAAATCAAAGGTAATATTTAAACTATGAAAGTGCATACCAGACAGATCCCGGAGGAGGGATTGCATCTTGAGGGAGAGGAAGAAGGCATTGATTTTGGCGTGGAGGGCGAGTACCTCAAATGCCTCACCCCGGTGCATTATTCACTGGACGTGGGCCTCTCGGAGTCGGGGCTTTTTGCGACCGGCACACTCGGGATTGACTTTGAACGGGAGTGCGTAAATTGCCTTGAGAAGTTCAACTACCCGTTGCGCGTGGAGGCGTTTGCCCTGCAAACAGAACTTGAAGGAATGGAAACAGTGGACTTGACGCCCTTTGTACGGGAAGATATTTTGCTCACCCTTCCGCAATATCCGCACTGTGATTGGGATGGCCAAAAGGTTTGTAATGGCTCGCCAGAATTTAAAAGCATGGTGGAGGAGGAGACGGCGCACGAACCGGTTGCTGCTTCTGAAGCGTGGAGTGAGTTGGATAAGTTAAAAGTTAAAAAGAAAAAATAATTATGGGAGTTCCAAAACGTAAAACATCGAAGATGCGTCTCCGGACGCGCAAGGCTGCAAACCGCTGGCATGCACCTCAACTTGTAAAATGCGGACAGTGCGGCAGCAGCGTTCGCGCTCACACTGCCTGCCCTTCCTGCGGATATTACAAGGGCCGCCAGGTGCTGACCATCGAAGCAGCCTGATCATTTTTCCGCAAGGATACAGCCGTTCCGCACAAGTGGCGGGACGGCTGAAATTTTAATTGAACGATCCCATTCTTCTTCAAGTATGAAGATAGCGCTCGATGCCATGGGTGGCGATTACGCCCCCAAAAACATCATAGCGGGTGCTGTCCTGGCACTTCGTGAGTATCCACAAATTACAAAACTGTTTCTTGTGGGCGATACGGCGCGTATCGAAGCGGAGTTGAAATCCAATCATTTTTCCGATCCCCGCATCGAGATCATCCATACCACGCAGATCGTGGATATGAACGATAGCGGTCTCGATGCCGTGCGAAGAAAAAAAGATTCCTCGATCAGCCGGGCGGTGGAACTGGTAAAAACCGGCTCAGCGGATGCCGTGGTGAGCGCCGGCCATACAGGCGCCGCGGTGACCGCCTCCCTCATCAAGCTCCGCACGCTCCCGGGGATCGACCGGCCTGCCATCGCCAGCATCATGCCCACGGAAAAAAACCGTTTCGTCCTCATTGATGCCGGGGCAAATCCCGACCCCAAGCCGGAGAATCTCGTCGAAAATGCCATCATGGGCGCGGCATATTCGCGCCACGTACTGGGTTATAAAAATCCCTCCATCGGCTTGATGTCGATCGGCACGGAGGAAGGCAAGGGCGACGATTTTACAACGAAAGTTTTTGATCTACTGAAAAAGAGCGGGCTGAATTTCCGCGGCAATGTCGAGGGACACGACCTGTTTGAAAATCCTGTAGAAGTCGTTGTCTGCGATGGATTCACCGGCAATGTGGTGCTCAAGACATCCGAAGCCATCGCCCATGCCATATTCGGTTGGGTGAAAAACGAAGTGATGAAAGGCGGACTACTCGCCCAGCTTGGCGGGCTGCTGGTCAAACCCGCGCTTCAGGTCATCAAGAAGAAAACCAGCTCCGACGAAGTCGGCGGATCACAATTGCTCGGCGTGAACGGCATCACGATCATTGCCCACGGCGGCAGTTCTCCATCTGCCATCAAAAACGCAATCCGCACGGCGATGGAGTCCATCACCCACCACGTAAATCCTCATATCGTCGAAGAAATCAAACGTTATAATGAAGCGAGCACAGCCACGCAGCCAACGCCTGCTTAAGCCGAAGCGTACGGTCTCAATCATCGGCACAGGCAGCTATGTGCCTGAGCGCATAATGACCAACGCCGATCTCGAGAAGCTCGTCGATACCTCGGATGAATGGATCCGCACCCGCACCGGGATCCGCGAACGCCGCATCGCCGCGGAAGACGAATTTACGAGCGACATGGCCGTCAAGGCTGCGCAGTCCGCGATCGAGCAGGCGGGAATCAGTCCCGACGAACTGGATCTCATTATCGTCGCCACGGTGACGCCGGACATGGTTTTTCCAAGCACAGCCTGCTGTGTTCAAAGAACACTGAAAGCAAAAAATGCCGCGTGTTTCGACATCTCGGCCGCATGCTCCGGTTTTCTATATGCGCTGGAGATCGCCCAACAATTCATCACCAGCCACACCTGCAATACGGTGCTTGTGATCGGGGCGGACAAGCTCAGCAATCTGATCGATTGGACCGACCGCAATACTTGCGTCCTTTTTGGCGACGGTGCGGGCGCGGCCATCCTTCGCAATCGCTCGGGATCGCACGGCATCGTCGCATCCCACATGGGGAGCGACGGCAATTTCGCGGATATCCTATCCATCCCCGGTGGCGCATGCCGGCATCCGGCTTCGCAGGAGGTGCTGGAAAAGCGCCTGAACACCATCAAGATGTCCGGCAAGGAAGTTTACAAGCAGGCGGTGAATGCGATGCTGAAGGCCGCCAATGCCGCGTTGGAGCAATCGGGGTTGAAGGCCGAGGATCTCGCGTGTGTCATTCCGCACCAGGCCAACATGCGAATTATCGAAGCCATAGCGAGCCGCATGCGACTGCCTTTGGACAGGTTCCTCGTTAACCTTGATCTTTATGGAAACACCTCGGCCGCAGCCGTGGCAATCGCCCTGGACGATGCAAACAGGACCGGCAGAATGAAAATCGGGGATTATGTATTGCTCGTGGTTTTTGGCGGTGGACTCACATGGGCGAGTTCCGTGATACAATGGTGAGGTATCCTTTAAGCCCTACGTGGCAAGGAACCAGGGATTGAAAATCATGCTTATCGACACACATGCGCATCTTGATTATCCGGAATTCCAGCCGGATTTTGACGGTGTGCTGGAACGCGCCAATGCCGCAGGTGTCACACGCCTCATCACCATCGGCACATCCGTGGAAAGCAGCCGCCGCGCCGTGGCCCTGGCGGAAAAGTATGCCCAGATTTACGCCGTGATCGGCGTCCATCCCACTTCCGTGCCCGAGGAGGGATCCGACGTTGTGAAGGATTTGCGGGAACTTGCCAAAAGCCCCCGCGTGGTGGCGATCGGGGAGACCGGACTGGATTACCATCGCCTGCCCAGTGAGGAATTAAAAAAAGACGAGGCATCCAGACTTTCCGGTGCGTTACGCAACGAAGCCCCTGCGGAAATCGAATACTCCATCCAGGATGGAGCTTACAAATCGGCACAGGCAGACTTGTTTCAAGCGCAGCTCGATCTCGCCTGCGAGTGCGGCCTGAATGTCGTGATCCATCAGCGCGATGCATGGGAGGACACCTTGGAAATTCTTCGCGGTTACACGGGAAAATTGCGTGGTGTTTTCCATTGCTTCGGCAGTCCGTTTGAGCAGGCGCGTGAGGTGATGGCGCTGGGCCACATGATCTCCTTCACGGGCATCGTGACATTCAAGAATGCGCCGCTTGTGCATGATGATGCCGCACTGGTTCCTGCTGAGTCCTACATGGTGGAAACCGACTGCCCCTACCTCGCACCTGTGCCGCATCGTGGCAAACGCTGCGAGCCGGCTTATACCCGCATCGTTGCCGAGACTGTGGCTCGTCTGCGCAATCAATCCATCGAGGAGGTCGCAACCCAAACCACACGCAACGCAGAGGGATTTTTTAGATTTCCATGACCGACCCAGGCGATGAAATAAAACCGCAGAGGTTTGTTTTCCTGGATCCAGATGGGAAGCGGTGGCCGCGTCTCAGGATTGCACTGCTGGTCCTCGGCATCCTTTCATTTGCGGGCCTTGTCTGGTTTGTGGAATCGCTGTTTGTAAAACCGGAATTGAGGCTGCCCGCTTCCGTACAAACCCTGAAGGGAAAGTTAAAGGCCCTGCAAAAAAACGCCCCCCCTCCCCAGCGCACCGATTCCTGGCAAAAATACTTTCCTGCTTCCGAGGCATCCCGGATGTCCAAATTGCGCCAACAGTTGGATTCCCATCTCAAAAAGCCCGCCGAGATCCGGATGGGGTTTTATGTAAACTGGGATGAGAATTGCTACGAATCGCTCGTCAATCATGCGGACAAACTCACTCACGTTTGTCCGCAGGAATGGATGTCCCTGACGGACGGCGAAGGCACACTCCACATCGAGGAGGACACCCGCCTTGAGAATCTAGCGGCGGTCAAGGGACTGGTGTTGATGCCGATGTTGAACAACCTGTCCGAGGATACGTGGCTTCCCGAGCCTGTCGAAAATCTGATTTCCGGACCACCCGAACGCCGCAATAAATTCATCGTCAATCTACTGAGCCAGCTCGACCACGCCAAAGCTGGCGGAGTGGTGATCGACTTCGAGCAGGTTGATCCGGCCTACCAGGGCAAGATGACGGATTTCTTACAAAAAATCTCGGCGGCGCTTCATGCCGTGGACAAGCAGCTCTGGCTAGTGGTGCCCATGGGCGATGAGATCAAAATCTACGACCTAGATGCACTGGCGCCTGTCGTAGATCATTTCATTGCCGTATTGTACGACGAAAATTCCGAATCGGATGCGCCCGGGCCACTGGCTTCGCAGGATTGGTTCGAAGGCTGGCTGCAAGTGATCAAAGGCTACGGAGAGCCCGGCCAATGGATCGCAGCAATCGGGGCCTACGGGTATGACTGGAGCTCGACCCGGAAAAAGGCGGAGACAATCAGCTACCAGGATGCCATGAGCCGGGCTAGCTATGCCGGCATCGATAAAGTCAATGTCCAGGCCCCCAGCTACAACGCCCAATATTCCTACCAGGAACCGTTTGGCGACCACACGGTCTGGTTTCTCGATGCGATCTCATTCATCAACCAACTCCGAGCCGTCCGCAGCGAGGAACTCGGGGGCGTAGCCATCGCCCGACTTGGCACGGAAGATCCCCAGATCTGGGAAGCGCTTTCGATGCCTTACAGCGACTCCATCAACAAGACATCGCTGCATTACTTCGAGAAACTTGCATCTTCCAACACCATCACGAATGTCGGACAGGGCGAAATCGTTTCGGTGGATGACACCCAGGACGATGGTTCAAGAACTGTGCGCGTGGAACCGAGCGGGCTGGTAACGGCGACTTACACGGATTTCCCGACTTATCCGATTCTGTATCACCAGGGAGCCGGCGATGAACACCAGGTCATCCTTACTTTTGACGATGGCCCTGATCCGACCTGGACGCCCAAGGTTTTGGATATTCTCAAACAATACAACGTCAAGGCCACATTCTTTCTAGTCGGCAGCCAGGCGGAGAATTATCCCAGCCTCGTCCAGCGCATTGTTGACGAGGGTCACGAGATCGGCAGCCATACTTACACACACGCGAACCTGAGTGAGATTTCGAAGGAGCAAATCTCGCTCGAACTGAACGCCACGCAATTCCTGATCGAGAGCATCACAGGCCGTTCCACCACGCTCTTCCGCCCGCCTTACAATGCCGATTCGCGTCCGAGCAGCCTTTCGGAATTAGAGCCGTTGAAACTGGTCCAGGATCAGTTTGGCTACCTCATCGTGCTGGAGAGCATCGACCCGGAAGATTGGGCAAGACCCGGGACGGATGAAATCATCCAGCGCGTGAAACAGCAGAGGCACATGGGCAATGTCGTGCTGTTGCATGATGCAGGAGGAGACCGTTCGCAAACGGTGGCGGCGTTGCCGGAGATCATCAAATACCTGCAAACGCGCGGAGATAAAATCGTATCGCTCAGCGAACTTCTCAACATCCCGAATGATGAATTGATGCCTTTCGTGAAATCGGGCGACATGCTTTGGACCCGCATGATCACCGGTGTAGGATTCCGCATCTGGCGCGCGGCGGAACGATTCCTCTGGGCATTCATGATTGCCGCCACTGCGTTGATCGTCTTGAGGACTGTCATCATTGCTGTCCTGGCTTCGCGGCATCACAGGAAATTTTATTCACCCGAGGAAGCACCGTATCATCCTCCGTTGAGCATCCTGATTGCCGCTTATAATGAGGCGAAGGTCATCCAGGCGACGTTGCGCTCAGTCGTTGATACCGATTACCCCGGAATGATCGAGGTAGTGGTGATCGACGATGGTTCCACCGACCAGACCGCGGCTGAAGTCAAAAAGCTGGTCTTCACTGACCATCGCATCCGGTTGATCGAGCAGCCCAACGGTGGGAAGTCCTCCGCCCTGCGGACAGGATTCACAAATTCGAAATCCGACATCCTCGTGTTTCTTGATGCGGATACCCATTTCGACCGGTCCACATTAACGCAACTCGTCCAGCCGATGATCGACCCCAAGGTCGGCGCTGTCTCCGGCCATGCGAAGGTGGGCAATTTGCGCACCTTCATCGCGCGGTGCCAGTCTCTGGAATATATCTGCGGGTTTAACCTCGAGCGCCGCGCGTATGCGGAGTGGAACTGCATCACCGTCGCGCCGGGCGCGGTGAGCGCACTGCGCCGCAGCGCGATTGAAGCGGCCGGCGGCTTCAGCACGGACACTCTCGCGGAGGATACCGACCTCACTCTGAGCCTGCATAAAAAGGGTTATCGCATCGACTACGCTCCCTATGCAATCGGATGGACGGAAGCGCCCGAGAGCTACGGGACGCTGGCCAAGCAACGGTTCCGCTGGGCATTTGGCACGTTGCAATGCCTGTGGAAACATCGCGACCTCGTGTTCAACCCGCAATACAAGGCGCTCGGCTGGTTTGCACTGCCCAGCGTCTGGTTTTTCCAGATCATCCTCATTGCCTTCACGCCGATCGTGGATGCGCTCCTCATTTTGTCGCTGGTCATGGGAGGGGCGGCGCACATGTGGATCTACTTTGTGGTATTCATCATCATGGACGTGATCCTCGCGGTCATGGCATGCTGGATGGATGGCGAAAATGTGCTGGAAGCGTGGAATATCCTGCTGATGAGGATCATGTATCGTCCGCTGTTGAGCTGGGTGGTGTGGAGGTCCATTTCAAAGGCGCTCAAGGGCGTATGGGTCACCTGGGGGAAACTGGAGCGCACCGCATCCGTCAAAGCCCGGCCAAAAGAAGCACAGGTCCAAAAATGAAAAGGCGTTCTATTTTCATGCAAAAGGCCCTCCTTTTCTCTTCGCTCCTGTTGCTCGCGGCATGCCACAAAGCCGCCCCCCCACAGGCCGCACCGTCCGCACCGGAGCAACTCGTCATTCCCGCACACGGCGCCTACACGGGAGCCTATATTGATTTTGGGGATACCGAGGACACCGTGACCGTGGAAGGCATCGAGGACTTCGAATCCATGGTGGGAAAGCACCAGGCGATCGTCGCATCATCGAGCTACTGGGGAGAGCAGACATTCCCCACGGCAAACGTGAATCTCATTTACCGGCACGGCTCCATACCGCTCATTTACTGGTCGCCGTGGGACAAACCCTACGAGGAAGACCGCGGTCCGGACCGCTTCAGTCTCACCAGCATCATCGCCGGGAAATGGGATGCCTATATCGATGCCTGGGCGGAGTCTGCCAAGGCATTCGGCCATCCGTTTTTCGTTTCGTTTGCCAATGAGGTGAACGGCTCCTGGTTTCCGTGGTCGGGGTGTTTCTATGGCTCCGATAATCCGGTGCCAAACACGAACCCCGTGAAGTATGAGGGGCCGGAGACTTTCAAGAAAGCCTACCGGCATGTGGTGGACCGCATGCGGGCAAAAGGGGCAACCAATGTGCTGTGGGTGCTGCACTTGATGAACTATTCGATCCCGCAGGATTACTGGAATTACGCGGAGGCTTATTATCCCGGCTCGGACTATGTCGATTGGATCGGGCTCAGCGTTTACGGCCAGCAATATGTGGATGACCGGTGGTCGCCATTCCCTCCCCTGCTCGACTGGCCCTACACGGAGATCTGCAAGCTCGATCCCAAAAAACCGATCATGCTGTCGGAATGGGGCTGCGGCGAATTCCCGAAATTCGGCAGCAAGTCAGACTGGATCAACGACGCCTTCCGGGTGATGAAGAGCAAATATCCGCGCCTGAAGGCCGCCATCTTCTGGCATGAGCGGTGGCTGAACGAGGACGACACCTACAGCAATCTCCACGTCAATTCCACCCCCGAATCCCTCGACGCCTACCGCCGGGGTGTTGCCGATCCTTTCTGGCTCGACCACCCGATCTACAAAACACCGGAAAAATGAGGAAACCGGCATCCTTGTGAAAATTTTCACAATTTCGCTTGCGATCATTTCCACGGGCCATAATGTTTTCCCATGGCAGAAATCAGCCCGGTAGCTTATGACTCGAAAATCGAGGGGAATATCATCTTCACCCGCCTCGACACCGCCATTAACTGGATGCGGAAAAACTCGCTCTGGCCGATGCCGATGGGACTGGCGTGCTGCGCCATCGAATTAATGGCGGCGGCATCCGCGCGTTTCGACATCTCGCGCTTTGGTGCGGAAGTCATGCGTTTCTCGCCCCGGCAGTCGGACGTCATGATCGTGGCCGGCACCGTAACTTACAAGATGGCGCTTTCCGTGAAGCGGATTTACGACCAGATGTGCGAACCCAAGTGGGTGATCGCCATGGGCGCCTGCGCCTCGAGCGGCGGCATGTATCGCAGCTATGCGGTGCTGCAAGGGATCGACCAGCTTCTGCCCGTGGATGTCTATATTTCCGGATGCCCCCCGCGCCCCGAGGCGCTGCTGGAAGGCCTGATGCGCCTGCAGCGGAAGATCGAAACCGAGCCTTCCTTCACCGAGCAAAAACGCGAGTTGATCAAGTCCCTTTCGTAACATGAACATTTCCGAGGCCGTCGCTTCGATCGAGGCGAAATTTTCCATCTCCAGCAAAATCGAATTTCGTGGCGAGACGACACTCGTGGTGAAGCGCGAAGACATCCGGGACCTCGCGCAATTCGCGAAAGCCCAGCTCGGCTTCGACTATCTCGTCGATCTTTCCAGCGTGGACAACTTCGGAGCGGAGCCCCGGTTTGAAGTGGTGTATGAACTTTACACGCTCAAGGATGGCGTCCATCTCCGCCTGAAATACAGCGTCTCGGAGGATGAACTGGAAGCCCCCACGGTGTCCGACATCTGGGCCACGGCAAACTGGCATGAGCGCGAAATCTACGACATGATGGGGATCAAGTTTTCCGGCCACCCCGATCTCCGCCGCATCCTCATGTGGGACGGGTATCCCTACTTTCCCCTTCGCAAAGACTTTCCTCTCGCCGGCAAACCGACCGATCTGCCCGAGGTTGCGTTTACCAAGGCAGCGCCTCTCGCAGGAGGACCATTCGTCACGCTGCCCAGCACGGCCACCACGAAAGACCGGGAACCGCGCTCCCGATCGCAGGAGTAAAATCTGCGGTGAGGTGGTGCAAAACTGCATCACGGGTTTGCATTCAGGCGGACCAACGACGATAGTGTTGCAGAACTCAAGCAACTCCTATGAACGGCGAAAATTCCTCACAAGCTGAAAACGAGATCCGCAAAGTACCCCCCGCCGAAGAAATAGCTCTTCGAGCGTACGGTTACTACCAGCAGGAGAACTTTCCCGAGAACCGGGATCTGGACCACTGGTTGCGGGCGGAACGTGAACTCACGGAGGAACGCAGCAGCGATACGCCGCCGAGTCCCTGGCCTCCTGAATCGGGCGCGGGCAGCTAGGGGGTCCAAATAGTGCAGCACTTTAAAAGTGCGTATCGTGATATCAAAGAACAGTCTGCCATCTAATTCTTTTTGGCGGGCGCATCCAGCGGGGTCTTGTTATTCCACATCCAGTCTCCGGAAGGCGTGGGAACCGGGGTCGGTGCGGCTGTAGAGAGAGGGCTATTGTAAGCGGATTGCGCTGCTTTTGCAGCGGCTGCGACAGCGGCTTTTTTCGCGTTGTCCAAGTCGGTTTGCAATTGGGTGTTCTTCGCCTGCTCGTCGGCCAGGGAAGTCCGGAGGTCTGAAATAGTGGAAGACTGCCAGTAAATGCCAATTCCCATCGCCAGAAGCAGCACGATTAGACACAACGCTTTCATAAAAATCTAATACAACACTCTCCGGTGACGTGCAACCAGCGACGTTTATTTAACTATTGTTATACAACTGTATCCAGTGCCCTGGCGATGATCCTGCCGAAACCAGCTGCGCCCGTCCCTGCCATACGGAGCACTTCGTCGTGGTCGAGCTTTTTGCTGCCAAGGCCCGCGGCGTGGTTTGTGAGGAATGAAAAAGCGGCGACCTCCAAGCCCAGCGCACGCGCCTGGATGGCCTCGGGCACGGTGGACATGCCCACGGCATCCGCACCGAGTTTTCCCAGCATGCGCACCTCGGCAGGAGTCTCGTACTGCGGGCCGGCCACACAGGCGTAAACGCCGCTGTGCAGGGTGATCTTTTCCCATACGGCGCTTTTTTCGAAATGAGCGCGGAGCCGTTGCGAATAGACCTCGCTCATGTCGAAGAAATTAGGACCGCCGGTCAGCGGCGAAGTGCCGGTGAGATTGATATGGTCCCCGATCACCATCCAGTCACCGGGAGTAAAGGCGGGATTGATTGCTCCTGCGGCGTTCGTGAGGATTAATTTCGTCACGCCCATCGCCGCCATGAACCGCACCCCGGTGGCGACCTGCCGGGCTGTATGTCCCTCGTAAAGATGCGTGCGTCCCTGCGCGATCATGATGCTCTTTCCGGCAAATTTCGTGAAAACAAAGCGTCCCTCGTGGCCGGGAACCGTGGTAAGCGGCATGCCGGGGACTTCTCCATATGGCAATACGCCGAGCTCAGGAAACTCATTCACAAATCCGCCCAGGCCGGAACCGAGCACGATCCCCCACTCCGGCGCGTGGTTTTTCCGTATCTCGGCAGCCAGGGCTGTTTCCTCAAACTCGTTTTCGGCTTTCATGGGTGCAGGTCGCGGGATGTGAGTTTTTTCAGCAAAAAGTAGAGTGCTTCCAGGCGTCCGATTTCCGCCCCGGCGCGGAGGCCACGGCGATAAGGCTCGCCCCAGATCGACTCGACCTCGACCTCATGGCCGGCCACGTAATCGATGAGGCTGGAGGGTTTGTAGTCATTCATCTTGTAGGTGCGGGATACCTGCTCCTCGATGAAATCGTGGGGAATAGGGTGCCCTTCCCTGTTGGCGGCATCGATTACCTCAGCCATCAAATTCCTGGTCAGCGTGAGGAGGCCTTCATCGGCGAGAATTTTGTCGGTGGTGATTTTTCCGGCGGCGATGGCGAGCCCATTGAACGGGACATTCCAGACCAGCTTGCGCCAGCGCTCAGTGACGAGATTTTCCACGAGCCGCGTGATGATGCCGCTCTGCTGGAATTCCTCCACGATCTGCCGGGTGCGGGGTTGCGGGGGCCTGCCAAACTCGCCGATGGAGAGTGTGCCGTGGCCATAATGCTCGATGACGCCAGGGGCCACCCTGTTCAAGCAGACGAAACAGAGACCGCCCATGACGCGATCCGCGCCGAAACGCTCGGCGAGGAAATCCTCGTTACCGAATCCGTTTTGGAGTGTGAGCAGGGCTGTGTTTTCCTTCAATAGCGGCGGGATCAATTTCTCCAGGGCTTTGTTTGCCGTGGTTTTGAGGGAGATCAACACCAGGTCGCACGGGCCGATTTCCTCGGTGGAAGCATGGGCGTTCACATTGCGCAGGTGGAAATCGCCATCGGGGGAGCGGATTTGGAGGCCGTGCTTTTTTACGGTGTCCAGATCGCTCCTCATGAGGAAATGGACGTTCATCCCGTGATGCGCCAGCTTGCCGCCGTAGTAGCAGCCTACCGCGCCCGCGCCGATGACGGCGATTTTATAATTGGGTGGAAATTCGGAGAAGAGCATGTGGATATTGTGGCGAGTTTGATTATTTAACCGCGAAGGAAAGGTAAAAATTTACTGGTTTTTACTCTGGTGCGCCTTTACTGGGTTGGACAGTTTTTGGGGGAGAAGGACAGGGAAATTTACCGCAAAGGACGCAAAGAGCGCAAAGGAAGGAGGAAACGAACTTCCAACGTTGAACGTCCAATACTGAATGGTGTTTCATTTTTCATCTTGGATTTGCTTGGATTACCTTGGATTCACTGATGGACGAAGTTGGATTAAGAAGAGGTTTGTCCACAGATTTTCACAGATTGAAGACTCAGACTGGGATTCGTCCGCGCTGGGATGGGTTTAATTTGGGTTTTTTGGGTTCAAAATGGCTTTGATTCGGCTTTAAAATGGGTTTGTTTGGCTTTGAATTGGCTTTGTTTTTTGGGGCTCTACAGAGTAAAAATTGGCTTTGTTTGGCAGAAATGCGTATTTTTGCAAATCGGGGTAGTTGGGATCGAACCAGCCTTGTTGCCGTGTCCATAATCCTCCTCCTTAAAATCCATCCTAGCTTTTTCGTGATAACGAGTCAAGCCTTTTGTTAGTTTTATGAAATTTCTACTGAAATCCTTATAGGCTAGGGTTTCAGTAGAGAATTTAGCCTGCTACACTGGCGGGATGTGTTTGGTGCGGACGATGCCGGAGGTGAGCCAGGCGTAGCGGCCTTCCAGCATTTTGCGGGCGATGCCGTAGCCTTTGCTGTCGGCGTTGTGATGGAGGGCATGGAAGAGGGATTTGATGCGGAGGCGGGAGAGGCGGCAGAAGTAATCGACGAGTTTGATGAGTTCCTCTTTATTGGGATGCGATGCGAGCATCATCTGGGCGCGGCTGCATGTGGCGGTGATGGCGAAGAGCTCGGCGCCGATATCGACGAAGCGGCCGAGCAGGATTTGTTTGCTCTCGAGCTTCGGGCCGTGCCATGCCATGGCGTGGAAAAGGGACTTCGCCAGTTTGCGGGAGGCGCTACGGGCGTAGCGGACGTGATGCGCGAATGCGGGATCCATTTCAGGAGCCGATGGGGTGGCTTTTTCCTCAACTGCGGGGTCTTTTTTGGGTTTGAATTCCCATGGGGACCAGAGCTTGGGATACCACTTGGCGTAAAAGGCGGTGGCGTGCATCGCGGCTTTTGCGCGCTCCTTGATGGGGAGTTGCGAATTCAGCATTGCCGCGCCGATCTTGAGGTGCGGGTCGAGGGCTTCGCGGGCGATGAAGAGGCGCATGATCTCGCTGGAGCCCTCGAAGATGAGGTTGATGCGGCTGTCGCGCATCATGCGCTCTACGGCGATGGGCTCCTCGCCGCGGCCGCGCAATGAGGATGCCGTCTCGTAGCCGCGGCCTCCGCGGATTTGCATGGTATCATCCACGATCTCCCACGCGCGTTCGGTCGCCCAGAGCTTGCACATGGCGGCCTCGAGGCGGACGTCGGCTTTTTTGTCCCGATCGACGATGCTGGCGGCGAAAAAGCTCATCGCCTCCATGGCAAAAGTATTCGCGGCAATGCGCGCGATCATATCCGCGATCGCGGCATGCTTGCCGATGGACTGGCCCCATTGCACGCGCTCATCCGCCCATTTCGTGACGATCTCCACGCAACGCTTGGAGAGGCCCACACAGGCGGCGGGAAGCGTGAGGCGGCCTGTGTTGAGTGTGGAAAGTGCGACGCGCAAGCCTTTGCCTTCGGCCAGGACGATGTTTTCCTTCGGCACCTTGACGTCGTGAAAACGGATGACGGCATTGTAAAGCGCCTTGAGGCCCATGAAACGGCAGCGGGTGACGACCTCGACGCCGGGATCGTGCATATCCACGATGAAGGCGGTGATCTGGTTCCGCGGTTTGCCGCGCACCATTTTGGACGGTGTCTTGGCCATGACGACGATCACGCCGGCTTTCACACCATTGGTACACCAGAGTTTTTCGCCGTTGATGATGAAGTGCGAGCCATCCTCCGTGGGTTCTGCGTGGGTCTCCATCTTTGCGGGATCGGAGCCGACCTTTGGCTCGGTGAGTGCGAATGCGGAAATCTCCCCCCTTGCCACGCGCGGAAGGAAACGCCGCTTCTGGTCATCCGTGCCGAACATGATGAGCGGCTGCGGCACGCCGATGGACTGATGCGCGGAAATGAGCGCGGTAAGGTTGCCGCAATAGCTGCCAAGCAGCATGCCCGCGCGGCAGTAATTCGTCTGTGAGAGGCCGAGGCCGCCGTATTCCTTGGAAATCTTGATGCCGAATGCG
The DNA here is from genome assembly GCA_049692655.1 of Chthoniobacteraceae bacterium. Taxonomy (GTDB): domain Bacteria; phylum Verrucomicrobiota; class Verrucomicrobiia; order Chthoniobacterales; family Chthoniobacteraceae; genus DASZPK01. The sequence goes on along the minus strand of JBAVPB010000111.1, from coordinate 1,819 downwards.
CCCATATTGGCCAGGCCGTCGATGACCTCCTGCGGGACCTCGCCCGTCGCATCGATTTCATCGGGATCGACCTTGTCGCGGAGGAATGTCTCGAGTTTTTCGATGAACGCGTCGCCCAGCTTGCGGTCCTCCGGGCTTTGATCCGGATAGGGATAAATGCCGGGGAGATTGAAACGCCCCATGAAAAGGCCGCCGACGAATCCACGCTCTGCCTCGGCGGCATCGCGAGCGGACTCGGTGAGTTCCATGGCGTCGCGCTGCTCCGCCGACATCTTTGATGTATCGATCATCGGAGCCTGCTCTTCCGCGGGCTCCGGTTTTTTTAACGTCTCATTTTCCAATTTCATTCCCCCCACAAAATGTTTTCCCGGCCGCTGCCATCTCCGCGAGCAATGCGCATGGCTCGTATTGAGGCCCGGCGGCCTGCACGAGAGTCTTCATATCATCGACGATCTTTGCAATCCCAACAGCATCCGCATAAGCAAGCGGGCCGCCGTGGAATGGGGCGAAGCCGGTGCCCATGACCATGCCGAAATCGACATCGCCGGGAGTCGCCACGATTTTCTCCTCGAGGCATCGCGCGGCCTCGTTGACCATGAGCAAAACCATGCGCCTTTGCAGTTCCGGCTCGGTGTAGGCCGCAGCGGCGGTGCCGGTGCGAAATTTCGCAACGTGTGAATTCACATGCTGCTCGCGGCCCTTGTAAGTATAGAAACCGGCGCCGGATTTGCGACCGAGGAGTTTTTCATCCAGCATTTTTGTGAGCGCGGTTGGCATGCGAAGGCGGCCGCTGAATTTTTCCGCGAGGGTCACTGCGACATCCACGGAGATATCGACGCCGACTTCATCGATGAGGCGCAGCGGGCCCATGGGCATCCCAAATTCCAGCATCGCCTCGTCCACGGCCTCGGTAGTCGCGCCTTCCTCAAAAAGGCATGCGGCCTCCACGAGATACGGGAGAAGGATGCGGTTTACGAGAAAGCCCGGGCTGTCCTGCACGACAACGGGGAGCTTGCCGATCTGCTGCACAAACCGCAACGCGCGCTGGACGACATCCGGGCGCGTCTGTTTGCCCACGACGACCTCGACAAGCTGCATCTTGTGGACGGGATTGAAAAAATGGATGCCTACCACGCGATCCGGCGCTTTTGTCGCGCTGGCGATCTCGGTGATGGAGAGGGCTGAGGTGTTCGTTGCAAGAATGGTTTCAGGCGGGGCCTGCTCGTCGAGTTTCGCAAAGATCTGTTTTTTCAGATCCATTTTCTCCACGGCTGCCTCGATGATTATATCCAGGCCTTTCATCGGAAAATCCCCCGGCGAGGGTGAGATGCGGTCCACACCGTCGCGCGCCTCGACGAATGTGAATGTGTGACGCTTGTAGCCGTTTGCGTAGAGCTGCATGATGCGGTCCATGCCTGCGGCGACGCGCGACGCGTCCACATCCTTCAACACCACGCGCATTCCCTTCGCGCTGATCCACTGTGCAATGGATGCGCCCATGACACCCGCACCGATGACTGCTGCGCCCGCCATTTTTCTCGGGGGGAGTTTCTGGGCGGTGGGATAGGAAAGTTTCCTAGCGCCTTCCTGAAGGAAAAACAACCGGATCAAATTGTGGCTGGCCTCGGTCTTCGCAAGTTCCGTGACGGCCTCAGCCTCGAGCGCGAGCGACCCGGCTACAGTCAACTCCCCCGCCCCGCGCAGGACGACTTCCATCGCCTTGATCACCGCCGGATAATGGCCGCGGGTGCGCTCGCGGGTCTTCATGTTCACGTATTTGCCCAAGGCGAGAGCGACGACGCGATTCACGGGAGGCGAA
>JBAVPB010000110.1:0-4519 GCA_049692655.1 Chthoniobacteraceae bacterium | reverse complement strand
GGACGTAACGGAAAATGGTTGCGCCATCCACAACTTCCTCGGTTTCGCCGGGCTGGGGTTGATTTGCCGGGGCAGGCTGACCGAGGCCCGCCAGCGCAGTATCCGCCGCAACCATCTGGCTCGCTCCATTGACAATGAGCACACGGCGAACATCGGCGACATTGAGAGGAACGCTGAATGCGTCATCTTCCGGCAGCGCATCACCTTCCTTCAGGCGAACCTGCGCGATGGTCTGCGAGGCGCGATTCACTGGCGTGGTCATATCGACAATGGCATCGGAACCGGGGGCTATGGTCACTTCTCTGATGGCAGGGTCTGGCTGATTACCGATTGCGAGCTGGAGTTTGGCGGTTTTTTCGCTCGTACCGCTGTTGATGACATGGGCCAGGACGTGGGCATCATCGCCGACTTTTACTTTGCCACCCTGAATCCGGGCGTCAGTGATGCCGAGATTTTCCGTTGCACCGGAGGCAACGTCCACGAAGATAATATCCAGCTTTTTTCCGAGATCGGCACGGGCGAGCGCGAGACGCTGCATATCCTTTTGGTTGCGGACGTCGAACGCGCTGGAGCGGAGATCGGTGAGAACAACGATTTGAGATTTCACTTCGCGCCGGCCATGAAGGATATCTCCCGCAGTGGCAATTGCGTAGAGAAGCCCCTGGCCCGATCCATCACCGGCCTTCAATCCATCGGAACCGCTTTTGGAATCCATCGCTGCAATGACCGCGTTGGAGTCAGGCTGGAGCTCGGCGAGCACGCGAGTCTGATCCCCTGCGGCGATGAGAGCGCTCTGGCCCGGCGGTTTGACTTCGGAGAGAAGTTCGCGCACTTTGCGGCGGGCCAGTTCGAGAAGAGTGGTCCGGCTGTCGCCAACCGGATTCTTGACCGTCATACTCATGCTCGCCGAGCAATCCACAATGACGACGAGGTTTCGCGGGGCTGTGGTAGAGGGAAAGCCGGGTATGAACAGGCGCGACATGGCCAGCACAAGCAACAAAAGGACGAGCAGGCGCAGGAGAAGTTGCCACGGATCTATGAGACGCGGCGCGAAGACGTTGGTACGCTCGTCGCGGAACAGGAGCCGCAGCGTTGGAAAATCGCGCACGGGAAACTTATGCCGGGCAATGAGATGGAGCGCGACTGGAATGCCAAGTCCTGCCAAACCGGCTAACATCGCGGGGAAGAGGAAGTTCATGGGAGCGAAATCCGCACGACTTTGTTTCCTTTTTGCGGAGCGTGAGCAATGCGCGCATTACGACACTCCAAGGGATGAATTGTTGTTTTCATTTATCGTCCCCTCTGGCGTCGAAGCAGAAGGTAATCACGAAGGATAAGCTCAATCGGTTCCGAGGTATCGACAAACCGATAGTCCGCACCGCAGGAAGCGCACCCTTCTTTAATTGCGGTGCGGAATTTTTCGAGGCGATCCAGGTAGTTTTTTCGCAGGCGCAAAGGGTCGGTCATGAGCTGCGCGCCTGTCTCAAGATCCCGGAAGCTGGTGAGTTCCTGGAAGGGAAATTTCACCTCGTCTGCATCAAGGAGGTGGATCACGACAACTTCGTGCCGGCGGGCGACCAGATGGCGGATGCCGTCGATCACCGATTCGTGGCCGCTGTGACAGTCGGTTATGAGCAGGATCACACCACGACGCTTCAGTCTCTGAACGATGTTTTTGAGCGTGGGACCAAGATCACTGGGACCGCTTGCACTGAGCGATTCGAGTTTAGTGAGAATGGTAAAGAGATGGCGGCGCCCCTGCTTGGGCGGGATGAAATCGCGCATTTCGCGGTCAAAAGTAATAAGGCCGGGCGAGTCCTGCTGATGCGCGGCAAGATGGCTCATGGCAGCCGCGAGATAAGAGCCGTATTCGAGCTTGCTGAGCTGGTCCGCATTTTGGGGGCGATACCCCATGCTGCCGCTCACATCGAGGAGGCACATGACATTCATGTTCGACTCCATCTCGAAGCGTTTGACGTAGTAGCGCTCCGTGCGGGCAAGCATTTTCCAGTCGATGGTGCGCAATTCGTCACCGGGCGCGTATTCACGATGATCCACGAATTCCACGCTGTACCCGTAGTCGGGCGAGCGATGGCGCGAGGCATACATTCCCTCGACCAAGAGACGGGCCTTCAATTCGATATTGGCTATCGAGCGAAGAATCTTTGCGTCGAGAAATCGGGTGGGGGGTGGCGCTTTCGGCATTAAATTAAATGAGCCGGAGCTATTCCGGCGGGGAAGCCGAAGAATTAACACCTTCGAAGAGCCATGCAAGACTAAGTTGCAGGGATGCGAGATAGCTGACGGTTGGTAAGGGTTGGCAAGGGTTGATTAGCCCTGTCATTAGAGAGTCTCAAAAAAAGGGCATTCGCCAGATTGAATTATCTGGTTTATAATCAATGCCATTAGGAGAATCTCATCATTATGCCTGCTTCAGAAATCCAGAACGAATCCGATTTTAATGCCGTAAACCCAGGGGAAGATGCGAGCGTTTCCCAGTTTACGTGGACGCGTATTGCCATCTTTTTGACCGTCATTACGACGATCACAATGGGGGCAAACTGGCTGGTTTGTGCCACGTGGAATCATTTCATGGGGAATGAAGGGTTTCCTGCATGGCAGATTGTTCCGCCGCTTCTGACCGTGACATTCATCGCGTGCATTATCCTCGGGAGGCGTTTTTCGAATTCCGGGTTGCGGCTTGCCTACACGGTTTCGGCGACCTGGATGGGGGTTTTGAATTTCAGTTTTTTCGCGTCGATGGGGGCCTGGATTGCCTGGGACGTGATCGGTGCGCTGCCGCTGCATGTTGAGCCGAGATTCGTCGGGGTGACGTTCTTTGCGGCGGCGGCTCTGGCGAGCATCTATGGCATCGTCAATGGCTCCTGGTTGCGGACTACGCGCGTTGATGTGAAGCTGCGAAATCTACCGGATGCCTGGAATGGCAAGAGCGTCGCGCTGGTTACGGACATGCACCTTGGCAATATTCGGGGCGCCGGGTTCACGCGCAAGGTCGTGGCCCGGCTTCAGGAATTGAAGCCCGAGGCTGTTTTTATCAGTGGCGATATGTTTGATGGCGTGGAGGGGGATTTCGATGCGTTTCTCCAGCCCTGGAAGCAGCTTTCGGTGCCTGCGGGCGTCTATTATGTGAGCGGCAATCACGAGGAATTTGAAGACCGCGTGAAGTTTCTCGATGCGGTGAAGCGGGCGGGCATCCGCGTTTTGAATAATGAGAAGGTCGAGAGCAACGGCTTGCAGATCGTGGGAATTCATGACGGCGAGACGCACGAGCCGCAACTTTACAAATCGCTACTGCAGCGTGCGGAGGTGGACCGCGGCCGCGCCAGCGTGCTGCTTGCGCATCAGCCCAAAAATCTGGAGATCCCGGCAAGTGAAGGCATTGCGTTGCAGCTTTCCGGCCATACGCATAACGGACAAATCTGGCCGTGGCACTGGCTTGCGGCACGGGTCCATGGGAAATTTGTCTATGGGCTGCATCGTTTTCAGGCGATGCAGGTACTCACAAGCAGCGGAGCGGGCACCTGGGGCATACCGATGCGGGCCGCGACGAAATCGGAGATTGTTTTGATCCGGCTTGAGGGGGAATAGCCCTAAACGCGGAAGCTAGTGTTGGGCACCTCTCGCCGGACAAGGTGGGTCCACCAGCTTTACCCCCACGATTGGTGCTGGCGTCGGACCATGGAGGAATTGCGCGTCCAAATGCTCAGCCAGGAGCCGGGCCACTTCTTTCGTGTCGGTGACAATATGGGGGATCGACCATGGACAAAGATAATCAATGCCGGCATTCCGATGAAAAATGACCCGCAAGTCCCGGGGAACCTTGAGACCAAGTTCCAGGGCGGCCACCATCATGCCCCGGCATGCCACGTCGGGATAAACGAGGAGACCATCAGGATGTTTCGAATTTGACCAGAGATCCTTGAACTGGCGATACCCTGCCTCTTCCAGAGAGATATCATAATAGGGATTGGATGGTATCCAGGCATGATCGGTTTCCAGGCGATGACTCTTGGCTATCTTTTTAAACATGGTCCACCACACCCGTCCCATACGCGGACCGATAAACGCCACCGTCCGGCATCCATCCAAGGCGAAACGAGCAAGGGCCAGATCGAAAGTTTCGACGAAATCCATATGCATCCCTGAAGTGCCAAATGCCGCAACTGGAACCTGAAGTTTTTCCAGCCAGTCGACCTGCGATTTGAGCAACATCAAGGCAATGACTCCCTGGACTTCCCGTTGATCCACGAGCTTCTGCAGTTCCGGCAATACCGAGACTGTCTTGTTTTGATCCAGCCGTTCATCCACGAGAAGAATGGATCGACCGCTCCTCATCGAAAAAAGCTCCCGGAGGTCATGATAAATGTGCTGGTAAAACAGGTTGTCCGGGTACCATAAGTCTCCTCCAAAGTAAACTGCGGCGGAGGCGATTTGCGTCATGCGACCCCGGACAAAGGTACCACGCCGCGGCAGCCTTTCGATCAACCCCTCTTTTACC
>JBAVPB010000109.1:0-23888 GCA_049692655.1 Chthoniobacteraceae bacterium | reverse complement strand
AAAAAGTTGGCGCGCGTTATGAAAAGGAACTGGCAAAAAAAATCCAGCGTCTCACCGGGTTGATCCAGCCGGTGGTCATCATCCTGATGGCTCTGCTGGTCGGAATCGTGGCGTACTCCATCATCACCGGCATCTTCCAGGCCGTTTCGGGATTAAAGGTGCATCGGTAGCGTCAAAGAAAGTATGCGCGGAAATTAGCGATCAATTCCGCTGCATACTCCGCCCCATTGTTTGAATATCGTTTATTGCGCTTGGTATTCTCAAAGCAGCGCGAGAAAATAAGCGTCACGAATGAATCGCTTCTTACTGGCGTTGTATTGTGCAGCGATATGCTGCGGCACCCTCCTTGCGGACTCACCCGGGGAAAATCTCCTTAAGAACGGAGGCTTCGAGAGCGGCACCGAAGGCTGGAACCCATTTTGGACGCGCGACGAAGGCGCTGGCAAGCTCACCCTCGACACCGCGGAGCGCCACGGTGGCACACAATCCGCGCGCATCGAGCACACCGGCCAGCACGACTGGAGTCTCGCCCACTCACTCATCCTGAAAGTCCATCCCGGCGAAATCTTCGAGCTCAGCGCATGGGTCCGTTTCCAGGGCGCTGGGAATGCCATGCTAGGCGTCGTCACGCGCGATGCCACCGGCACCGCCATCGACTGGGTTTACGGTGGCCAGCTAACCCGCGAGACCAAGGGCTGGAGCCTCCTCCGCTCGCGTTTCATCATCCCGCCGGGCATAGTGACCATCAACCCGCGCCTCATCGGCGAAGGTCCGGCCACCGTCTGGTGCGACGATTTCACCCTCACGGGGCAGGGGAGTCTCGATGCCCTGCGCGCCCCCGGTTTGCCGGAGGCGCTCGCCCTCCACAACACAACCCTGGACGTCACCTTCCACACTCGCGACGCCACATTTTCCATCACCGATCATCGCTCGAAACGCACATGGAACCAGCGCGCAAGCGGCGCACAGATGATCGTCCTCGACGCAAAGCCGGCAACCGCCGCCGCCGCGCAAAACACAATCAACCTGCAACTCCTCGACCCGCTCACCATGGCCAAAATCACCGCGACAGCGCGGCTCGATCCAGCCACCCCCGAGCTTGTCATCTCCCTCCAGGGCTCGGGCAAGATGGAGACGCTGCTCGCATGGCCCGCCCCCTTCGCATCGGAGAAAGGCCAATTACTCATCCTCCCCGTGAACGAGGGAATCAGCTACCCAGTGGATGACCCATCGCTCTCCCCAGCGCACTGCATACTCTACAGCGGCCACGGCCTTTGCATGCCGTGGTATGGCGCCACGGATGGCGGCCCCGGCTGGATGGCGATTGTCGAAACGCCCGACGACGCCTCCGTCGATGTCCCCCGCAGCGGCGGCCTCCTCAGCCTCGTCCCCGAGTGGCAGCCGCAGAAGCAGCAGTTCGGCCCGCAGCGCACCATCCGCTACATCTTTTCGGATACCGGCGGCTACGTCGCCATGGCCAAGCGCTATCGCGAGTACGCAAAGCAGACCGGCCTTTTCAAAACACTGGAAGAAAAGCGCAAAGCCAACCCCGCCGTCGATCTCCTCGTCGGCGCAGTGAATATCTGGTGCTGGGACCCCGCCGCCGCCGCATGGTGCCGCGAATTGCAAGCACTCGGCATCACCCACATCCTTTGGAGCAGCGCCCTCCCGCCCGACCAGATCAAAGCCCTCAACGCCATGGGCGTCCTCACCAGCCGCTACGACATCTACCAGGATACCATGGACCCCGCGAACTTCCCTAAACTGAAATGGCTCCATCCCGACTGGACCACCGACGCGTGGAAAAATCACGACCTCATGATCGGCGCGGATGGCGATTGGGTGCGCGGCTGGGAGATCGAGGCGAAGGATGGCAGCATGATCCCCTGCGGCACCCTCTGCGACCGGGAGGCTCTCCCCTACGCGCAAAAACGGATCCCCGCCGACCTCGCGACCCACCCCTACAAATGCCGCTTCATCGACACCACCACCGCCAGCCCCTGGCGCGAATGCTACAATCCCCGCCACCCCATGACCCGCTCCGACAGCAAGCATTACAAGATGGAACTGCTCCGCTACGTCAGCGAAGGCTGCGGCCTCGTCTGCGGCAGCGAGACCGGGCACGATGCCGCCGTGCCGTACGTCGATTATTTCGAAGGCATGCTCAGCCTCGGTCCCTACCGCATCCCCGACGCCGGGCGCGACATGGCTCGCATCTGGGACGAAGTCCCCGACAAAGTCGCCAAATTCCAGACCGGCCACGCCTACCGCATTCCTCTTTGGGAACTCGTTTACCACGACTGCGTCATCGCCCAGTGGTATTGGGGCGACTACAACAACAAGCTGCCAAAGCTCTGGGACCGCCGCGACCTCTGGAACGCACTCTACGGCACGCCCCCCATGTTCATGTTCGACCGCAAAATCTGGGACGCCAATAAAGCCCGCTTCGTGCAAAGCTACCAGACCGCCGAGCCCGTCGCCCGCGCCACAGCCTACTCCGAAATGCTCACCCACGAATGGCTCACCCACGACCACGCCATCCAGCGCACCCGCTTTGCAAATGGGGTAACAGTCACCGTCAACTTCGGCGACACCCCCTGGTCATCCCCCGAGGGCCTGACCCTCCCCGCACTCGGCTACCACATAGACGGCCTCAAACAGCAGTAAGTGTAAATAAAACCGCGCAGCGCATCTCACCTGTAGGGGAAGGTGTTACCTTCCCCAGTCCGCGATAGCTTCTTCGGACTTCTCTTCATTCCTTATCTCAACAGTACCGGAAGTGCGGCGGAACTGAAGGCCGTGTATAGCGCAGCAGAAGACACTTGTTCTAAATTATATGGCGTTGCATCAACTCCCCGCCTAGAGCGTGTCATGCACTTTTGTGAAAGACTGAAGCGAGCATGAGGAAGATAAAGGCGACCCAGTGAAGAGCGGCTAGGGTTGCAGGCAGCCGTTCGTAGTCTTTAGCCAGACGCCGGAAGCGTGCGGCTCACGCAAATGAACGCTCTACTACCCAGCGCTTTGGCAAAAGGACAAATCCGCGTTTGGCTTCTTCCAACTTGACGACCATCCTGAGGCTGGCGAACGCAGCGCGGTGATCTACACCCTGCTGGGCAGTTGCCGTCGTCACGGCGTCAACCCGTTTGATTATCTGAAGGATTTGTTCACACGCCTGCCAGCAGCCAAGATCACCCAGATCAAAGGGTTCACGCCAGCGGAATGGGCAAAGGCGAAGCAAAAAATTGTCGATCACGCAGCTTGAATCAATCTTTGCAGGTTACATGTCAGACCCTGCCCGTGTTTGGGTTGCTGGTTTCGGCTTTGGAATTGAGCGAGATACGTGGAGCCTAACGGCTCTGTTTCCCTTTTGTAGTTTGCACCGCAAAGCCATGAAAAACGTCCCTACTTCTCGAATGCACTCAACTCGGACTGGGCCATTTGGTATTCGATGAAATCCTTTTGTCCCGTTGCCATGCACTTTTGAAAATAGCCGGCAGCGGTTCTTTTGTCGCCACTCAGGAGCTTCTTCATCCCGGCGTAAAACCATGCCTGGCAATGCTGGCCGCGATCCTTTTTTGCATCGGGTGAATTGGCGGCGGCAAAGAGATCCGCCTCTGCAACGCTGCCGGTAAGGTGGCCCGCCACCTTGGAGAACCAGTCGCCCGGCTCGCTGTCCCACCGTTTATCAAGGAAAGCAGTGAGTTCTCTGTTCGCGGTCTCCGTTTGGTTCATCCGGGCGCGAATCAGCCAGATGTATAGATGGCTGTATGCTTGATAAGCCCCGGGCAATTCGGAGGAATGCTGATAATCGCCCAAGGCATCCTCCCATCTGCGCATCAGAGCTTTGGCATTGCCCCGGTTGAAGTATGCAGACAAGAGGTTGGGATCGAGTTCGATGACGTGATTGTAGTCAGCGATAGCGCCTTCCATATCTCCTTTGGCTGCTTTGGTTGCACCTCGGTTGGCGTAAGCAGATGCATGCTTTGGATCAAGCTCTATCGCCCGGTCGTAATCCAGGATGCCTCCTTCAACATCCCCTTTCGCTGTTTTGATGGCGCCTCGGTTGCTGTAGGTGGCACCTTGTCTTGGATCGAGTTCTATTGCACTGCTATAATCGGCGACCGCTCCATCCAAATCTCCCTTGGCGGTCCGGGCATTTCCACGGTTGATATAGGCTGACGCGTGTTTCGGATCCATTTCAATGGCACAGTTATAGTCGCTGATAGCTCCATCCAAATCGCGCTCTGCCGCTCTGGCAGCACCCCGGTTACTGTAGGCCGCAGCATATTTGGGATCGAATTCAATCGCGTTGCTATAGCTGACGATGGCTCCTTTCAGATCGCCCTCAGAGGCCTGAGTATTTCCACGACGGTAGTATTCTACCGCCGTTAATGCCGAATCTTTTGATCCGGTCTCTGCTCCGATTGAGGTAGGCACGGGGCCAGAAGTTGCCGCGACTTGACTTGACTCAGGGATATGACTCACGGGCGAACTCAGCGCATAAGGCGCCGGGGTCGATTGGGGCGCGACTTTTTTCGCACCAAACGATCCTTTGTAATAAAAAACAGCAAACACCGCACAAGCCGTGAAAACGGAGATCGCGATTATCCGCACGATTTTTTCCATGATCCACATATTTTGAAGGTATAATTTATTAAATTAGAAAGCTCGATGAAAGCGAAAACCAATTTTCCTCGTCAAATTGACAATTTCAAAAAACTCCGCAGCTTCTTGGATTGTACGAGTCTGTGGGTTTGCAGCCTTGGTGTTCGTTGTTTCGCAGATACCCTTTACACCGCAAAACTCCGACAACAATAGTATCAGTGAGTTCACTCCAAGTGTGGGATCGGTTTTTGCCGGTGACATTGCCAGTCGTCCCTTTTCTATCGCCATTAATAATGATGGTGGCAAATCCGTTTCTCCCGCCATGTCCGCGCGCCGGTTCCACAAATTTGACCTGTAGAAGCGTGGTTGATATAAGCAAATTAATAATATTATGGAATTTGCTCGACGGCTTCGGATTCGGCCAGTAACTAATCTCTGAGATTCAGCAATTAAAAAAATCGACGGCAACAATCCGCTTCCAGCGAAAATAAAACGAGAGAATTCATGAAAACAAAACATCTCCTGCCTCTCGTACTTCTCGCCGGGATACTGCTGCTTGGCGGCGATCTCCACGCGCAGCAGCTCTTGATCACCAGTGGCAATGCGATCGCGGAATACAACACGAATGGAACGCCGGTGGGCAGCGGCACGCTGGTGAACGGAGCGGGCATGAATTTTCCCTGGGGCATCACGGTATCGGGCACCGATATTTTCGTAGTGAATCTTTCCGGCAACTCGATTGGCGAATACACGACTTCGGGCGCGACGGTGAATTCCGCTCTGGTCTCGGGAAACGGATTGAACGGTCCGCGGGGCATTGTGGTATCGGGCACGGATCTTTTTGTTGTCAACAACAGCGGCAATACGATCACGGAATACACCACGTCGGGAGCGTTTGTGGGCACGCTGGTCTCGGGACACGGATTGAATAACGCGAACGCTATCGCCATCTCCGGAACGGATCTTTTTGTAGCAAATAACGGCGGCAATACGATCACGGAATACACCACGTCGGGGGCGCTTGTGGGAAGCGGCACGCTGGTCTCCGGAAACGGGTTGAATGGCCCGAATGGCCTCGTGATCTCGGGCACGGATATTTTTGTTACCAATGGCGCCAATAATACGATTACGGAATACACCACGTCGGGAGCGTTTGTGGGCACGCTGGTCTCGGGACATGGGTTGAATAATCCACAAGGCATCGTGATCTCCGGAACGGATCTTTTTGTTGCGAATTACAGCAGCGGCGCGATCACAGAATACGGTCTGGCTGGCAATGTCGTAGCAAATCCTCTGGCCTCGGGAGATGCCTTGAGTGGCGGGCCTATAGGCATCACGGCCATTCCGGAACCGTCCACATGGGCGATGCTGGGAGTCGGAGTCGCGGGCTTGCTGCTGTTTAACCGCCGAGCCAAGCCCCGTCGTCCGGTTTCAATTTAAAAACAGGAGACTTGCGGCTGTTTGGGCGGTTGACAATTTGGTCATGCGGCCTGCACGACCAGTTTATCCTTATATCCTTCGCATCGGCCTTGGCCGCTTCAGCCTGCGTTCCTCACGACCTGCCCCTGAAAACATGTCTCGTCTTCATTCCAAATCAGTTCTCAGCGAAATACTCCGGGGTGATATCGCGCGCGCCATGCAGGACGCGAATCAATTCAATGCCATCATCAATAGGACGATAGAAAATGAGGTATTTGCTCACAATGGCTGGAACTGCTCTTGCAAATGTAGTTGAAAGACTTACGGGGACTCCCGGAAACTCATTTTGGGTCTTTTTTAATAAAAGAGTGGCGTTGGAGGCGTTGCATAAAGCAAAAAGCGTCATGGCATCATTCATTTCCTATGGAGAACCCGGATTGTTCGAGGAGTTCATGCAAAACCTTGATGTGGCGGCGTTGGAGACGCCGTTGATGCGGGTTGGAAAGATCATCGACTGGAGGCTTTTTGAGCCGGAGGTGATGGGTTCGGTGGCGAGGGAGGCCAGGGGTCCAGGAGGACGTCCGCGTTTTGATCCGCTGCTGATGTTCAAGGTGCTGGTGCTCCAGCGCCTGCATGACTTGTCCGATGATGCCACCAGTTTTCAGATCACCGACCGCAACAGCTTCCGCGCCTTCCTTGGGCTGACGGTTGCCGATGCGGTGCCCGACGGCCAGACCATAGCGGACTTTCGCGGGGTGCTGGTTGGAAACCAAAGCTTCGAGAGGCTCTTCCATCTCTTTCTCGATCATCTGCAAAAGCGGCACGGCCTGGGCCTGGGCAAGGAAGGGGTGATGATCGACGCGACCTTTGTGGAAGTGCCCCGGCAACGCAACACCCGGGATCAGAACGCACAGATCAAGGCAGGCGAAGTGCCGAGGGAGTTTGCTGAGAACCCGGAAATCGGAGCGCACAAGGACTGCGACGCGCGCTGGACCAAGAAGAACCACGAGACCTTCTACGGATACAAAGACCATGTGAAGGTGGATGTGGCGGACAAGCTCATCCTTGGAGGAGTCACCACCCCGGCGAACGTGCATGACAGCCAGCCCGTCGCGGGACTGATCAAGGAAGGGGATTATGTGGTATATGCAGACAGCGCCTACAGCAGCGCGAAGATCGCCTCAGAGCTGGCAGACAGGCAGGTGCAGGCGCAAATCTGCGAGCAGGGGACGCGGGCAGCCCCACTCACCCAGGAACAGAGGGACGCCAACCGGGAGAAGTCCCGCGTGCGCTCGCGTGTCGAGCATGTGTTTGCGCAAATGACCGGCAGTATGAGGGCGCTGCGGCAGAGATGCATCGGCATGGAGCGCAACGACGCCTCCATCAAGCTCACAAACCTCGTGTATAACATGCTGCGCTTTGAGCAGATCAAGCGCCTCGGCATCCGTTACACCCGCCCTGTTGCAGCGTAATCCCACCCACAAAACCACAAAAAAACCTTCAACCCAATGAGTAACCGCCACTAAACAGCAACCTCATTTCCAAAAACTTGACATCGCTTGAGAGAATAGGACCTTCAAGTTTGAGTTTCCGGGAGTCCCCTGAAGTCCCCAACCGTTTGTAGTAAAAAGAAGTCTTGATTTGCAGCGGCCTGCTCTGTTTGAGTTAATTCAAAGCCAACCATCTCTTTTTAACGTGACTATTCCGGCTTCTATGAAACGATTTATTACCATTTTTTCTCTTCTCGCGGTGGGCAGTTCTTCCATGCAGGCGACTGAACCGCCGGCGCACATCGATGTCTCCAAGCTGCCGAACCAGGCTACGCTGGTGGATGATGTGGTGGTTCCGGTGCCGAGTGAAATTTTCGGGGTGCTGGATAAACTCGGTTCGCCAAACTGGCATGAGGTGTTGCGCACGGCCCGTCCAAATCCCCCCGGGGATCGGGCGCAGACGGCGCTTCTTCTGGGCACTGTGATTGCCGAGGGCTTCATAGCGGTGGAGGCTCAGGAAGGCGAGGAGGTCAAAAAGATCGGGCGTAATGTTTTGAATCTCTCTGCGGCGATCGGTGTGAAGAAGTCGGTGATTTCCCGCAGCAACGCCATTATCGAGGCGGCTGACAAGAAAGACTGGCAGCGGGCCCGCACGGAACTCGACGGCGCCTTGCAGGATGTAAAGCATGCGATGATCGAGTTGCACGACGACCAGCTTGCCCAGCTCGTAAGCCTTGGCGGCTGGCTGCGCGGCACCGAGGCGCTCACGTCGGTGGTGCAGCGGAATTACACCAAGGGCGGGGCGGAGTTGCTTCACCAGCCTTTGCTACTGGAATATTTCGAGCGCCGGCTGGCCGAAATGGATCCGCACTTGAAGAAGAACGCGGTGGTGAGCAAGATCCAGAAGGACCTGGATGAACTCCAGCCATTGGTTTCCGACGACAATATTTCATCAAAAACAGTGGATAACGTCCTGGCAATTTCCCAGTCCTCGGTAAAATCCATCAGCACCCGCGAGCCTTGATATCCGTTTTCATATAAATTTTGTGAAAATCTTACAAAAATCATTTTTTCTAATCTTGTGTCTGGCGTTGTTGCCCCTGCGCTCCATGGCGACGGTGGATGACGCGTTCTCCTTTGCGCTGCAAGCGGCGGCGCCATACATCAAGGAGGGCTTTACCCTTCGCGAAGATTACTGGGGAGGGGATCTGCCTGTGAAACAGCAGAAGGCGATCGTCCAGCAGCTTTTCAAGGGGAGCGAGTATTGGTTCTGGATGGGCACGGATTCCGAGTCCGCCAAAATATCGATCCATATCTACGACGCGGATGGTAATCTCGCGGAATCCGAGCACTGGCAGAAGGCGCACTTCGCCGCCGCCAGGATCGTGCCGAAAACCACGGGCTCCTACTATTTGATCGTCGAAATCGAGAAATCCAATCAGGAGCGGACCCATTGGGCGCTTGCCTACGGCTTCCGGTGAGGAACCTGTAATGCAGTTGGGGCAGTTGACACAGTCTGCCACGCTGGTAGATTTACGCTGTAAAGAATGACTGAAAGTCAGACCCTGGAGTTCGAGAATGCGCGCACGTTGCAGGCGCTTTATGCGAACGATATAAAACTCCTCAAAAATCTTGAGGATTCACTGGATGTAAAAGTCACCACCCGGGACGGCTGGGTGCGCTTTGAAGGTAAATCCGAGCAGGTGGACCGGGCCAAGCGCGTGTTTGAGCAGCTCGACCATGCCCGCCAGAACGGGGTGACCATCCGCAAGCCCGAGTTCAGTTTCGCACTGCGTTCCGTGAAAGAAAACGACAAGACCAGCCTGAGCAAACTGGTGGAGACGAAGATATTTACCTCACCGCGCAAGCCGCCGGTGATGGCGAAGACCGAGGGACAAAGAGCCTACATCGAGGCGATCCGGACGCACGACATGACTTTTGGCATAGGCCCGGCTGGCACCGGGAAGACCTATCTCGCGATGGCCATGGCGATTTCCGCCCTGAAGAAAGAGGAGGTCCACCGGATCATCCTTACCCGGCCGGCGGTCGAGGCAGGGGAGGCGCTGGGGTTTCTCCCGGGCGACTTGCAGGACAAAATTCTCCCTTATTTGCGTCCACTCTATGATGCCTTGCACGATATGTTGGATATGGAGGAGGTACAGAAATACATCGACCGGGGCGTGATCGAGATCGCCCCGCTGGCCTACATGCGCGGGCGGACGTTGAACCGGGCATTTGTGGTGCTGGACGAAGCGCAGAACACCACCACCGAACAGATGCTCATGTTCCTGACCCGGCTGGGGGCCGATTCCAAGTGTGTGATCACAGGGGACCATACCCAGATCGACCTGCCTGCGAATAAACGCTCCGGCCTGATCGAGGCGCTCAATGCCCTGAAAGACATTTCCGGGATTGCTTTTTGTCATTTTGAAGAGTCTGATGTCATCCGGCATGAACTTGTGCAGTCGATCATCCGTGCCTACAAGGAATATAGAGGGAATGGTAAAACGGAGACAAAGAATTGATTAATGGCGTGGGCCCGGGCCGCGATGCACTGATTTATGCTTGGATTTTTTGAACGACACCGACTGATCAAGAAAGGGCTTGCCTCATCCAAGGTGCGCCGCCGCCGCACCGAGAACGAGATCGCGCAGGCATTGGAAACCGGCACCTGGCCGAAGGTCGCGGTTTTCGCCGCATTCATCGTGGGGCTTGGCGCGATCATCTTCGAGGGCGTCCAGTCGCAGCCCGCGGAAAATTTCCTGATCGCGTTGCTCATTTTCTTTACGGCGCTCGCGCAACTATGGATCAACCACCCCGATACTTTTGCAAAGAACTCGCGGGTTTTGTTGATGTTCGGGACATTCCTCATCCATCTCACCATCCTCAAGGTGATCCTTGTGGTATCGAGAAACGCGGGGTACGCGCAGATCGGCACGTTGCTGATTCCCTACGCGCTGGCGCCGCTGATCTGCTCGGTATTGCTGGGCAAGAACCAGGGATTGTACGCCGCGACGTTTGTCAGCCTCTGGGGGGCGGTGATCGTGCGCGATGTCGAGGATCGCGCCGTTTTCCTGGTGATGAGTTTGATCTGCGGTTTCATCGCGGTGTTTGTCACGTTGCAGGTGAGAAGACGCAGCCGGTTGATCCGGGCGGGTGTGTTTGTGGGCCTGGCGACATGGATCCTTGCGCTGGCCCTGGGGCTTATCACGATCAATTGGGAGCAATTTCCCATGCTTGATTGGAACACGATAGGCAGGCAAAGCCTGCTGGCTGTGGGAAGCGGTATTTTCACCGCCATGCTGGTCGGCGGGGCGTTGCCGATCCTGGAGAGTCTTTTTAAAATCACCACCGATATTTCGTGGCTGGAACTGGCCGACCTCAATCACCCGTTGCTCAAGCGCATGACGATCGAGGCGCCGGGCACCTATCACCACAGCCTGGTGGTGGCAAACCTTGCGGAAGCCGCGGCCGAGGCGGTGGGGGCAAACCCGACCATGTGCCGCGTCGGCGCTTATTTCCACGATATCGGCAAGCTGGTGAAGCCTGAGTATTTCACGGAGAACATGAGCCCGGACCGTAATCCGCACCACGAACTTGCCCCCACAATGAGCGCGCTGATCATCATCGCCCATGTGAAGGAAGGTGTGGATCTTGCGCTCAAGAACAAGCTGAACCAGGAGATCATCGACGTGATCCAGCAGCACCATGGCACCACGCTGGTGCTCTATTTTTACAAGCGGGCGCTGCAACAGCAGGAAGATGCCCGGCAGGGTGGAAAGATCATGAACATCCGGGAGGAGGACATCCCGGAGGTGCGGGAGGAGAGTTTCCGCTACTCGGGGCCACGCGCGCAATCGCGGGAATGCGGCATCATCAGCCTTGCGGATACGATTGAAAGCGCATCGCGCAGCCTGGAAAAAGTGACCCCGCAGAAGATCGACCAGCTTATCAACGACCTCATCCAGATGAGGATCGTGGACCATCAACTCGATGATTGCGACCTGACCTTGCGCGAGATCCGGTTGATCGCCGAGAGTTTCAAGTTCACCCTTCGCAGCATGCTGCACAGCAGGATCGCTTATCCCACGGATGCCAGCGCCGTGAAGGACGTGCAAAAGGCCGCCGCGCAGGAAACCAATTCGCCTCCCGTTTCCGCGGCATAGATTCCGGTATCCCCGCCTTCGGGATATTCCCCTCCCACACCATGGAGATCACCCTCAGCAACCGCCAGAGAAGCGTGCAATTGGACCTGCCGTGGCTGCGCAGCTTTTCGGAAATCGCCCTCGAGGAGTGTTTGAAGCATCCCGCCCATACAAGGACTGTGCTGCCTGATTTGGACAATGTGGATGTCGTCATCGTATCCGACCGGGTGATCGCGGATGTGCATGTGCGGTTCATGAATATCCCGGGGCCGACCGACGTGATCACCTTTGACCACGGGGAGATATTGATCAGCGCGCAAACCGCCGGGATAAACGCCGCGAAATACGGCAAGCCAATCGATCACGAGACTGCCCTGTACATTATCCATGGCCTGCTGCACCTGAATGGGTACACCGACAAAAAAGAGGAGGCGGCCCGCAAAATGCACAAATTGCAAAACCAAATACTTGACGCCTGCCTGAAAAGAAAAGATAGCTCCTCCTGAACCCTATCGGGTTATTTAACGATAGATTTCAACCTCACCCCCGGATTCCCCCCTATGAAACACAGATTGTGCCTAATTGTCGCGTTGACAACACTCGCAGCTCCTTTCACCCCATTGATCCATGCCGAGCAGGATTTGCCTCCCGTGGATGTGAACGGGCTCATTAACAGCCTGAAGGCCATCCAAAGGCAGCAGTCCGTGCAGAGCAAGGGCGACAAGCTGAAGCTGGCCCAGCAATTCATTGCGGCTTCGCGGGACATTAATTCCGCCATCGCACTCTACGAGGATGCCATACGGGCCACGAAGTTTGCAGGGGAGAGTCGAGAGAGTACCCAATTTCAGGATTGGAAGAAGGACGAAGCCGACAAGCTGAAGAGCAAGCCGTTCCGGGATGGCCTGTGCCTCCATCTGCTGTACCTTGGGCTGACCATGGAGCGGAGCGCCGGCATCGAGGTGAAAGACCTGCTTGCCGACCTGATTAGTTTCACCCAGCAGGTCATGGTCGTGCAGGATACGCCAGCGGCACCTGTATTTAATCCTTATAACAAGCCGGTAAAAAAACAGGGCGGGGAAGCAGGCCCGGAGGATAATGAATGGCTGAAGCAGTCGCTGGCCTCCAGCATCTTTGTGAAATGGCAGCTTCTGGGCGACTATGTGACCGCCGTTGAGAACTGGGAACTCGTGCCGGGGAATGTGGATGGCATTTATTCCAAAACGATCCTGCCGGAATTCCGGAGAACGAAGGATGTGCGGGTGGTCCAGTACTGGGACATGCGGATCGCGAGGGAATCGAGCCAGGCAACGAGCTCGGGCAAGAATTTTGATGCGGATAGATTCAACCAGATCGCCATGCCGGATCTCCTATGGAGCCGGGCGCAGGAGCTGCTGGCGCTGGACCAAAAAAACCGTGCGATCCTGGACATGGTGAAGAACATCAAGTCGTATCCGACCCACCCGAATGTGCCCCAGTGGATCGCGCAGCTTCAGCAAATCCTGCAACCGCCTGCGGTGGCGCCTGCAGTGATTCCCAACCCTGCAGCAGCAGCCCCGGTGACCGGCGAAGTGCCGATACAGCCGGCCCCGGGAGCGGCCACCACAACCGCGCCTCAACCCGCAGCGGCAACAATCCCACCGGCCCCGGTGGGAAATCCCACGCCGACACAGTAGTGGGGATTCCGGGAGAGAGAAATTAATGCCTTGCAGCGGTACGCATCAGTGCGAAGAATTTTCAATGGGCGATACGGTTGTCGAAAAACAGAGCAAGCGAAAGACACAACTCGAGGCGCCGTGGAATGTGGTGGTGCATAATGACCCGGTAAACCTGATGAGCTACGTGACGATGGTTTTCCAAAAGGTCTTCGGCTTTTCCAAGGTCCGCGCCGAGCAGCACATGATGGAGGTGCATCACAAAGGGCGTTCCGTGGTATGGACCGGCAATCGCGAACCGGCGGAGCATTACGTGCAGGAGCTGCATGGCTACCTGTTGCTGGCTACAATCGAGAAATCCCGATAAACGTGGAAATCATCCGCACCAACGAAGAGACCGTGGAGATCCGGAACATCGACAGTTTTTTCATCGAGCTGTTGCGCCAGATTCCCGATGAAACCGATCCGGGCGACGACAAGATTGCCCACGAAAGGCTCTACAGCAAACCGCACGATGATCCCGAGGATGAACTGAATGAGGAATGGGAAACCTACGTGGAGCCGGAGCTGCGCCACCTCTTCCAGTCTGCAACGAAGACCGTGTCCGGCGATCTCAAGCATTTCGTGAGAACCGGAGAGGGGGAGGATGCCGTGTATTCGCTTTCCATCCCCGTGAAACACCTCGACCAATGGCTGAACACGCTGAACCAGGCGAGGCTGAGCCTTTCCATACGGAACAGGTTTACCGATGAGGAGCTTGCGGCCGATTTCTCCCCTGTGATCAATTCCAAGCGGGACATGCAGCTTCTCCAGATCCATATCTACGGTTTTTTGCAGGAGGCGTTTCTCCGGGAACTCGAATAGGGTGTTTCTCAAAAAGGAATTTTCGAAATATCCCGTGGAGAAGGAGGCGGCCGCACCAGGTTATTATTGATGACGGATTCATTCCGTCACCCCTCCGGCGCCAAGGAAGAAGGGGATGGAGAGAAGTCCGAAGAAGCTATCGCGGACTGGGACATGACAGCGCATGTCCCTCCAAGATGCCGCAGTTTGATGGCGGGCGTGCGATGGGAGTGAGGAAAATATCGTCCCTGTAATTCTGTTTGTTCCGGAAATTTCATTCGAGAAACGGGGCAGGGCGGGAAATGTGCCGCTCCAGAGGGTGATGCGAGAAAAAACCATTGCCCGCGCACGGGTTTCCGAATACGGATTTGCCCATGGCAAACGTGGTCTTTCTCTGGCATATGCATCAGCCGTATTACGTCAATCCGGTGACGCGGACGGCAATGATGCCCTGGGTGCGTCTTCACTGCGTAAAGGGGTATCTCGACATGATCTCGATTATCGAGGAATTCCCGAATATCCGGCCGAATTTCAATCTCACGCCGGTGCTGCTGCTGCAAATCCAGGAATTGATCGACGGAGAGATCACCGATCTCTGGCTGGAACTGGCGAAAAAACCGGCGGCCACGCTGGATGAGAATGAGAAATATTCGATCCTGGAGAATTTTTTCAAGATCAACTGGGACAATCTGCTGAAGCCGTATCCACGGTATTGGGAACTGCTCAACAAGCGGGGGCTCACATTCTACGGCGACGATGTGCGGCGCGGGCTGCGTTATTTCACTATTCAGGAATTCCTCGACTTGCAAGTCTGGTTCAACCTGGCGTGGTGCGGCTACACGGCATTCCGGTTGTTTCCGGAGCTTCAGGTATTGAGGGAGAAGGGGAGGGATTTCACCGAGGAGGAGAAGAACCGGGTGCTGGAAATCCACCTGGAGATCATGCGGATGACGCTCCGGAAATACCGCGAGGCGGAGGAGAGGGGACAGGCGGAGCTGACGACGACGCCGTTTTTTCATCCGATCCTGCCGCTGGTTTACGACTCCGCATTTGCCGAGCGGTCGTTGCCGGGCCGGACGTTCCCGAAGCGGTTTCACTGGCCGCAGGATGCCGCCGCGCACCTGACGCTGGCCGTGGAGCAGCACACGGCGCTCTTTGGCAAAAAGCCGAGGGGATTGTGGCCCTCCGAGGGGTCGATCGCGCCGGAGCTGATCCCGCTGATGGAGCAATCGGGGATCGAATATTTTTGCAGTGACGAGGAGAATCTTTTCAACTCGTTGAAGCGCGACCCGGCTTACCAGAATGTAAGGATCGACCATCTGGAGCTTTTCCAGGGCTGGCAGGTCCGGCACGATGGAGCATCGGTGAACGCGGTATTTCGCGAGAAACCGCTGTCCGATTTCATCGGCTTCATGGCGGCGCGGAATGACCCGGAGAAAGCGGCGGGCCATTTGCTGCACCACATGCTGCACATTGCAGACATCGTGCCGAAGGATACCGGTGTGATCCCGCTGATACTCGACGGTGAAAATGCTTGGGAGACTTTTGCCGACGGAGGCGAGGCGTTTTTGCGCGCTCTTTACGGTGGCATCGATGCGAATGCCGACCGCCTGCACAGCTGCACGATCGAGGATTACTTCCGGCATCATGCGCCGAAAAAGCAGATTACCACGCTGCACACCGGTTCGTGGATCAGCAGTAATTTTGATATCTGGATCGGCGAGGCGGAGGAAAACCGCGGCTGGGACCTGCTCGGTGAGACGCGGGGTTTTTTGCAAAAGCAGATCGACGCAGGCAAGCTTCCGGAGGATCGGATCAAGAAGGCGCTTCACGAGATCTATGCGGCAGAGGGGAGTGATTGGTTCTGGTGGTATGGGCCGGATTTCAGCACGGACAATGACGATTTGTTTGATGAATTGTTCCGGCAGCATTTGAAGAACGTTTACCTCATCTGCGACAGCGTCCCGCCGCCGGAACTGGACCAGCCGATCACACGGGCGAAAGCGACCGTGGTTTACGATTCGCCGCAGCAGTTGATCCGGCCCGGTATTAACGGCAGGAGGGATGCTTATTTTGACTGGATCGGGGCGGGATCCTACGTGGCGGGATCGGAGCAGGGGGCGATGTACCGGTCCGAGCGGTTTCTGGAGAAGCTGTATTACGGATTTGATGAGAGCACGCTCTACCTCAGGCTTGATTTGCTGAAATGGGACCACATTTCCGTAGAGGTGAAGTTTTCCCAGCCCCAAGGGTTCGTGTTGAAAACCGGTGTCGTCACCCGGGATGGGTTGCAGAAATTCACTATTACTTCGCCGGACGGGAAAGTGGTCACCCGGGGCACGTTTGCCGCGGAGGACATCATTGAATGGAGTATCGTGCTGGCTGATCTCGGGGTGAAAGCGAATGACCCCGTGAGCTTTCATGTGTCGATCCTGCAGGACGGCATCGAACGTGAATCCTACCCGGAAGGCGGGCCGATACGGCTGACAGTTCCCCCGGCGGAGTTTGCAATCCGGAACTGGATCGTCTAGCCAATCGTTAAATACGAAAAATTAATATAAAGGTTTGCAAGCTGTTTTGTGAAAAAGGCTTGCGTTATACTTTGTTTTCCGTTTTTGAGTCTGCGGAGAGCTCAAAGAGTGGAAAATCGGGGTTCTGCTTCTTGAAGTAATCGAGCGTCCAGGTGCTGGGAAAAAGGACGACTGGTTGCTCGTCGGCATCGAAGGCGATGCGGCATCCGGTCGGCAGTTTCAGCGCATCCAACTCGGCTGCGGTGGTTCCGGACCGGAGCCATTTCAGCAATTGCCACGGGGCGGTCTCGAGCCGTGACGGGGCGCCGTATTCGGACTCCAACCGGTATTGAACGACCTCAAATTGAAGGGGGCCGACCGCTGCGAGCAACGGCACGCGCTGCACGGAATCCTTCAAATGGAAAACCTGCACGACGCCTTCCTGCAAAAGTTGATCGACCCCTTTGCGAAACTGTTTGAATTTCGAGGGATTTGGATTGTGAAGCTGCGCAAAGCATTCCGGCGGGAAACGGGGGATCTCGTCGTATGAAACGCCGCCTGTTTCGGTAAGGGTGTCGCCGATTCCGAAATTCGAATGGCCGACCAGACCCACGATATCGCCAGCAAAGGCTTCATCGACGGTTTCGCGCTCCTGCCCGAAAAGCTTGTGGGAACTGGAGAGACGGACTTTTTCGCCGGACTGGACGTGGGTGACCACCATGTCCCGCTGGAATTTACCGGAGCAGACGCGCACGAAAGCGATGCGGTCACGATGTTTAGGGTCCATGTTTGCCTGGATTTTGAAAACGAATCCCGAAAAGTCGGGATCGTCGGGGGCGACTTCGCGTTCGCCGGATTTGTGTGGGGCCGGGGCGGAGGAGCGCTCGAGAAATGAATCGAGGAGCAACTGGACGCCGAAATTATTCATCGCGCTGCCGAAAAATACCGGGGTGAGCTCACCGGCGAGGACGGCTTCGGCGGAATATTCCTTTCCCGCCATCTCCAGCATTTCGAGTTCCATTTTGAAACGCTCGTAGTCATCCGGCTCCGCCTGTTCGCGCACGGTCGGTTCGTCGAGGCTGGTGATAGTGACGGGGGCGCGGTAGGCCCCCATCCTTGTTCTCTCGAAAAGATGCATTGCTTTTGCCTGGCGGTCGTAAACGCCCTTGAAAGTGGGGCCTGCACCTAGCGGCCAGTTCACGGCGAATGCGCCGATTCCGAGCACGCTTTCCAGTTCATCCATGAGCGCCAGGGGATCGCGCGTGGGGCGATCGACCTTGTTCATGAATGTGAAGATCGGCACGCCGCGGCGGCGGCATACCTCGAACAGTTTGCGCGTCTGACTCTCGATGCCCTTGCCGGCATCGATCACCATGACCACCGCATCCACGGCAGTGAGCACGCGGTAGGTGTCTTCCGAGAAATCCTTGTGGCCCGGGGTGTCGAGCAGGTTGATGCGGTATCCGTTGTAATCGAATTGCAGAACGGTGGAACTGATGGAGATGCCGCGTTTGCGCTCCAGCTCCATCCAGTCGGATGTCGCCGCGCGCTGGGATTTGCGGGCGGTCACCGAGCCGGCGAGCTGCAAGGCACCGCCGTAGAGCAGCAGCTTCTCCGTGAGCGTGGTCTTGCCTGCATCGGGGTGGGATATGATGGCGAATGTGCGGCGCCTGGAAATCTCTTCTCGCATAAAAATGGGACGCGCACTTTCGTGCAAAAATTCAGCCAGCGCAAGATGCTATTACAGGTGGGAAGAAACCGTCGCCGGTGGGGATGATTCCCGGGAATCCAGGATGGAGCGTAAAGTAGATAGAAGCTGGGTCGTGGAGAAGGGCTTGGGTAGAAAGGCCTGGACCTTTCCGTCGCCGGGGCTGGCGATCTTGTTCTGGTTCGTGTAACCGCTCATGGCGACGATTTTCACGCCGGGCTTGATCCTTTGCAGGGCTTCCACCAAGGCGGAGCCGTCCAGGTCGGGCATCATCATGTCGGTGATCACAAGATCGATTCCGGCCGATTCATTGGAAAAAAGCTCAACTGCCTCGGCGCTGCTGTCCGCAGTGAGCACGCGATAGTTATAGGCGATCAAAGTTGTGCTGATGATTTCGCTGATTGCGATTTCGTCATCCACCACGAGAATTTTTTCGCCATTTCCATGCTTGGGCCTGGAGTCTCCGGGTGTTTTCTGCAAAACCGCCCGCTCGCCCGGGATGGGGAAATAAACGTGGAATTTCGTCCCGAGGCCCGGCTGGCTGGAGACCTCGATGTATCCTCCGTGATTTTTCACAATACTCATTACCGTGGAGAGACCGAGCCCTGTGCCTTTGCCCGGATCCTTGGTGGTGAAGAAAGGCTCGAATATTTTAGTAAGCACCTCCGGCGGAATACCCGTGCCGGTGTCACCCACGCTGAGAACGAGGAACGGACCTGTCACAGGCCCGGGATGTGACGGCAGTTTTTTTCCGTCCAGATTTACCGTGGAGACTTCGATGGTAAGAGTGCCCTTGTTGTGCATGGCATCCCTGGCGTTCACGCAGAGATTGAGCAGCACCTGGTGCAACTGTGTGCTGTCCCCCATGATATTTGGAAGATCGTGAGGCACATTTGACTTCAAGACTATATTCCTTGGAAACGTATTGCCGATCAATTTCACGACTTCGGAGACTACGTGCCGGATCTGGATCGGCACCTTCTGACCGGTGGCGCCGCGTGCGAAGGAAAGGATCTGTTTTACAAGGTCTGATCCCCGCCGGGTGCTGGCGGCGATGGTTTCCAGCAGCTTGCCATTCGAGTCGCCCAAAGGATCGTCCTGGATGATTTCCACGGCCAGCATGATCGGGGCGAGGACGTTGTTCAGGTCATGTGCGATGCCGCCTGCAAGGGCACCAAGGTTTTCCATGCGTTGCGTGCGAAGGAATTGGGCTTCGATCTGTTTTTTTTCGGTGATGTCGCTGTTAATATAGAGCACTGAGGAGGGCTCGTTGTTTGAGTCGAAGATGAGGGTCTGGCGGCTTTGAACGACCAGGGCCTTTTCTTCCCGGCTCACTTGATGGAGTTCGCCGAACCATTCGCCTTTTGTTGCAACTGCATTGCGGATTTCCGCCCAATCGGGGGGCATGTCCTTGAAGAGAAGCTCCTGGATGGATTTGCCTGCGGCCTGCTGCGGCGTCCACCCGTAAAGGCGGGTCGCACCCTGGTTCCAATAGACGATTTCCTCCCGGCGATTGCATAGGAAAATTGCGTCCTGCGCTTTATCAAGCAAAGCGGCCTGCTCCTTGATCTTTTCCTCGGCCTCCTTGCGCTTGGTGATGTCCGTGTTAATGACGAGAATGGATTTTGATTTTCCATTGGTCTCATTGATCAATGTCCACCGGCTCTCGACGATGATCTGCCTTCCTGACTTTGTGACCTGACGGAGTTCGCCGTGCCATACGCCACGCTTGATAAGGGTCTTCACGGCCATGAGGGCGCTATCGTTTTGAAAGAGAAGCTCGTTGGCGTTGCGCCCCATTGCGTCAGAGGCAGTCCATCCATAGAGGCGTTCGGCGCCTTTATTCCAAAAGAGGATGCACTGGTCGAGGTCGTTCACGCAGATCGCGTCATGCGCTTCATCCAGCAGAGCCGCTTGCTCCAGGATTTTTGCCTCGGAAAATTTGTGTGCCGTGATGTCATGCGCGACCCAAAGCACGTAGCTGCCGCTCACATTCTGGTGGATGACGCTTCCCTGGGCCTCCATGTAAAGCAAACCGCCGTCGGAGAGAACGATCCGGTACTCCACGCGCCTTCCAACACCGGCGGCAATTGTCTGTGCAAAGTTATTTTGCACCCGCCTTTTATCCTCGGGATGAACTTCCGACAGGAAGTCAGAGCCGACCATCGAGGAGTTTAGTCCAAAAAGCTTCTGGTATGAGGGACTGCTGATCATCCGGCGACCGTTGAAATCCACCACGGCGATCAAGTCCTCCACGTTTTCCATGATCTGGCGCAACAATACGTCGCGACGTTTTAATTCCTCTTCCGCATGATGGCGGGCGGCGCGGTCGCCCGCCTCAACCAAAGCCCGGCGCACGGCGGCGACCAGACGGTCGGGAAACTGTTTCAGGACATAATCGGTTGCGCCTCTTTTCAGGCTCTCGATGGCGGCATCTTCACCGATGGTCCCGGAGAAGAAAATAAATGGAATCGATTTGCAGACCTGCTGGGCAAGTTCCAGGGCGCGCACCCCTGTATAGCCAGGCATTGTGAAATCTGAAATGATAAGATCCGCCTGTACATCGTTAAGCGCAGCCTGGAAGGTTTTATGGTCATCTACATGGGTGATTTCACAGTCAATCTCCGCCGAGGAGAGCATTCCTGCGACCAGTTCCTGATCATACAAATTATCTTCCAGATGGATGATTCGTAGCATCGATTTTTGAAGGGGGAAAGATGCAGTATTCATGCCCGCGCTCCGATTTGTTGAATCGGCGGCTCGTTGACGAGCGCCCAAAAGCAGCCAAGCTGCCGGATCGAATCGACAAACTTTTTAAAATCCACTGGTTTAACAACGTATGCGTTGGTTCCCAGTTTATAAGATTCGACGAGATCCCGCTCTTCCCGGGAGGAGGTAAGCATTACCACCGGAATACTTTTCAGTCCCGGGTCGGATTTCATCTGGCGAAGAACTTCCAGGCCATCGACTTTCGGCATCTTCAAATCCAACAGGACTACGACAGGCTGGTCGTTCGTGCGACCCGCAAAAGCTCCACGACGATGGAGGTAATCCAAGGCCTCTGAGCCGTCATGCGCTATGTCCACGCGGTTTGCGAGATGATACTCTTCCAATGCCCCCATTGTAAGTTCGATGTCTTGAGCGCTATCTTCAACGAGGAGGATACGTTTAACTTGAGCCATCATAACTATTCGAAACTGTCATAGATTTTAGCATAATTTTAATAAAAGCACATTAACAATTTTCAGGTTTTTCCTTAGGTGGGCTGAATTTTGTTTTTCATCTTGGATTTGCTTGGATTACCTTTTGAGCCTCAATGGATTAAGAGCAGAAATTAGTCCACAGATTAAACTGTCTGCTTTCGCCCATGGGATTGTCTGCTGATTTACTCTGTTGCACCTGGACTGGACGCGACTGGACTGGACAGAATGTGCGGACAACATTGCTTCGTCCGACTGTTGCAAAACATGCCAGCATAAAGGGGGGTGAGTCATTATGACTTCTCATTGCCTCAATACTTGCAAAACCAACCACTGAATGCAAATTAATTGTTAGTTTTGTGTAATATTGTTTTTGTGTGAAGTGTTTTCAGTATTTCCTGCTTTGAAAGGGAGGGGGATCAGATAAGCATTCCGGGATGCATAAACCGCGCACTGTGGAAACTCCCGGAGAACTCCTTGCTTACCTGTTCTCGGCATGGCCCTTGGAAAAGAAGAAACAGGTGCGTACGTGGTTGAAATACAAGGCCGTGATGGTCAATGGCCGGGTGATCACCCAATTTAATCATCCGCTGAAACCCGGCGACGTGGTATCGATCCGGTCGGACCGCTACGCTCCCCCGGAGACTGTGCTCGGGGGTGGGATGAAGATTCATTTTGAGGATGCCACTTTGATTGTCATCGAGAAACCGGCGAACCTTTTGACGATCGCGAGCGAGGCGGAGCAGGAAAAGACCGCCTATTTCCAGCTCACCGATTATCTGCGTGAGCAGAATAAAAATGCCACCGAGCGGGTCTGGATCGTACACCGGCTGGATCGTGAAACTTCGGGATTGATGGTTTTTGCCAAGACCGCTGAGGCTAAGAGCGCGCTGCAAACAAATTGGGAAAGCTACGAGAAACGCTATCTCGCCATCGCGGAAGGCAGCATGCCGTCGGATAACGGGGTGTTTGAGTCGCATCTCGATGAAACCAGCCCCTTCAAGGTGTTCAGTGTTCCACGAAATGATACTACGCGGCATGCGGTCACGCGTTACAAGGTGTTGAAACGAGGCAAAGGCAGAAGCCTGGTGGAACTTACCCTTGAGACGGGGCGGCGTCACCAGATCAGGGTGCATCTTGCCGATGCGGGTTTTCCCATTATGGGGGATTTAAAATATGGAGCGGACGCCAATTCTACGAAACGTCTCGCGCTGCATTCCTGTTACCTGCGGTTCATCCATCCGGTGACCCAGAAGGAAGTTCGCTTTGAATCGCCGTTGCCCAAGGAATTGTCGCGATTGGTTTGAGGCGTAATTATAATCCCCCGGGATGGCGCACCACGCAGCCATCCGCGGGGCGGCTCCGCGTTGTCCACTGGGGGCCTTTGGGACCGTGTGTCCAGCCTGTATCAAATCGCAGCCCGGCTACCACTAGAAAAACATGGTCCCGGCGTGCGTAGATAGTGATCCAATTACCATACCCGTCCTGCCCATAACGCCGGAATGCCACGGCCGGAATCGCGTCGTGAAGCCTGCCTGCGCCTTCGACCACGAAGGAGGCGGCTCCGGAGCAATCATAGGCGGTATCGAA
Organism: Chthoniobacteraceae bacterium; assembly: GCA_049692655.1. Lineage (GTDB taxonomy): Bacteria > Verrucomicrobiota > Verrucomicrobiia > Chthoniobacterales > Chthoniobacteraceae > DASZPK01. Next base: position 726 of record JBAVPB010000109.1, on the reverse strand, counting down.
TTGCCTGGCGTGACCACCACCCCAGGCGTAAGGCAATCCCGCGATGCGGTTTCCCGCAGCGATGGCAGCCTGCACCTCTGGCGGCGCTGTGGGCGGGGCGATCGCGTATCCATTACTCAGGGTCGCGGTTTTGCCCGGCACGTAATGGTAAACATACGGGGGCGGATTCGCGCAACCACCCAGGAAAACTACAATTCCAAATAAAGCGAGAGAAGCGATGCAACGAAGCATGAGGAGCTTATATGACTTGTGGAACATCGCTGGCAAGAAGCCTGATGGTAAAAATCAAAGGGAGAGCAGAACTGATTGAGTCTGTGATCACAGCAGTTCTTGAGTTCTGAACAGTAACCTAATAGATTGAGTGACTTACCGCATTGAGAGAGAAAACAACAGAGAACGAAAAGCAGGCATGAAAACAAAAGTCGTGATAGTGGAAGACCACCCGTTATTCCGGGAGAGGCTGGCCTTATTGATCAACAAGGAGCCGGACATGGAGGTATGCGGGGAGGCGGACAACATCCGTCAGGCGATGGAAGTGATCCAGAGTACGAAACCGGATGCAGCGGTGCTGGACATCACATTGAAAGGGAGCAGCGGGCTGGAATTGCTCAAGGACTTGAAGGCGCAATCGATCGAGCTGCCGGTGCTGGTGTTGTCGATGCACGATGAATCGTTGTATGCGGAGCGGGCGATCCGTGCCGGGGCGAAAGGATATATCACGAAGGA
>JBAVPB010000108.1:0-5961 GCA_049692655.1 Chthoniobacteraceae bacterium | reverse complement strand
CTGGGTGCTTCAACCCCTCATGGCATCTCCGCCACTCCCCGATGCCACACCCGCACCGAAGTGGACATGGATGTATTCCGGCAACCTTGGCCGTGCCCATGAATGGGAAACCCTCCTGCAAGTTCAGGCTCTTCTGGAAACCCGCACCCTCCCGCACCGTCTTCTCTTTCAAGGCGGTGGTCCCTCCTGGCCGCTTGCCCAGGCCCGCGCCCGTGAATTAAACCTGCGCCAGTGCGAATGGAAACCCTACGTGCCTGAGGCCGATCTCCAGTCTTCTCTTCTCCGCGCCCAAGTCTTGGTAGTCACCCAGCGTCCCGAAACCCGGGGCCTTCTCTGGCCCAGTAAACTCGCGCTTGTCAGCACGCTTCCTCGTCCCATTCTCTGGATTGGTCCCGTCGATGGAGCGATCGCGCATAGGCTTCGTGATCTTCCTTCCGCCGGCATATTCGCTCCCGGTCAGGCAACGCAGATCGCTGACTGGCTGGAATCTCTCCAAAAGGCGGGTGCCACATCCCGTATTCAGCCCACGCCCGACGCCACGCTGCAGCGCACCCTTTCCTTGAAAAAATGGGGCGAATTGCTGTCGTAAATGTGCCCGCTTACCGGAGATCCAGCATGCGTTCCGGCTCCAGCTTCCCACGAATAATATTCCAAAGCGCGTAAAGATTGCCGGCGAAAAGCTCCCGCCTTCTTTGCGACTGTTTAGGGTAGAACATCAGGATGAAGTTGCGCAACGGACGCTTGATCACAAACTGCCATAGCGCATGCATCCGCGGCACAGTCCCTTTCCTGGCGAGATAAGCCGGATTCATCACCTCGGCAAACCCCAGCATGCGCTGGTTCACGCGGCCCGCGCTGGCTCGCAGATGCACAGCCATGCTCCCGAAAAAATAGCCCACCTCTCCATGCCGGCGGGCCCTGGTTCCGAAATCAACATCCTCCATCACGGAATAAAGCGGAAGCCGTTCGTCGAAACGCTCCTTCTCCAGCATCGAAAATCGGACACACATGTTGCATCCATAGACCGAGCCCCATTCCGCACGCGACGGATAGTATTTACCCGCGTTTTCACCTTGATCCGGCGGCGCGTCCACCAATTCCCGCGCCTTCTCGGAAGTCACGTTTCCATTTGCCAGCAAATGCCCCATCACCAGCGTCAGCTTGTCGTTTTTAGCAAAAAGCTCCTCCATGTTCTTCAAGTAATCCACATGAAAAACCATGTCGTCATCTACAAAAGCCACAAAAAGCGGCCTCGTCTTGAGCGCATCGATCCCTCGGTTTCTCTGCACGGAAGCTCCTGGCTCGGAAAGCACACGCCGCACGATCGGGACAAATGATTCAGGATCGCGAAAATCACTCTCGCCGGGTACGCTCACAACGATTTCATCAGGCATGCGGCTTTGGCCCAGCAACGATTCCAAAGTCTGGCGCAGAATGTCCGGCCGCCCGCTCGAGGCTATGATGACAGCGACGTGATTCATGGTGGTGACAGCCGCGATATTCGAGCATTGTTTTCGAAGTGCAAGAATAGATTGCTCCGGAAACGCAGGGACGGTTTTTCATTGTCTCCATCCGGATTTCGCACGAAAATCATCAAATCATCTTCAGCAGCCACCGGTAGAGACAAATTTCGACCAAAATTAGTCATGCTAATTACTTTCATCGGTACACCCGTATCTCTTTGCAGTGGCATCTTTCGTGCTAAATTCCGTATCGGATGATCCTCGCGCTCATTTTTTGCATCTTTGGGTTTATTGTCTCTCTGGTGGCCACACCATGGGTGATTAATTTTTCCCGTGTACGCGGCATTGGGCTCGATGCTCCCAATGCCACGCGCAAGCGGCACACGGAGCCGATCTCCCGTATCGGTGGCATTCCCATCATGGTTGCACTTTCATTCGGGCTTGTCGGTATCCTGCTCGCAAAAGGCAATCTTGTCCTCAATTGGCGTCCCGTCTTTGTCGGGTCAGTTTTGATCTTTGGTCTTGGGTTCTGGGATGATCTTGCAAATTTAGGGGCAAAAAAGAAACTCGCCGGCCAGATTTTGATAGCTAGCCTTGTTCATATGCTCGGGTTGAGCATCGACCGTGTGACATATCCCGGCGGCGCTTGGAGCGTGGAACTCGGGGCCACTTGGAGTTACTTAATCACGGTTTTCTGGCTCATCGCCGTTCCGAATATTGTAAACCTCATTGATGGTTTCGACGGCCTCGCGAGCGGCCTCGGCCTCTTCATGGCGATGACGCTCGGTATCGTGGCCTTCTTTGCGCATCAACTTCCCGTGGCATGGTTCGCGTTCACGCTGGCAGGCGCGTTGCTCGGGTTCCTGGTATTTAATTTTCCTCCGGCCCGCATCTATCTGGGGGATGGAGGGGCTTACCTCATCGGTTTTTGTATCGCAGCTTTGTCCCTTACGAGTTCGAATAAAGGCTCCATCGCCGCCGTGCTCATGGTTACTGTGGTCGCGCTCGGCGTCCCGATTCTGGATACCACGCTCGCACTGTTCCGCCGGGCCGTTCGCGGATTTCCGCTTTTTCACGCGGATGATGAGCATATCCACCATCGTCTTGAGAACCTCGGTTTTTCAAAACGCAGGATCGTACTCTGCATGTATGGCATCTGCGTCATCCTCAGTCTTGTTGGCCTCAGCATCATCTGGAGCCAGGGGCGCACCATCCCGATTGCCATCGGCGTTGTTTTTTTGCTCGCTCTTTTCGCAGTTAAGTATCTTCAATACGTCAAAACCTTTTCGGACATAGGTGCCCAGGTCGAGCGTGTGCTTGGCCGCAGGCGCACTGTCCAATACGCCCTCCTGCAAGCCCAACTCATGGATATGGAAATAGAACGCTGCGAAGACGGCGAAGAGTTCTGGGCGATTTTCAGCGATGCGCTCTACCGCGTCGGCTTTCTTGAGGATACCACCGGCCAGCCGGACAAATACATCCCCATCCATGTGAAATATAATGGCAGCAACCCCTGGACGCTCCATGCCCCGGAAGGGGCGGGCACTACCGTCGAACTTCAGCGGCTCGCGGAATGTTTCCGCCCCGTTTACATCAAGGCAAAGGCTAAATGGGGACGTTGAAAAACAAGGCGGCGCTCGGTATTTTTGCGCTGCTCGTCGTCTCGGCGCCCCTGCTTTTTGGCGCGGTGGATCGCCAGGTTCAGCTTTCACTCACACTTTTCATGGGCGTGGGATTACTGCTCGTTCCTCCTGTCCTCCCGGCTCTCACCATCTGGGGCAGGCGGCTTCTTGGGCTGTGGATCGCCTTTATCCTCTTTAAGGAATTTGCGCCGTCCGCTTGGTTTGGCGCTACAAAATGGCACAGCGTCCTCTCGCAGGATTACGGCCTCGCATTGCCGTGGACGCACAATCCCGAGCCCGGCCGCGTGATCGATGCCCTGCTGGTGATGGTGATCGGCATCGCCTGGTTCTTCTGGGTGCGCACTCTCGCTGCTGAAAATGACAACAGGCTCAAGCTCGTCTGGATTCTCTTCGGGTCGGCTGCGGTGCTTGCCGTGGTCTGTCTCGCGATTCATCCGGCAAATCCCAAGGCTATCTACGGCATTCGTTTTACACCGGGCTGGACTGGTTACGGCCCTTTCCCGAACCGCAACCACACCGCCTGCTTTCTCGCCATGGGCACGCTCCTTGGCTGCGGTTGCCTGACTGTTGCCATCAGACACAAGCAGCAATTGCAGGCCGTCCTCAGTTTCGTTTTTCTTTTGTTGATCTTCGTCGCCCTCCTTGCCAGCAAATCACGCGGCGGCCTGCTGGCATGTGTGATCGGCCTGGGCATCTACGCGACACTCGTGGTTTTCAAGCTGCGTAATCGCAAAGCTTTTATACTGGTCGGCACAGGCATGCTGGTTTTTGTCATCTTGTTCCTCGCATTCGGGGCAAGCGTCGCCGCCCGCTTTCACGGTGCCGAGGAATCCCAGATCAGCGTCGATTTCCGCTGGGGCGTCTGGGCAAATACTTACGTCATGTGGAAGGATGCTCCGCTGTTCGGCCACGGGCTCGGAACCTTCGCGCAGATTTTTCCGCTCTACCAGAATCTCAAGCTGGAAAACCAGATCGTCCTGCATCCGGAAAGCAGTTGGATGCTCTGGCTGGCTGAGATCGGTCTCATCCCGCTGCTAGTTTGTATCGCAGTAGGCGCGGTCTTCCTTTCAAAAAATGTGCGCTTGGCATTTGAAAAGCGCCAGGGGTTTTTCCTGCGCGCAGCCGGTTTCGCCGCTTTTTTCGTGATCGTCTTTCACTCGGTTTGGGATGTCCCGGCACACCGCTGGGCGGTGGCCGGCTACGCGCTGGCGATCCTTGCCGTTTCCTGTCCACCTTCCTCGCGTGGCGAAAAAATCATCCTGAAAGGAAAGGCGTCGCTCATTCCATTTGCGATCGCCGCTTTCTGGATGCTTCCTTACTACACAAGCTTCCCTGCATGGTCGCCGACATTTCTCACAAAGCTCCTCTCGCAGGAGGAATCCATGGTGGGCGTCGCCCCTGTGCAACGGGAACTCCGCTATTTTCCGCTCAGCCCGAGTCTCCACGAAATTCTGGGCATGAGCCTCCTCGGCGACCTCAAGGATACCCAGGGCGCGTGGGGTGAATTCCGCATTGCCGACAAGCTTGTGCCGTCGTCCTGGCCGCTCGCAGCCTCCCAGGCCGTTGCCGCCCGTCCGTTTTCCCCGGGCATGTCGCTCTACTATTGGTCGCTCGCCATCGAGCGGGCAGGGCACCGCAGCGAAGAGATGTTTTACATGGCCCGCGAGCACACCGCAAATCTCCCCGCCGCGGCAGGATTCTGGAACAGCTACCTCGAGAATAATCCCGAACTCCTACTCAGCTATCCCCAGGGCACGCCGGATGCGGATGCGCGTTATTACTACGAGCTCTGGTGGAAGGCGCGTGCCTTCAACGATGATATCAAGGAATTCGAGATCCAGAATTTCTACAAGCACGCCGCGCAGTACGGCAGCCTCGCAAATCTCAATGAATGGATGAAACGCCATCCCGAACGCGAAAAGACCGACTACAAAGCATGGGCGACTCTCCTGCATTACTGGAAGGACGACGCCACCGCCTGGAAACTCCTCGCCGCCCATACCAAGGAACCGGGATATCCCTCGGGAAACCCCGCCACGCCGCAGGACCAGATGGAATCCACATGGTTCGCCGATCCTGCAAACGTATTGAACGCCCAGATGCTGGCCCAAGCCTACACCACCCAGGGAAAGGCCGACAAAGCTGGCGAAGTCATCCTCGCCATTGCCGCTCAGGACACCGCCCCTCCATGGTTCCTGCAAAAAGGTGCCTACATCCAGGCTTCTCAAAATCACTATTCCGAGGCAGTCTCCACCCTCCTGCGCGACCGCAACTAGTTAACCACCCCAAAGGGAAGCCCCCGGGAAATTTCCGGCCTGCGCCTTCATTTGTCCCCCGGCAATAGCCAATCCCCACCGCTATGATTATTAGAAATTATTTCCGCCGTTTGACACTTTTGGGTGTCGTCGCGTTAGCGATAACTATGCCAGCCCGCGCGCAGGATCTTGAGCAGGGCTTTCGCTCACCGCCCAAGGAAGCACGTCCGGGGACCTGGTGGCACTGGGTGAACGGGAATGTCTCGAAGGAAGGAATCACGCTGGACCTGGAAGCGATGAAACGCATCGGACTGTCCGGCGCACAGATTTTTAATGTGAATCAGGGCCCGGTCGGCCCCGTCAAAATGTTCAGCGACGAGTGGCGTGCGTTGACGCAGCATGCGATCCGTGAGGCGGATCGTCTGGGGCTGGAACTGGGATTTGAAAACGGTCCCGGTTGGTCCGAATCCAACGGGCCGTGGGTAACGCAGGAGGAGTCGATGCAGTTCGTCTATCCGACAGAGGTTACGGTGACCGGCGGGCAGAAAATCAAGGTCACGCTGCCGCAGGACAATAAACGGGCATGGCACGACATCGCAG
>JBAVPB010000107.1:0-26784 GCA_049692655.1 Chthoniobacteraceae bacterium | reverse complement strand
TTACTGCCCACGAAAGAATAGCGACCGACCTGGTCGTTCTTCTCCGCGGACTCGAGGAGGAAGGAATAGCCGCCATCGTCGATCTTCTGGAATGCGGCGACGGGCGACTCACAATCTGCGATGAGTTCGGTGTAAACGGGGATCAGGTTGCCCTGCTTTGCCAGTTCGCGGAATTCCTCGCGGCTCGGTTTTAATGGGGTATGGCTCATTTTCGGTAAATTTCTTCGGGATCAAACACCCGGGTTTCGGCAATATCCGCGAGAGTGCCATCGGCATTGATCTGCTGGAAAAAGCAGCTCTCATAGCCGGTGTGACAGGCGGCGCCGCCCTGCTGCTCGACCTCGAACAACAGCGTATCGGCATCGCAATCCATGAACGAACGGACCACGCGCTGGGTGTTGCCGCTCGTCTCGCCCTTCAACCACAATTTCTGGCGGGAACGGCTCCAGTAATGCATGAGGCCGGTCTCGAGGGTTTTCTGCACCGAGGTCTCGTTCATGTACGCAAGCATAAGGACACGGCCGCTGCCCGCTTGCTGGACTATGGCTGGAATCAAACCGTCACTATTGTATTTTAATTTTGGATTCATAAAAAAAGAAAACCCGACGATTCAGGAAAGTGGAATCATCGGGCGAAATTTCGACGCATCGGTGCGGCGACCCCCGAAAGACTTCGGGGAGCCCGTCAATTAACGCCACCAATGCAAAATGCTCACAAGGTTGATATAATTCAGCGTTCCATGCCTGCGCAAGTGAAATTTTGATGACTTATTTTACGGAAATATCCGTCTGATGTCTCCGTGAGCCACTTGACGAAACGCATAGTTGACTTAAAGAATAAAGAGAGGTTTCTGCACCCCACCGGACAAATTCATGATTTATACGACGATAAGTGTCACTTTTAGTGAAAAAAAGGCTCTCATTTGTGCAAAGTTCTGTCGATGAGGCATGGTTCTAGCTAGAATAAAAAGTCTAATTTATCAGAATGAGCAATAACGTTTCCACAGAGGAGCAAGAGCAGATTCTTCAAACGATCGAGATGTTTGAAGTGATCACCCAGACGAATCCGGATGACTGTCAGTCACTGGAGATTCTCAAGGAAGCCTACTGGAAACTTGGAAAACAGGTGGAAGCCCTCTCTGTCACCCGCAAACTGGCAGATGCCTACATGGCAGAAGGGCAATATTCATCCGCTATGATGGAGTATGAAGGCATCCTGCAAAAGGAGCCCAATTCTCCTGATATCACGGAACTCCTGAAACAAGTCGAGGAGAAGCTCAATCTCCCGGGCCGTGGAAACGGCGAAGCATCGCTGGATGGGGGGGCGATCGATCTTGATTTCAGCGCGTTTGCAAATGTGAGCCAGGATGAAGCGACGTTGATGACGACCGAGGCCACGCGCAACCACGAGCGCACGGCCCGGAAAGATTTCGATATCGCGCTCACGGACGACGGCAACGAGCCTCTGGCTAAATTTTTGATCCAGCAGCGCCTTATCCCTGAGGATGTAGTCAATAATGCGCTGGAACGCGTGACGAAGATGAATGAGAACCTGGCGCCGCAGGCGATGGCAACATCACTCATCAATGAAATCGTCGCCACTCGCGTCATTGAAACCGAGGCAATGCTCTGCGGGATCCTGGACCGCACGAAATTCGCATACATCCCGCTTGCAAACTACGATGTGGACCGCCAAGTCGTAAAAATGCTGCCGGAAAGCCTCACGCTGGGGCGCTTGATCCTGCCTTTCGATATCATCAGCCGCACGGTGATGATCGCCATGGCAAACCCTTTCGACGGCCTCGGCAAGGAGGCTGTGCAGCAATTGCTCGATTATAATATCCAGTGGCACCTGGCTGCCCCGGACGCAATCATCAAGATTTTGCGCGATTCCTACCGGTTGAATGCCAAGGACAGGGATAAGGATTAAACCATGAGCATCAAATCCTTTGGCGAACGCATAGCGGATGTTTTGATCGAGGATGGACTGCTTCTTCCCAGCCAGTTGGAAGAGGCGATGGACATCCAGAAAAAGCAGGGTGGTCGTCTGCTGAAGTTGCTCACTGACAAACAATTTGTCACCGAGCAGGACATGGTCATCAGCATGGGGCGCTGTCTGGATACGCCGCCGATCAATCTTTCCAAGGTTCGTATTTCGGAGGAGATCCTCGATCTCGTGCCGAAAGAAATGGCGCGCGCCTACAAACTGGCGCCGATCTGCCGGTTGGGAAACAAGCTTTTCGTGGCAATGGCCGATCCGTTGAACGTGCTTGCGCTGGATGATTTGCGTCAGCGCACGAAGCTCGAGATCGTGCCGATGATCACCACCGAGCGTAGTGTCTCAGAGGCTCTTAGCGGTGTGAACAGCGCCAGCGCGGCGATGGATCAGATGCTGAAGGAGGCCGCTGAGACCACCGACGACATCCAGGAAGTCCATCAAAAGCGCGATGATATCGATCTAGACAAACTCGCCCACGAGAGTGAGGACGCACCCGTCGTTAAAATCGTGAATCTCATCCTCGTGCAGGCGCTCAAGGAAAAAGCATCGGATATTCACATCGAGCCTTTTGAGAAAACCTTGAAGCTCCGCTACCGCGTCGATGGCAACCTCATCGAAGCCAGTTCTCCGCCGAAATCCCTTCAGCTTCCGATCGCATCACGTATCAAAATCCTCGCAGGTCTCGACATCGCGGAGCGGCGCCTTCCGCAGGATGGCCGTTTCCGCATCCGCGTCTCCGGCAAGGAAGTCGATTTGCGTATTTCCATCCTGCCCACGGTTTATGGTGAGAAAATCGTCATCCGTCTGCTCGACAAGGGCGCGCTCTCCGGCAGCGTCAACCAGCTCGGCATGGATGATTACACCCTCGCCGCGTTCAAAAAAGCCATCGATGCACCGCATGGGATGATCCTCGTCACCGGCCCGACTGGTTCCGGTAAAACGACGACTCTTTATTCCGTGCTGCAGGAACTCAACAGCCCCGAGTACAATATCGTTACGGTTGAAGATCCCATCGAATATCAATTGATCGGCATCAACCAGGTCGCTGTGAAAGCTGATATCGGCCTTGATTTCGCGGGTGCGTTACGCTCCATCCTGCGTCAGGATCCTGATATCGTGATGATCGGTGAAATTCGTGACAACGAAACGGCTGATATCGCCGTAAAGGCCGCACTCACCGGTCACCAGGTGCTTTCCACGCTTCACACAAACGATGCCGCCGGAGCCATCTCCCGTCTCGACGACATGGGCATCGAGCCGTTTTTGATTGCGAGTTCCATCCTGCTTACTTGCGCCCAGCGTCTCGTGCGCAAGATCTGCCCGAACTGCAAGGAGGAGTTTTCGCCGGAGCCTGAAGTCTTCACTGCGCTCGGCATCGAGGAAGCGGTCGAGGAAACGACTTTTTACCACGGCGTAGGTTGCGATCGCTGCAAACGCCGCGGGTATCTGGGCCGTGCCGCTATCATTGAAGTGCTCCCCGTTTCCGAAACGATCCGCCGCCTCATCATCAAGCGCGCTTCCGCCGCAGTGATCAAAAATCAGGCAATCAGTGAAGGCATGAAAACTTTGAGAATGGTTGGTATTGACAAAGCCCGTGAGGGTATTACGACTTTAGAGGAAGTCCTCCGCGTGACCGCGGAAGACGTCTAATAAGGTCATATGGGAATCCTTTCGAATTTATTTAAACAAAAATCCGCCGGGACTAAATTTGAGCCGCGCAAATCGCGTTATCAATCCTCTGTTGCTGCCACCGATGCGGCAGTCGAGCCCCCACTCAATGAAGAAAGCGATACCACCGCGAATGAAATCGCTCCAGCATCTCCTGACGCTTCACTTTCCAGCGAACAGCCGCTAAAATCCATCTCCTTCGGCGGATCGAAAAAAAACACTGCCACCGGCACGATACCGCAGAAAAAAAACATCTCATCAACAACGGAGCCGGGAGTTGTAAAATCAACCAGGAAAGCAGTCACAAACGGCGCAAACACAATCCCCGACAAGCAGATCATCATTGATCTCAATGACTTACTTCCGCAAATACCGGCTCAATTCTTGAAGACGGATCGTCCATCTGATTTCAAAAAAGAGCTGATCTTCAAAGCCCACGAATTGCTACCGGCCCTGATATCAGGAAAAGCGTCGGTGCCAATTTTCCGCATCGCAGAGCTCTCGCCGGAATTATTTACGAATCAAACTCCTGGTGAAAACGTGGAGATTCAACTCCCCTTGCAAAAAACCGTCACACAAATCGGCACTTTCCCATGCCGCCCGGACCAGACAGAAGTGCAGTTTCCTCCGCTCGATTCCCAATATGCGAATCTGGTGACCGAGAAGATCACAGTGTCGAATGCAAAAATTGATCAACCACCTGCAACGGTGCCAGAGCCTGCGGAAAGCACCTTTGTTCCGGCCTCGGAAAAAACAGACACCGTTGGCAGCGAAGCAGTTGCGAAAAACCCTTCGGAACCTTCTGTAATAACACCCGCTCAAATTGCAAGCGAACCCGCAACCGACATCGAAGAAGAAATCCCGGCACCGTTCGAACCCCCAGTAACAGATGAGAAAGTTTCCTACAGCCTCGCGGCATTGTTGCCAAACATGCCGAAGTCCTGGCTTGTTGAAGAGGTGAAATCCATCAGCGATGCCACGCGCATCACATTGCCATTCCATCTGGTGGAATCACAATTGGTCACCGGCAAGGTGGAACTTCCCTTCAACGATTTTTTCCATGCTTTGCCTGACGATTTTAAAAAATACTTTTCTGGAGAGAGCGAGGAAAGCAAAGTTGCGAAAATCCAGATTCCGCTGAACGAGGTTTTTAAAAACCTGCCCGGAGTCGAACCTCTTCCACCTGCGCCGAAGCCTCCCGTCGTGGAAGTACAAGAACAAGCGAAAGAAATCGAACCCGTTTTAGAAACTGCGGAAGTCGAGCCGGTTTCCGATGCAAATCCGCATACGGATGAAGTTATAAAATCTGAATCTGCCAATACTGATAGCTCCGATCCGATTGCGGCACTGGAGCAGAAAGTTGTGGAACCAATTTCCGCTCCCGGGAGTGTTCCTGAACAACCCCAGCCTCAGGAACCGGCCACTCCCGTGGTTGAGAATGAACCGGTTTCGGAACAAGCATCCAATGAGCAGAAAGCGGAACTCCCCGGCTCGCAGACGCCAACCCCTCTTGCAGAGCCAGTTATTGAGCCAACCCATGCGTTTGTCCCCGAGGAGACTGCAAAACAGGAGGAGCCGGCTGCACCCGCTGAAACTTTGGAACCAGTTGCCATATCAATCCCGGAACCTGTCGGTGTCCAACTCCCCATCTACCGCGACCCATCAGCCGAACCGGGACAAATTGCAGCCACCCTCACGCCACCGAAAGTCCAACTCCAGCGCCTCGTGCCGCCTTCCGTCTTCGCAAAGAAGATTTCCGCGGCACCACCCGAGGAGCCCGCGCAGGAACCCGAGCCGGGAAAAATCCTGGCATTCGAGGGAGCCTCATTAGCATTTAATCCGAACGCAGTCGAAACACTGTTCATGACCGATGGCAAATTAGATCCCGGAAAAACCGTGGATCACATCTCCCATTTTCCCGGTGTGCAAGGTGTCGCTTTGGCACTCGAAAACGAGACCACCACCGCCGGGGATATCCCCGATAGTTTTAATGCAGCGAACACCTCAAAGGCAGCCTCCCTTCTGTTCCAGACCTTGGAAAACCCAACCGATCAACCAGACGCCGGCCCTGCCCGCAATATCACGCTGAACCATTCTGGATTTTCCAGCACATGGTTCAAGCAGGGATACATCCTCCTGGGCATTCTGCATCCGCAACGCTCGCTGGAAGAAGCAATGCACGATAAGCTGGTGCTCGTCACCGGGGAACTCGCACAGTTGCATTAAAAATTCGCACGCCACATGCCGATCACCAATTATACCGCAAAGGAAGTGCAGTTTAAAATCGTGCTTTACGGACCGCCATCCAGCGGCAAAAGCACCGGGCTCAGATATCTCCATTCAAATATGGAAGCAGCTTCCAAGGGGGAAATCACTACGCTCAAAAGCGCAACCACAGAGACTCTCGTTTTTGATTTCATCCCGCGCGATGCCACTTTGCTGGACGATTTCAAGATCCGTTTTGAACTTCTTACCATCGGCGGCGAGATTGCCACGAATGCACCTCGCAAGCTCCTCCTCCGTGATGCGGATGGCATTCTTTTCGTCGCCAACTCAAGCTGGGACCAGATTGAAAACAATGTCCGGAGTTTCAAAAATCTCGAGGATAACTTTAAAAAATTCAGCGTCACCCTGGATGAAATTCCCATCGTCCTGCAATACAACAAACGCGATCTACCCAACATAGCGCCTGTCAGCTATCTGGATTTCGTGCTGAATAATCACGAGACCCGCATGCCCACTTTTGAGACCGCCGCTAACACCGGCCGGAACATCTTCGCCAGTCTGCGTGCCCTCTCGGAAATGCTCGTCCAGCGCTTTCTGGAAAACAGCCCGGGTGTTTCCATTACTCACCCCGACGCCGTTTCCATCGAGGGCTAACCTCCACACCAAAAAGAATATTGGCGTCCCCGCCCTGGGCTGTGCTACGCTTCTTGTGGATAACAGATGATCGCGGGTCCGCTTAACACCGGGCTCGAGGAAAGTCCGGACACCACAAGGCAGCATGCCGCATAGAACATGCGGGCGCCCGCGATGAAAATTACGGGCGACGGAAAGTGTCACAGAAAACAGACCGCCCGGGCGCAAGCCTGGGTAAGGGTGAAATGGCGAGGTAAGAGCTCACCGCCCGGCGCGCAAGCGACGGGGCACGAAAAACCCCATGCGGTGCAAGACAAAACAGAGGGTTGGGCCGCCTGTCCATATCCCTCGGGTAATAGTCGCATCCGCTGCTTGTATGGAGCGGGCTCGCTGCGAAAGCAGCGTGAGACAAATGATCATCCTAGACAGAATCCGGCTTATCGGAATCCAAAACGAGGGCGCTTTTCGTAACGGGAAGCGCCCTCACTCTTTCCCGGGCCGGGCCGTTTACATCAAATCTTCTTCCACCACGCTCCGCTGCTCGCGGCTGGCAAGAAGCTTCGCCTGTGCCACCACGGCATCCGGATCATCGTCAAAGCGATAGCCGTGACAATTTGGACAAGTCACAGCAGGCAGGCGCACGATCGACTCGCACCCCTCGCACACTTTGTAGTCGCTGGGTTGGGCGATGATTTTTGCGGCTTTCCTTGCCCGCTCATCCAGATGTGCATTTTCCTGAGCCATGATTTGATGAAATTTCGCCGACGCTGGCTTAAACGCAAGAACAATGATTCCGCCTCATGGAAGCCTCAAGTCGCAGGTGAGAAGTCCCGGACGGAGCTTTTTGCAAGGTTGCGCCTTCAATGAAAAGTGCGGATCGCTCTCCACTGGTTCAAAAATGCGCCGGTTTTCCTCGAGTTTATAGGTGTGCGACTTGTTTCCGCCCAGGATCGTGACAAAAAGCGGCGTATGCGGCTTGATCCCGGGATGCAACGACGGATGCAGCGCCGTCCTGCGATAGCGCAGCCCCGCGCCAGCGTCTCCATTGGGGAATTTCTCCAGCTTGAGTTCCCGCCCCTGCACAAATACCCGGTGCGTCGTGGCAAATGGTTTGTCCGCCATGAACTCCAGCCGCTCGATCGATGTATCCACGAACCGGCTCGTGCTGCCCCCCTCCAGCGGTGTCTCGCAGAGAAGCGGCCACCCCTCATGCGCCTTGCGCACGGACAGGTGTGCTTTCGCCTCTCCAAAGGAAAGCATCTGCGGAAAACGCCACCGCCAGATCTCCTGGAATATTTCCGGGTCGAAATCGAATCCGCCTTTTTTCAAGTCATCGAGGATGATCGCAAAATCCTCCCAGAGCAGCGTCGGCAGGAAATAATGGTCGTGCAACCGCGCGCCGTGTTCGACCAGCGGTTTCGTAAAATGTTTCTCGAGCAAAAAGGCCGCGAGCGCCTGCCAGAGCAGCGCCACCGCCGACATCCACTCCGCTTTCGGCATCGACTCGATCGCGCGGAATTCAATGAGCCCGCGGCACCCGCCCTCCCAGCTCACGTTCCAGAATTTGTCAAAACTCGTTTCGCTCCGGTGCGTATTCCCCCCGCCGTCCGTGTGCAGATGGCGCAACGTCTCGCTGATGAGGTAACGATTATCCCCCGGCTCCAGCTTTTCTAAAAATTGGTAGGCCATCTCCAGGTCGTAAAGCTCCCGCGAAGATTCATCGGGCCGCGGCGCCTGTGAGGAAGGCCCCACATAGTGTCCCGTGAAAAGATACGCCAGCGACGGGTGATGCTGCCAGTAGCGGAGCATCGAGGTGATCCATCGCGGATTCTTGAAAAGCGGATTCTCCTCCAGGCTCGGGCCGCCGAAAAGAAGGTGATTGCCCCCTCCCGTACCGACCGTTTCCTCCGGTGAAAATTGTTTGTAGGAACGCAGCCCCGCCACCGCCGTATTCTTCTCGAGCGTCGAAAGCCACCAGTCGTATTCCTTCCATGCGAAACACGGTGGCAGATTGATTTCCAGCACCCCGGGATCCGCCGTGATCGATACTTTCGACCAGAGACCGGCCTCGTCCGGCGGGATATATCCCTCAAAAATAAATCTACCAACACCCGCCGCGCGCAGATTTTTTGCAAGGTAATCGAGAAGCTGGATGAATGGCTTTTGCAACAGCGGCGGCAGGAAAATATGCAGCCCATCCGGTTTCGATTCCAGCGACAGGGCGCGCCGGCTCATCTCGGGAGGCAGCGAGCCAAGCGGCAGCCGCAGGCCCGCAGGCCCTTCTGTGGCGAGCAATGTGAGCGATTTTCCAAAAGTCTCCCGCCACGATACACTCGTCCATTTTTTACCATCATGATCGAGGGGCAATACCGGGATCGCCCGCTTCGGCTCCAGCGGATCGATCGCGCGAATCCAGTGATCCTTCACCTTGAGGTCCTTCAACAGCTTCGACTTCAAAACTTGCAGCTCCACTGGCTTGTCCGTCACCCGCGTTTTGGTTTTTACCAGCGGCGATCCATCGCGGTTCCACAGCAGATGAACGGTCCATCGGGGATTGACCTCGCCGGGATAAGACTTGCCCGGCGAAAAAAACGAGACCGCGCCCGGCAGCGCGTTTTTGATCAATGCATCCGCCAGGGAATAGGCGTAGTTCAGTTTCGTCGGCCCCACCGCGGTCACGCTCCACTCGGCGCCCACCGGATCGTTTGGCACATACGTTGGCTCTCCACCCATGGTCAGTTGCACCCCACCCTTGCGCAGCTTGGAGGTCACCAGTTTCCCGATCTTATCCAGCGAATTTCTTTTCGTTACTCGTCGCATTTGATCAACTCCAATCTGGCATCGGTTTTGGATTCGACGCGTGTTTTGTTGTAATAACTGCCGAGGACCGGCGTGATATCCTCGGGTGTCAATCCCACCGCTGCCGTGATGTGATAGTGGTTTGTGAGCGTGCCGTTCGTGGGGTCCATCCCCACCCATCCGCCGCCCGGCAGATAAGCCTCCACCCAGGCATGGAGCGATCCCTCCGCACGCTTTTCCTTCTCTTCAAATTCGCAAAGAAACCCGCTCGCCAGCCTCGCAGCCACCCCGTTCATCCGCAGCACCTCCGCGAGCAATACCGAAAAATCCCGGCACGATCCCACTCCCATCGCGCTCGTCTCAGCCGCATCGCGCGCCTGCCCCTCGTCGCGCCGTTCGTAAATGATGTTCTTGTGAATCGCCTCGTTCAATCCAATCAACGCATCGACCGTCGGCCCCGGTTTCGGTTGCCAGAAGGGAAGCGCGGCAGGGGCATTCTCAGCCTGGGGTTTTAGAAATGGCGACAGCACCGCCTGCTCGTGCGGCTTGTATTGAAATGGAAAATCCAGCGCATGCGATTCCAGCAGGAAGTGGAACGGGTTTCTCTCGCGCAACTCCACATCCAGCACGAGCCCGGTTTTCAACTCGGTACCCCGTTCGGGATAATAGCAGCGCGCGATCTCGTTATCGAACAGATCGCGCCGGTATTGCACATCGGCATCCGTATTCGTGTTGAATTCCACCTTCGTCACATTCACGAACCGGTCCACCCTCGGAAAAAGACGAAAGAGGTGCGGTGAAAAACCGACCTCCGTTTCATAATGATAATCCACCCGGTAGTTGATCTGTATTCTCATCCCTTCGCCCTTTCTCCCCTGCGTTTCATGAACACTTTCACATTCATCAACTGCCCGCCCGCGCCATTGAATGTCCCGCGAATCGGCGTTGCATCCCGGAAATCGCGCCCATAGGAAACCGCCACATAGCGCTCGTTGCACCATTGCCGGTTGGTCGGATCGATCGCCACCCACGCCATTCCCGGCACGAGCACTTCGATCCATGCATGCGTGGCCACCGCGCCGACCAGGGCTCTGCTCCCCGCCTTGGGCGGATCCGTCTCGATATAGCCGCAGACGTAGCGGGCTGGCAATCCGGCCGTGCGCAGGATGCTCAGCCCTACATGCGCAAAATCCTGGCAGACACCCCGCTTCTCTTTCCAGATGGCGGAGAGCGATGTCGAATTGTCCGTCGATCCTTTTTTGTAATCAAAGCTGTCGTGGATCGCCTCGTTCAGCCGCTGCAATCCCTCGCCCAGCGGCATATCGCCACGCAGATATTTCCTGGCCCATTGCACTGCCTCCCTGCCGATCTCGACGACCTCGGTAGGCTGCAGGAAATCGAAGATGTCCGTAAGCGCCGATGAAAATATCTGCCGCACTTCCTGCACGCTGAGTTCCAGGCTCTCCCTGGGGCGCTCCACCGGCACGGTCTCCACGACCATCTGGTTTATGACGCTCAGTTTCCGATGCCGGAATGGCAGCGAGAAAAAATGCACCGTATTCCCGTAGTGATCGACATAAGTGGAAGTCTTCGTCTCGGGATCGATGACGATACTGTGGCTGAGCACTTTCTGCGATGGGAGATTCGGCGGCGTAAGCCGGGCCTCCCCGGCGTAAGCCTCCGCGGACTGGTGGCCGTACGTGTAGTGCGTGATATGGGAGATTTCGAATATCATGCCGGCCCTTAGCTTACCACGGTTTGCACTCCCTGGCTGATCTGGGCCTGGTGGCTGAGAAACGCATCTGAAATCAACGTATGGATCTCGAGCGTGGAATCCAGCAATTCCGTGAGCAGCGGCCCCAGCTCACGCGGCTTTTCCTCTTTTACATCAATTAATTTCCTCGCGGGCGTCTCATCGTCTTCCTGCGAGCGCACATACAGCGACCAGTTGATGTCTTTGATTTTCTCAATGAGCGCCTCGATTGCCGAGATCGCCTTGGTCGTGCCGAGTGTGTCCGACGGAGAGGACTCATGGAGCTGCCTAGCGCACCGCTGCAGACAGCGCAGCACCGACCGGGGCGCCTGCGTATTCTGCCACAAAATTTCCAGCACCGGGATCGCCTCGGCGCGCATTTGATAAACACGCCGGTAGGCATCGCGCGTGCCGAGCAACCGCAGAAACGCCGAAAGCTCGATCTCGGAGGAGCGGTCCTGCTCCGCCTTGGAATCGTCGCGCACGATCGATTTGCTGATCGAGACCACGGAGTTCGCCGTGATGATCGCACGCTCCAGCACCTGCCCGATCGCGCAGAAACGCCATCCGTCGTCCGCGAGCATGGAGCCCGTCGCGATGGCGAAAAACTGCGGGATCAGCCGCGTCGCAGCATCGCTCAGCTTGCGCGTCACGCGCACACATTCATGCTCCGGCAGGTCGGCGCGATATTTTATGCGTTCGAACCGCGAGAGCAGTTCACTCAGCGTCGCCCAGGCCTCGGGGCTCAGGGATTCCTGGATCGACGAGGCGTTGGCAGCGGCATTGCGGAATGTGGAGATCACCGTGCCGGGCTCCGGCAGCAACACCAGCCGGTAGCGGTCCACGCGGTTCGTGATGCTCCGGCGGCTCGTCCCCGCGCTGGTTTCCAGCGGCGGCAGCAGGCGGTTCCACATCGGGCGGTAGAGCTTGCGCTCGGCGGAGTTCAGTTCCTCCGTCTCCAGCGTCTCGATCACCTGGATGAGGTAGGCCTGGTGATACGCGCGCTCGAGGTAGCGCCCCATCCAGTAAAAAGCCTCCGCCACACGGCTGGTGACCTGCCGGGAAGGCGCATCCGACTCGCGCAGGCGGCGGTGGCGTTTTTTCGGCTGCAACGGCGCTGGCTCGTCCGCGCTCGAAAGCACCCACGTATCCTTGCTTGTCCATGGGCTCGAGTTGTCGTCAAACGCGGCCTTGCTCTCAAAAAGCCGCGTGAGCGCGCCGGGAAACACGTCGATGTTGGTTCCATTCCGCAACGCAAAAATCATGTGGTCCTGCACGCGCTCGACTTCCTTCCCCTTGTCGAAACAAACCGTCGCGGCGTCCGACCCTATCGGCTGGGCGATGAAGTGGCTGGCATTGCGCCGCACCTCCTGCCGGATGAATTCCTCGGTCAGGCGCGCCGGTTTTTCCGAGGGATCGCTGATTTCGTATCCGGAAACCGGGCGGATCTGGTAGTTCTCCAGGTTCGCGAGCACCATTTCCATCTGGTCGATGTCACCCAGCCAGAATGTCTGGAGCGTGGGCAGTATCGGCCTCTCGTTCAAATAGTACATGATGATGTGCTGGGCAAAACAAAGCAGCGCCCGGTCATCCGCAAGCTGGCTGCCGATGCCGTTGATCACCGTCACCGTCCCCTTCCGCAGGCAATGGATCAGCCCGGGAATGCCGAGCCGCGAGTTGCTGCGGAACACCAGCGGGTCCAGCCAGGAATCCGACATGCGGCTGTAAATCACCTCCACAGGCTCCAGCCCCTGCACGGTTTTCAAGTACACATGGTCATTCAGCACCAGCAGATCCCCACCCTGCACGAGGGGGATACCCATGCGGCGCGCCAGGAAACTGTGCTCGGAGTAAACCGTGCTCCCCGTGCCCGGCGAGAGCAACACCACCGAGGGATCGAGCACGGAACTCTCCGCGGAATCCCGCAGCTTCTCCACCATGGCCTGGGGCGCATCGGCGAGTGACTGGATCGACGCGTCTTCAAAAATCTCCGGGGTGATCCGCGCCAGGGCGCGCCGGTTTTGCATCATGTACGAAATACCCGAGGCGTGGCTGAAATGGTGATGCTTCACCGCCAGGCGTCCCTTTGCATCGCGCGTCACACACATTCCGCTCAGGTGCAGGTAGGCTCCCTGCAACCGGGGGAGGCCCACCGCCGCGTTCTGGTAACTCCGGCTCCCCAGCACGGGATGGATCGGCACCACGGCATCGCGCAGGATTTGTTTTTTGCCATAAACATCCTGCAGGAAAAGATCGAAAGCCTGCATCCTCTGGCGGAATCCGGCGGTGATCGTGTTCCACTCGGCATGCTCAAAAACCTGCGGCAGCAGATCGCATATCCAGGGGCGCTGCACCTCGTTCAGGGGCGATTCCAGTTTCACCCCCATTTCCCGCAGGGTCGCCTCCATGCGTTCGCCGAGATTGCGCAGGTCCGGCCCCTTCAGCGCGGCGAAATGCTGGAGCAATTTCTCGTAGGGCGGGCGCGACGAATTCTCCCCGCTGTGGATCTCATCCCAGCGAGGCGCACCCATTTTACTTTTGCGAATCAACTTTGCGCCCGTTTCGATCACGCCGAGACAATTTCCGCAGATGGAGACAAGTTCAAGGATGTTTTTCGACCAATCCTTCTTTACTGGGCTAATGCCGGTTTAATAGGCCGTCTAAAAAGTAAGCTGGAAAAGCAGTTATTCACAGATTAACGCAGATTTCCCCAAGGCGCCTCTTTCTTTAATCTGTGAAAATCTGTGGAATCTGTGGAATCTGTGGAATCTGTGGAAAAAAAATGAATTTTTAGACGGCCTCTAAAATATTTTCCCGGGAGGTCGTCACAGCCAATCCCCCGCTCAAAAGTGCGACAACGGAATGCTTCCGGCTCCAAATGCCGGCCTCTGAAAATCCAGGTTCGGCACCCCGCATAACATCACCGGAATCTCCCCCCGCGGTGTAACAATATTGCCATCGCCGATATGCGCACATTTGCGGTCATCCCACCCCGTCTGGTTGATGCACGCCAGCGCCCGCCGGTGCGTAATGCAATCGAAGATGCCCCTGGCCGGCGGCCAGTAAGCCTTCTCCAGCGCGCCCAGATATTTCGCCCGCCCTTCCGCAGTCTCCAGATCCGACGTCCGCACCCGGTCCTTCACATCGCCCCCTGCTCCCACCGGCGCAAAAACCACCTGCACGCCCAGCATGTCGAAATAACCCTGAAGATTTTCAATCCCCGCATCCGCGCAGATCACCATCACGCACTTGAGCCCCTGAATTTCGAAAACAGGAAAATCGAGCACATCAAAACTCAATTTCTCCGGAACCTGTTCGCCGGGAGTGAGCGACTCCAGCACAGGCACCAACGGAAACTCAAACGGCGTCACCCGGTACTTGCGTTGCACATGGAACCCGCCGCCCGGCATCACCACATAATGCGAAATCCCCGGCCCATGCCCATGCTTCTCCACAAAGCCCGCCGCGATCGCCACCCCACTCCGCTTTGCGATCTTCGCCAGCCCCTCATACACCGCCCCCTCGCCGGGAATCTCAGCAAGCGCCACCACCTCCGCATAAGGCCCATACCCCGTCACGCTCAATTCCGGCGTCAGCAAAATATGCGAGCCAGCCCGCCGCGCCTGCTCCGCAAAATCCGCGATCTGGCCCAGGTTGTATGCAACATCCCCGATCCGGCAAAAAGTGGACCCCAGCGCGATCCCAATGCTTGGTTCAATCATTGTCCGCAATCATTGCGTCAGCATCGTGGAAATCAAGCACGGCATGCTCTCTATTCCCAGCCCTGCAGGGGCGCAATGTGACAGCCCGGGGTGAAGCCCCGGGAACCGCCATCTCAAAAATTTCTCCAGCCCTGTAAGGGCGGCACAATCTTCCCTTGAATAGCAGATAAAAGCGCATGACACGCTTTAAGAACCTCAAGCCGCAGCCGCCTCACAAACACATTCAGCAAAATCGGAAAACTTTGATGCGCTTGTCATACCAACGGTCTTTTTCGTAGCATCAGCCACGCATGATTTTCTCCCTGCTTCCGTTGTCAGCGTTCGCCGTACTGGCGATCATCATTGGCACACGATGGGTGGTGAGCCGTGATAACACTGCGGGCAAGCCCCTTCCCGTTCGCGACCCGCCCGCGGATGGAACCACCCCGGCAAATACGCCGGAGGGCAGGTATGACATGATGCGGCAGCAGATCATCTCAAAGGTCCATTGGGGCGCGCGCGACGGGGAAGTTTACGATTGGTTGCGGGAACGCCATGGAATCATCGGCGAAGAAGCCGACGGGTTGCTCGCAGACGCTCATCGTACCAAGCGGAAAGCCGTGCGGGTAAAAGCGCTCGTGATGCTGGCATGCTCCGGCTGCGGCATCGTTTTCGCTGGTGGCGTCATTGGCCTCCAGCTTTGGGGACATTTTGTCGTGGTGGGAATGGGATCGGCCCTGGTTTTCGTCGTCGGATTTTCAAGCCTCGTTGCTTTTCTCCGCAACCTCTGGCTGCTTCTCTCCGGAAAACTAGAGGGATCCGTCGATTGAGCGATTACGCCGGGCACGGCACTTCGATTAGCTAATAGCCGTATCCATGCAGTTGAAATAGGAGCTTTGCCTCCAAACGAATCTGGACGTCGCAGCAACATTCCGGGTAGCGCGCCCGGCCCGGGTGCTCTTTTCGGCGGCCCGCCGAAAATCCCCACGAGAGAATGGCCACCACCCAAAAAACCCCGCCCACACAGCGCGACATCTCTTCCTCCGGGGAGCGCATGGCTCCAGCCGTGCTGGTTGCGGAGTCCTCGCCGCAACGAACTTTTTCCCCAACCCCCGCCTGCTATCTGGCGACTTCACCGCGCAACATGACACAAAAAAAATCCACGATCTCTTCACTCCCACAACACACCAACCCCAGAAACTTCGCCACCTTGCAAACTGATTCCATAATGCCCCCGGCCCTGAAACCCTTCCTCACCCGCGTTTCAACCCACCGGCACCTTCACCATCAGATGACTGCTCGCATTCGCCGAGGTGACCAACACCGGAAGATCCAGTTTCGCAGGCCCTTCCGTGACCTTGCCAGCAGGATCAAATGTAGATCCGTGGCAGGGACAGTAAAACGAGCGGTCCGTTTCCGCCGTGAGCTTGCATTTCCTGTGAGTGCAGTACGAGGAAAGGGCCATAAGCTTCCCATCCTTCCGGACAATGAAAAACCCTACGTCGCGAAACGTGCTGTAAACGCCGTCCGCCGCGTAGTTGCCCACCGGCCCTGCATCCACCACATGCACTGCGGATGAACCGCCGCCGGTCCCTCCCCCACCCACGGACTGGCAGCCGGTGAGCGCGGCAGTCACTGTCAAATACAGGAAATGCCTGCGGTTCATTCCGCCATCCGTGGGAGCGTCTTCCATGTTTTACTTAATACTCGAATACCAGGCTCGTGACAACACCCCAGTGCTGGTCGTCGCGGGCATTATGGTCCATGGGAAATACGAAGCCCACGCCCAGGCGCGGCTGGATCGGCCCGATGGCATCCGTATTTACACGGAAGCCGATATTTCCGACGATGTTGTTCTGCCCGTCCGCGTCCTTGCTCAATCCTCTTTCGCCGGACAACTCAAACACCGGGATCAATTGCTGGACTCCGGGAATCGGAAGGTCCTTGTGCGGAACCGTGTAGCCGAAGACGAACCCGTATTCAAACGTGTTCACTCCACCCTCGTAAGCGTCGCTTCCCAGCAGCGCGGAATAGCCGAAGATCGACTGCACGGTGAGATGGTCGCCTATCTTCGTGTCATTGAATACCTTCGGCACGACCTCGGTGTTTTTGCTGAGCGGCGAATTGGTGGGAATGCCGACCTCGATGCCCGTTCCGAACGTGGTGTCAAAGAACCCGCTTTTCGAGACATACTGGTAAAGGGGATAGCGCGCGCCCACATCGACATTGTCAAACCCCTGCTGCCGGACACCGTTGATCGTGTCGGTTTCGTAGTGGACTTCGAGTTCCACAGTCAGCAGGCCGAATCCCTTCTCAACCTCCGTGGTCAAAAAATTGCTGGATACGCCGGGAGAGTGGGTGAACAGCCAGTCCGCGCGGAATTCATTGACCTCAAGGTCCGAGTCATCCACCAGGAACGGCTCGGGATAAACACCCTGCCCGTAGGAACTGCGGTGATCGAGCAGGTCAAAAAGACCGTAGCGCGTATCCGCCGGTGCGGCGGTGGAGGAATCCTTACTATCCGTGGGAACATCACCCGCGTAAACCGAACCCGCAAGTGAGGTCGCAAGTAACATACCGAGGGAACAACCGAAAATTTTTGCCGTTAATTTCATGGCGGCGAGACTACACAACCAAATCGATGCCGCATGCTCGGGATTGTCTTCAAACCTCTCCAAATTGTGCTGCGGGCACAGAAACTGATCCGGAAAACGTTGCCCGGACGAAAATCTCGTACCGGTGTCGAAAAACAAGGCAATCGGCCCAGACGTATCATTTCCATTTTAGAGACGCCCCTCTATTATTCAATATTTACACTGAATAATCACTATTATATCACAAACACTTGACACAAATCCACATTTTTGTTATATTGAGAGAATTATTAACAAATAACACGCAATCACCACGCTTAATCCTTTTAACAATTTAACTCCCACCAAATGCGCAAATTCTAAAACCACCCTTTTCTACCAAACACAAGTCGCCAGGACGCGATACCTTTTCTTGTTTCGAGCCCCATCCAGCCCCTTGGTGCCTTGGTGGTGAACTTCTTCCCATCCGACTCTATCCGACTCTATCCGGCATTATCCGACTATATCCGACTTAGAAAAGCCACGGAAGCGAACCTTCAAACCGAATTCCAGCTTTACTTTTCCAGCATTAATGGGAATTTACATCCATTGAACTTTTATGCACACACTCAAATGGATCACCTGTAGCGCAGTCGTTATATTTGCATGCCTGCCCCTCTTCGCAGCCCCCGGCGAGACACCCATGCAGCAAGCAGTCCACCTTTACCCCGACCTCGGGGTAAAAGGCACCCCGCTGAACGTGCGGTTCGTGGAGCTTTACAACCAAAAGAAGACTTCCGACCCCAATTTCTTCGCCGCGCCGAACTGGCCGGTGCTGCTGGCGAAAGAGGCGACTGGCAGCCTTATTCAACCATCACCAACCGTTACCAACCCTGACACTTCCACCCCTGCCGCAGCATCAGGCCCCATCGATTTCGGCCCGAACGTCGCCATCTTCGACCCCGCAATGTCCAAGGACGAAATCCAGGCAAAGCTCGATGCCGTCTTCGCAACCCAAAAAGCCAACCAGTTCGGCTCAGAGCGCAACGCGCTGCTCTTCAAGCCAGGCACATACTCCGTGGATGCCAACATCGGTTTCAACACCCAGATCGCCGGCCTCGGCCTCTCTCCCGACGACGTCCAGATCAAGGGCAATGTCCACGCAGAAGCCGACTGGTCCCACGACAACGGCACCGACAATTTCTGGCGCGCAGCCGAAAACATGGCAGTCACTCCCCCCGACGGAAACGACCGCTGGGCCGTCTCGCAGGCAGCCCCCTTCCGGCGCATGCATATCCACGGCAAGCTGCAGCTCGACCCCAAGGGCCACGGCTGGTCGAGCGGCGGTTTCATGGCCGACTGCAAAGTGGACGGCAATGTCTCATCCGGCTCGCAGCAGCAATACATGTCGAGGAACGACCAGTTCGGCAGTTGGAGCGGCTCGGTCTGGAATATGGTATTCACCGGCGTGACCGGAGCTCCCGCGCCCCACTTCCCGAATCCCTCGCATACCGTGATCGACAAGACACCAGTGATCCGCGAGAAGCCGTTCCTCTGCATCGATCCCGCCGGAAATTACGCGGTATTCGTGCCGGCGCTTCGCACAAATGCCAGCGGGACATCATGGGACGGCCAGAAGCCCGCAGGCGCAACGCTTCCCATCAGCCAGTTCTTCATCGCCAAGCCAGGCGCGACCGCCACCGCCATCAATGCGGCCCTTGCGGACGGCAAAGACCTGCTTGTCACGCCGGGCATCTATCACCTCGACCAGACGATCAACATCACACGCGCAAACACGGTCGTACTCGGCATGGGTTTCGCCACGTTTGTCCCCGATAATGGTGTCGCCGCGATGAAGATCGCCGATGTGGATGGCGTAACAATCGCCGGCCTGCTGTTCGACGCCGGCACCACGAACTCCCCTGTCCTGCTGGAAGTCGGCCCGTCGGGTTCCTCGGCCGTCCACGCGGCGAACCCCACATGCATCAGCGACGTCTTCGCCCGCATCGGCGGCGCAGGTGGCGGCAAGGCGACAGTTGCCATGATGATTAATAGCAACAATGTCATCGTGGACCACACCTGGCTCTGGCGTGCCGACCACGGCGACGGCGTCGGCTGGACCGTGAACACCGCCGACAATGGCCTTGTCGTCAACGGCAACGACGTCACCGCATACGGCCTTTTCGTCGAGCACTTCCAGAAATACAACGTCACATGGAATGGCAACGGCGGCCGCACCTACATGTTCCAGAATGAATTGCCATATGACCCACCCGATCAGACCAGTTGGATGAATGGCACCGCCAAGGGCTACGCCGCTTACAAGGTCGCCCCTTCAGTCACCACGCACGAGGCATGGGGAGTCGGTAGCTACTGCTACTTCAACGTCAATACATCAGTTGTTGCGGATCACAGCTTCGAAGCCCCCTCCGTGCCGGGCGTGAAATTTCACGACCTGCTCACGGTCTCGCTGGGAGGCAAAGGCACCATCGCCAATATCATCAACACCACAGGCACACCCACGAACGCAGCTCACACGACCCCGAGCTACCTGCCGAATTATCCGTAGGATAAAAATCCGCCGTTTTTATCCGCTTGGTGCGCGGAGTTCCTGGTGGTAAAAAGAGACCGCTATGAACTCAGCCGCCCGTCCCCCGCTCCCTCCGTTTACTCTCGAGACAGCAAAGCAGAAAGCCCGCATGGCCGAGGACGCCTGGAACAGCCGCGACCCGGGAAAAGTCTCCCTCGCCTACACCGTGGACAGCAAGTGGCGCAACCGGGTCGAATTCATCAACGGTCGTGAGGAGATCGTCCAGTTCCTCACCCGCAAATGGAACAAGGAGCTCGACTACCGCCTTATCAAGGAAATATGGGGCTGTCGCGAAAACCGGATTGCAGTGCGCTTTGCCTACGAATGGCATGACGACAGCGGGCAATGGTTCCGCTCCTACGGAAACGAAAATTGGGAATTCGACGAGGCCGGGCTCATGCGCGTGCGGTTTGCCTGCATCAACGACCTTCCGATCAAGGAAACGGACCGCAAATTCCACTGGCCCGCAGGCCGCCGCCCGGATGACCACCCCGGTCTCTCCGATCTTGGCTTGTAGATGAGAGCAGCCAGCCAACGATGACTTCTATTCCTACGAATGACTGGCGGATTGATGACGTCATCGATTTCGAGTTTTTTCTCGCCGGGGACAAATCACGCACTGACGAGGAAATCGCATTACGGGATCGGGCAATCTACTCCGATAAAGTCCACAGATGCCCGGAACAACCGGATCAACGCAAAAAAATCCGTCTCTGGCTGGAAACACGACGCGAAGAAACCCGCCGGACCGGGGAGGAATTGCCGGGGCAGCTTTTCCACGAGGCACACCATTTTCTGTTGACGTTTCTCTGCGCAGCCGGGCTGCTTTTCGGCGCCGCAGTCGCTGCTTCGCACCTCTACTACTACGGCGATCTTCCGATCAACGTGCTGGTCTTTCTTTCCGTAACAGTACTACCGCAGTTGCTCCTGCTTGCAATAGTCGCAGCGAGCCTCTTTTTTAAAAATGCCGCACGTCCATCTGAAAGCATTGGTCTGATCCGCTGGATTTTTCGCCGCATCCTGTTGCGGCTTATCGAGGGACGGGAAAAAGCGCTCGATCACATGGACGGGCGCACGCGCCTGCGCTTCGGTGCCCTCTGGGGAATGATCCAGTCTCGTCGCGCCACTTACGGCACATTGTGGATCTGGCCGGTGCTTGTTTTGACCCAGGCCTTTGCCGTCTGTTTCAATATCGGCGTCATCGCCATGATATTGCTGCTCGTCACCGTCTCCAATCGCGCGTTCGGCTGGGAAACCACGCTCCATGTGGGCCCGGAGGCCATGTTCCACTTTATCAAGGCAGTCGCGCTTCCGTGGTCATGGCTGCCCTGTGCTCACCCCACTTTGGAGCAGATCATCGGAAGCCGCGTTTCATTGCACGGGGGCACCGATTACCCGGTAGAGGCACTGGTCTCGTGGTGGCCATTTTTGTGTTACACCGTGTTTTTTTATGGTCTCCTCCCGAGGACAATTCTCCTGGTCGTCGCCGGCATGAAACAAAAGAGCACGCTTGCCGGCCTCCCCTTCAATCACTCCGAATGCAACCGGCTCATCCGCCTCATGGAGCCGTTGGTGATCGCCGGCCCGTCCGGCCCAAAACTCACCATTGTAAATCCCGGCGAAGCCGCCTCCCCTCATCCGGACGCAAACAGTTGCATCGTGATCACCCCCACTGAATTCACACTTTCCGAAACAACGCTCGGGCAATGCCTGCAACGGCTCGGGTGGAAACCACGCAGCTTCACGAGCGCCGAAATCGATCTGCCCGATGCAAACGCCACCTTGTTTGAAATGCTCGGCAATACGGACTGGCAGGGATCGCGCATGCAGCTTGTCGTTGCGCTGAACGCCTCTCGTCCCCCGATCAAGGCGATCCTCCTTTTCCTCAAAAAACTGCGAAACATCTGCGGGGATACCACGGCGATCACACTATTCCTGGTCACTACTGGGGATGCAAAGGGCGAATACCCTGCCATCTGGAAGCAGACAGTCGCGGCGATGGGTGATCCTCATCTCAGTGTGGAATGCGAGGCATGCCATGAGTGAAATCCCCACGTTTGCTTTTGTCGGCCCCGTGAACCCGGGCAAGACTTCCGCCATCGCGACGCTACTCGGCGAGGATGGGCTGGTCATCAGCAACGTCCCCGGCGAAACGACCGAGTGCCAGCATTTCGACCTCATGGGAAACGATGGCGCGCCCATCATTGCTTTTTATGACACCCCCGGTTTTCAGAATGCCCGCAGCACACTCATAAAACTACGCGAGTTGAAAACCGGCACTGGCGATCCTCTCGATGTCTTCCGGAAATTTGTGGAAATATGCGGCAGCGATCCCGCATTTTCCGAGGAGTGCAAACTCTTCGCCCCCATCCTCCAGGGCGCGGGCATCATCTATGTCGTGGACGCATCGCAGCGCATCCTCGCGATCAATGAGGACGAGATGGAAATCCTCCGCATGACCGGGCAGCCCGTGCTCGGTCTCATCAACTGGACAGCCGACCCGGTCCACAAGCAGGAATGGCAGAACGCCCTGCGGCTCCACTTTCGCACGCGCGAGTTCAATGCGCACAAGGCCACATACTTCGAGCGCATCGCCTTGTTAAAAGCACTCATCGGCCTTGAGCAGAAATGGGAGCCCGCCCTGGAACGCGCCGTCACTACTTTCGAGCAGCACTGGAAACAGCAGACGCGCGAATGCGCCACTGAGATCAGCGAAATGGTCATCCGCTGCCTGGAACACCGCGAGACGGCGCGCGGCGAAGACGAGGCGGCCCGCGAGCGCCTGAACGCAAGTTACCAGGACCACATCCGGGCCATCGAGCGGGAGGCGCACCGGCAGATCATCAGCATTTTCAAGCACCGGAAAGTCAGCGTCGGAAAGACCGGTTTTGAATTTGAGCACGACCTGTTCAGCGAGAAGACATGGGAGTTACTGGGGCTCGATCAAATGCAGTTGACGTGGCTCGGCGCCGCTGGCGGTGCCGCGGCCTCGGCCACCATCGAGGCCATGCTGCTGGGGCACGGTCTGGGCATCCCGACGATCATTGGCACGGCGCTTGGTGCCAGCAGCGCCTATTTCGGAGGCGAGCACATCACCAAGGTGAAGACGCCCCTTCCGCCCTGGGCGCGGCGTTTACTGGGTCGCGAAACCCTGGGTGGCACCGCCATCAGCATAGGGCCGAACCTGGCGAAAAATTTCCCGTGGATCCTCATCGATCGCGCCCTCATCGTTTACTACTACGTCATCCACCGCGCCCACGCCCAACAGGAGAAAGTCACCATCGATCCCGACGAATTGCTGGCGAGACTCGAGACCCTCCATTGCCTCGGCAAGCAATGGGACAACGAATCCCGCGCGAAATGCGAAAAAGTCTTCGCTCAAGTCCGTTCCGGCAAAGCCAGCTCGCAGGACAGTGAGTCCTTGAATGAAGTAATCAGGGAACATCTGCGCAGCATCGTCTAAGCAGTCCAATCCGGGCACGGCACACGATAGGGTAAACGTATGAATTCCAATCCACATCCAAAGATCATCATTGTAGGGGGAGGCTTCGGCGGACTCTCCGCTGCAAAGGAACTCGCGGACAAACCAGTGGATGTCCTGCTGGTGGATCGTGCAAACCATCATCTCTTCCAGCCTCTGCTCTATCAGGTGGCCACCGCAGGGTTGTCTCCCAGCGACATCGCCCAGCCGATTCGCAGCATTTTACGGGATGCCGGAAACGTCACAGTCGTCCTGGAGGATGTGCGGCAGATCGATGCAGATAAAAAACAGATCGTTACGGCCCACCGACGCTACGATTACGACTACCTCATCCTCGCCGCAGGCGCGACGCATTCCTACTTTGGAAATGACGGATGGGAGAAGTTTGCCCCCGGATTGAAAACAATAGAGGACGCCCTCGAAATCCGCAGACGATTGTTAATGGCATTTGAGGTCGCCGAAAAAACCACCGATGAAGCCGAGCGCGCTGCGGCGATGACATTTGTTGTTGTCGGCGGAGGGCCCACCGGAGTGGAAATGGCGGGAGCGATCGCGGAAACAGCCCGGTTCACTTTGCACAAAAATTTCCGTCATATCGATCCTTCCAAGGCACAGGTTATTTTGATCGACGCGGCCCCCCGTGTACTGCCCACGTTCGCCCCGGACCTGTCTGAAAAGGCAAAGCAGCGCCTTGAAAAAATGCATGTCCAGGTCCGTTGCTCCACGAAAGTAAAAAATGTTGGCCATGAAGAGATCGAACTCGAAGGCGAGACCATCCATGCCCGCACCATCGTCTGGGCCGCGGGCAATAGCGCATCCCCCCTCGGAAAGAGTCTCGGTGTGCAACTCGACAGGGCAGGCCGAGTGATATTGAACAACGATCTCACGATCCCGGCCCACCCGGAAATTCAAGTCATCGGGGACATGTCGAGTCTCAACGGAAAGGATGGCAAACCACTCCCCGGAGTCTCACCGGTCGCCATGCAACAAGGCAGGCACGCAGCAGCAAACATACTCGCGATGATAAACGGGCAGAAGCCCTCGCCATTCAAATACTTCGACAAGGGATCGATGGCAACCATAGGCCGTAACTCCGCCGTCGCCGATCTCGGTTTCATCCGTTTCGGCGGCTACATTGCATGGCTGGCATGGCTTTTCATCCACCTCATTTTCCTCATCGGCCTGCGCAACCGCATCGCCGTGCTGTTCCATTGGGTCTGGGCTTACTTCACCTTCTCAAAAGGTTCGCGCCTCATCACAGGAATCCCATCCGAAAAACAATAAGCCTACGCGTAAACCAGCATGTGGATATCCTCCGGCAGCAGATCCGACACCTGCCGGATCAGGTTGCCACGCAGCATGTTAATCAGCGCATTGCGTTGCGGGGCACCGAGCAATAACCGCGAAGCGCCCACTGTCGCCGCCACATCAACGATGGTATCCGCCGGCGAATCGCTCACTGCGTAGCACGGCAGCACGGTATGCCCATCCGCCTTGTCTGCGGCGTAGGAGAAGATCGCCAGTGCCTCGGGATCGTCGGGCCATTTGCGCTTGCGGTCGCCTTCCGCAAGGATCGGCTGCTCGCGCACGAACAGCAGATAAAGAGGCCGCTTGCTCTCCTTCGCCTCTTCAATCGCAAAATCAAGCGTGCGGCCGATGCCGCGCACAGCCGCAAGGATCGGCGGCCCCGAAGCCGCTCCGGTATCGACGCTGAAGAGGTTCAATGGAGGCCTCGTAGCCACGGCCAGCCCTTTGCTGATCGCAGCGGTGGCTGCGGCATCCTGGGTTTTTTTCCGTTGCGAGAATTCGGCTGCAAGGCCGCGCCCGATTAATCCCATGACGAGGACCGCGAGCGAAAAGAGTCGCGCATTCGGCTTCGTGGCAAAGAGCGTGATCTCGATGCACAGCATCACCAGGAATGTGACGAACATCAGCGTCCGTTCCCATTTCGCAAGGCCAAGATGCTTGTCCGTGGAGCTTGCGCCGAGATTCGTCGCAATGGCCCCGACCACGCCCACAGCATAAAGATCGGCGAGGCCCGACATGTCCTTCACCATGATGACCAGCACAAACGGGATCAGCGTGGCAACGATAAGTCCCGCGTTCGGCACGCCGAATTTGTTCAATTTGTAAAAGACAGGTGGCAATTCACCGTCCCTTCCCATGAGGAAGGAAATGGCGATAAGATCCACGATTGCCGTGTTCACGGCTGATAGCAGCAGGAAGCCGAAAACAATGCTCACCGCACCGCCCGCGATCTGCCCCACAGTGACCACATGCCCGAGCACCGCAAAATGTGCGCCGCCGGTCGCATCCCCGACGAAGACATCCGCCATGTGGCGCAGCATGTAGTCGCGCACGCCCGGGGCGCCGGGCGCGTTCACATCGCCACCGTCAGCCGAAGCGACACGCTCCATGCTATGCAGCGCCTGCATGCCCAAGCCAAGTACTGCGGTAAGGACACATACCTCGATCATTACCACGATGATCGCTTTGTTCGCGGTTTTCGAGACACACGGCTTGTCGTCCGTGCTGCCGGGGTTGAGTTTCATCACCCCCGTGGAGTTCGCAATGGCCTCGACTCCGGAAAGCGCGAGCACGACACTGACAAAACCCACCCAGCCGGTTTTCAAGCCCTCCCAGCCCCCGGGCATCGGGTTCGCCTTGACGACATGGATCGCCTCCCCGATGTGGGGGATGCAGAATGCCCCGAGCAGGACAACGACAATCGCCGCCGGGATCGCGATAAAAAATGCGAGGCCGCCCGAATGTTTCGGCCCGAAAATATTCAGTGCGCCTATGAGCACAATGGCCCCCGCTGCCCAGTATTCCGGATGGGGGACACCAAGGTAGAGGAACGCCGAGAGCCCGCTGAGCGCGGCGGTGACGATGTAATCCGCAATCAAAAGGAATGCTCCGACGATGGAGATGATCTCCGAGCGATGCCGCACGCTGGCGTACACGCCGCCGCCATCGGGGTAGTGTTTGCAGATCGCCATGTAGTTCACACCCACCAAGCCGGTGAGCACACACATTGCCCCGATCAACCAGAAGGAACCGCCGTACCCAGCGACCGCAAAAGCCAGACCGACGACGTAAGCCTTGCTCGTCCCCCAGTCCCCGTAAAGAATTGCCGCTGCGCGTGTCCAATCGACATTGCGCGGCCTTTTAGTACCGCTTGCTATCATTTAAAAACTACCTTGTTATGTAACCCCTGCGTCTTCTGCGGAAGACGGATTTTTCCCCGGCAAGAGAGGGGGGAGCCGTAAACGACTTCCCTTGCCTTTAATGTTTGCGCCTACGAGGTTAGCTGTCGGGCTGGAGCCATTAAATGCTCCCGATGCCGCATGCATCGTACGCCC
>JBAVPB010000106.1:0-6911 GCA_049692655.1 Chthoniobacteraceae bacterium | reverse complement strand
GGCTGTTTGGCGCGGGGGACGGGGATTTTTTCCTTGGCCAGGCCGGGGTGCCCCACGTTTTTCCATGACTCCGCACGGGCATATTCCTGCCCGCCGCCGCTGAGCTTGAGCATGCAGACGGAACGCGCCATGAGCTGGAGTTCGTCGCCTGCGGCACAGGGCTTGGGCGACTCTAGAAATCCGGCTTCGTCGTTGGTGTCCATGATCAATTCCCACTTCACTTCCTCGCGGCCGGGAAGGACGAAGGTGAGGGGCTCGTGGAAGGCATTGAAGAGGAGGAGGAATGTGCCGTCGCGGATCGGCTCGCCCTGCTCGTCGCAGACGTCGATGGTGTCGCCGCTGAGGAGCATGCCGAGCGTGCGGACGAAACCGGTGGTCCATTCGTCGTCGTTCATCTCGGTGCCGCCGGGGTTGAACCACATGACATCCTTCACCTCGGAGCCGCGGATTTTGCGGCCCTGGAAAAATTTCGGGCGGCGGAAGATGGGGTGGTCCTTGCGGAAGTGGATGAGCTTTGCCGTGAACTCGGCGAGCTGGCGGGCGTGGTCATCCCAATCCCAATGGAGCCAGCTTATTTCGTTATCCTGGCAATAGGCGTTGTTGTTCCCCTCCTGGGTGCGGCCGTATTCGTCGCCGCCGCAGAGCATGGGGACGCCCTGGGAGAAGAAGAGGGTGCTGAGGAGATTCCGCTGCTGGCGGCGGCGGAGCTTGTTGATCTCCTCGTCGTCGGTCGCACCCTCGACGCCGCAATTCCAGGAGTGGTTGTTGTTGTCGCCGTCGTTGTTATCCTCGAGGTTTGCCTCGTTGTGCTTGTCGTTGTAGCTCACGAGATCGGCAAGGGTGTAACCGTCGTGGGCGATGATGAAATTGATGCTGGCGTAGGGGCGTTTGCCATTCCAGAGGTAGAGGTCGGGGCTGCCGGCGAGGCGGTAGGCGAGCTCGCCGATGTGGCCTTCGTCGCCTTTCCAATAAGCGCGGACGGTGTCGCGGTATTTGCCGTTCCACTCGGCCCAGAGGACGGGGAAATTTCCGACCTGGTAGCCGCCTTCGCCGACATCCCACGGCTCGGCGATGAGCTTGACCTGCGAGAGGACGGGGTCCTGGTGGATGACGTCGAAGAAGGCTGAGAGCTTGCTCACGGAATGGAGCTCGCGGGCGAGAGTCGAGGCGAGATCGAAGCGGAAGCCATCGACATGCATCTGGGTGACCCAGTAGCGGAGGCTGTCCATGATGAGCTGGAGCACGCGGGGGTGCATGACGTTGAGGGTATTCCCGGTGCCGGTGTAGTCGTTGTAGAAACGGGGGTTGTCGGCGACGAGGCGGTAGTAGCTCTGGTTATCGATGCCCTTGAAGCAGAGCAAGGGGCCGAGGTGATTCCCCTCGGCGGTGTGATTGTAAACAACGTCGAGGATGACCTCGATGCCGGCGGCGTGGAGGTTTTTCACCATCTGCTTGAACTCGCTGACCTGGCCGCCCTCGATGCCGCTGCCGCTGAGACGCGGGTCGGGAGCGAAGTAGCCGATGGTGTTGTAGCCCCAGTAATTATGCAGGCCCTCGTCAACGAGGCGTTTGTCATCGACGCTCTGGTGGACGGGGAGCAGCTCCACGGCGGTGACGCCGAGCTTCTTGAAATAATCGACGGCAAATGTGCTGCCCATGGCCTGGTAGGTGCCGCGGATCTCCTCGGGGATGTCGGGACAGAGTTTCGAGAAACCTTTTACGTGCGCCTCGTAGATGATGGAGGAATGGAGCGGAGTGGCGGGTGGGGCGTCGGTGCCCCAGTCGAATGCGGGATCGATGACAACGGCCTTGGGCATGCCCCAGGCGTCGTCGCGGTCGTCGGAGACGAGATCCTCCTCGGCGCCGCCGACGGGATAAGGGAACATCTCGTCGCTCCAGTTGATGGTGCCGGCGATGGATTTCGCGTAGGGGTCGAGGAGGAGTTTGGCGGGGTTGAAGCGATGGCCCTGTGCGGGCTCGAAGGGGCCGTAAACGCGGTAGCCGTAGAGCTGGCCGGGCTTCACATCCGGCAGGAAGACGTGCCAGACTTCATCGGTCTGCTCGGTCATGCGGATGCGGATTTGCTCCTTGGGAGAATCGGGGGTGTCGAACAAACAAAGGTCCACGCCGGTGGCGTTACTGGAATACAAGGCAAAGTTCACGCCGTTCCCGGTCCATGTTGCGCCGAGAGGATAGGGTTTGCCGGGCCAGACTTTGAGTGGATTCATAAAAAGTGAGTGTGATGTTTCCGTATAATATTTGCGAACATTATACGGATGGGAAAGCGAATCGGACTTGCGGCGATTTTCTTCGACCGTGGCGGGGATGCGGGATGGCTGATGGTTGGTGAGGGTTGGCAAGGGTTGATTAACCCTGCCACGGGGGGTGCGAGATTTATCATTGCAAAATACGGGATCGCTTCTAGATTTATTTTCCCTTTTGTTAAAGGATACCAATATGATCGACATTCATCCCAATTTCGCAGCCGTCAAGGAAGGACTGATCCCGCTGACCCCGCAGGAGAAGCTCAAAATGGAAAAGGACGGCCTGGACGTGATCCATGACCTCTACC
This sequence comes from Chthoniobacteraceae bacterium, assembly GCA_049692655.1. Classification (GTDB taxonomy): domain Bacteria; phylum Verrucomicrobiota; class Verrucomicrobiia; order Chthoniobacterales; family Chthoniobacteraceae; genus DASZPK01. The sequence continues at coordinate 4,339 of JBAVPB010000106.1, read as the reverse complement.
GCTACGCGAAGACGGGGTTCGCCTCCATCGAGGAAACGGATTTCGAGCGGCTGAAATGGTATGGTGTCTATCGCCAGAAGCCGAAAGAGTCCGGTTATTTCATGATGCGGACGAAGATCCCCGGCGGCCAGATCAATGCGGCGCAGGCGCGGGTGATCTCGAAGATCACGGACAAATTCGGCCATGGGTTCAGCGACATCACCACGCGGCAGACGATCCAGATGCACTGGCTGCGGATTGAAAATTTCCCGGAAATCCTCGCGGACCTGGAGTCGGTGGGGATCACGACCAGCGGCGCTTGCGGCGACGATACGCGCAACGTGGTGGGGTGCCCGGTGTGCGGCATTGACCCGGAAGAGATCATCGATGCGACGGAGCAACTCCACGAAGTGAGCGCGGCGATGACGAACAACCGGGAATTCTCGAATCTCCCGCGCAAATACAAAATTTCCGTGTCGGGCTGCTGCATCCGCTGCGCGCAGCCGGACATCAACTGCTGCTCGGTCTTCGGGCTCAAGCACGGCAATGAAGTGGGCTACGGCATCATGGTGGGCGGGGGGCTTTCCTCGTCGCCGCACCTGGCGCAGACACTGCCGTTTTTCATCAGGCCGGAGCAGGTGTGGCCGGTGGTGAAGGCGGTGAGCCAGATCTTCCGCGACGAGGGCTACCGCCTGCGCCGCAACCGCGCGCGCTTCAAGTTCCTGGTCGCCGACTGGGGTGTGGAGAAGATGGCGGCTGCCGTGCAGGAGCGGCTGGATTTCCAGCTCCAGGCACACACCGAATTTGAAGTGCCCAGAGACCAGGAGACGGACCACCTCGGCATCCATGCGCAGAAGCAGCCCGGGCTTTACTGGGTGGGCGTGAATTTTGCGGGCGGACGTATCCGCAACAGCCAGCTCGAAAAAATCGCGGATATCGTGGAGAAATTTGCGGCGCCCGGCAAGGACGCCATCCGCCTGACCGCGAAGCAGAACCTGCTGCTGCTCAACATCCCCGAGGCAAACCTGCCGGCATTGAAGGCCGCGCTGGATGCGGAGGGCTTTGTCTATGAGTCGTCCAATTTCCGCAAGGGTTGCGTCTCATGCACGGGCATCGAGTTCTGCAATCTCGCCCTGGTCGAGACAAAGAACCGCATGATCGAGCTCGTGGACCAACTGGAGCTCAACAGCGGGTGGTACAAGGACAAAATCCGCATCCACTTCAGCGGCTGCCCGTCGAGCTGCGGCCAGCACCAGATCGCCGACATCGGTTTCCGCGGTGCGAAGACGAAGGTGGATGGAGTGATGGTGGATGCCTATGACGCATTCATCGGCGGACGGCTCGGCCATAACCGGCGGTTCAATGAATTGCTGAAGGGCAAGATCATCGCAAAGGACGTGCATCTTTTCATCGACAAACTGCTGCGTTATTTCGACTCGAAGAAGATCGAGGGCGAAAATTTTGCCGATTTTTGCGACCGGGCGACCCGGGAAGAGATTCTCGAAGGGATCAAGTAGGCCGATGGCGACAATTTTGAGGTAAATTCGCCTTAAAAACGCGGAAACCGGGACTTTTTTGCGCCCTTTTGAGAAGACTCTTTTCTCCGGGCGGAAACTGTGCCATATAAGCGTTTGGGAACCGATGGACACGACCATAGTAGAGCAAGCCACCATAGAAGATCTTCCGCAACTCACGGATTTGCTCTTTGACCTTTTCACGATCGAGGCTGATTTCAAACCCGACCGCGCAAAGCAGATGCGCGGGCTGCAATTGCTGCTCGAGCAACCGAACCGGGGTCGCATCCTGGTGCTGCGGCAGAATGGGGTGATCCTCGGCATGATCAACCTGCTTTTCACCATCAGCACGGCGGAAGGGGGCTTCGTGATCCTGCTGGAGGATGTGATCGTGCAGAGGGAACAGCGGGGCCGTGGCATCGGCGACCAATTGCTCAAACACGCCGTCGATTACGCCAAGCAGAAAAATTTCCTGCGCATTACGCTGCTGACGGACAGGCTGAATGACGATTCGCAGCGGTTTTTCACGCGGCACGGATTTACCAAATCGACCATGATCCCGATGCGGCTGATTCTTTCCTTGAAGGAAGAGAACGCCGAGACGGCAGTGGCGTCCTGAGCCGTCATTAAGAAATCGCACCGCTTCCCCACCCCATGCCAGAGGAACCTACATTTGTTGATCTCGGGTTTGCGCGGGTCGATACCGACCGGAAGCGGCGCTGCGGTTTTCCGGAGGTGATTTATTGCCAGGGCAAAACGCCCGCCGAGGTGCTGGCGATCAGCCGGACGATCCTGAAAACCGATGGCATCCTGCTGGGGACCCGGGCGACCGAGGAGCATTACAAGGCCGTGGTGGCGGAATTCCCGAAAGCGATCTACCACGTGCGGGGACGCTGCATCACTGTCGAGGATGCGCCGTTGCCGAAGAACAAAGGCTCCATCGGCGTGCTCTGCGCGGGGACGTCGGATTTGCCAGTGGCGGAGGAAGCGGTGATCACGCTGGAGATTTTCGGCAACCATGTGGAGAAGATTTATGATGCAGGCGTCGCGGGCATCCACCGCCTGCTCCACGAGCGGGAACGGCTGGAAAAGTGCAACGTGCTGGTGGTGGTCGCGGGCATGGAAGGGGCGTTGCCGAGCGCGGTGGCAGGGCTGGTGAGCAAACCGATCATCGCCGTGCCGACGAGTGTCGGGTATGGGGCGAGCTTTGGGGGTTTGGCGGCGTTGCTGGGGATGCTGAATAGTTGTGGGAGCGGGGTTACTGTCGTGAATATCGACAATGGGTTTGGCGCGGCGTACGCGGCTGCGAATATCAACCGGCTTTTTCAGAAGAGCGGGGAGTGATGAAAGGCTGCTGCGGTTAAATGGTTAAAAATGTGGGTTGTTAAACAATGGCGTCCAGCGCCGATTTTCAACGATTCGACAACAACAGGACAAACTCCCAATGGCGCGTTTGACAAAAAGCTGGATAACTATGAAGAGTGCGATGCACAAGGGACGAAAACTGAAAGATGCAGACTCGGAAATTTTCCGTCGGGGGACTGGATCAATCGGCGCCGGTTTCAACTCGAACCGGAAAACGGGTGAAACTGCCATTGATCCAATGCCGCCACAAAGCCTCCCCTTCGAGGGAACTCACGGCGGACAAAGTGGCGGAAATCCTCCTCAAACAAGAGGTGGAATCGGCTTCTTGAAATTCCTCGACGTTAATATCTGGCTGACTCTGACCCTCTCCAAGCATACGCACCACCATGCGGCGTCCGTCTAATTCATCAAATCGCTTTTAAAAGTGTCAATTGTCAAGGGCTGACCCCGAAAGTTAGGAATGATGTGGAGCGCGATGTGTTTATATCGTTCGCCAAGAATCACACCGGTAACTTGTCACATAACCTTCCGGTTTAAACCATGAAGGTAGAACGCATCCCTTATCGTGATTATTTCCCTTACAAACATGAAGGACATGTATCCTGCGATGTAGCCAATAACGACGCTATAAAGCGGACTTCTAATTAAAATGATAGATAGAAGGGCCAATACAATCTTGCTGATGTAAATCCACGCTATATAGCGACTCCCCCATGTTGTGGTTTTAAATGCCCGTCGCACTTCCATTAGTGAAGAGGTGCCTAAAAATCGACTTGCGGCTTCCTTGATGCTCAAATGCTGCATGATTCCGCCTGCGATTCCCAGCCCTGCACCAACAACCGCAATTATGAATGGGACATGTGGCCGTATGACAAAAAACAATAGGGCGGCTATGCCACCCCAAGTAATCGTAAGAAGGATATTTGTAACCGGTGAAAGTGAAGTATGAGTTTTTTTCATCTTCCTGAGTGTCCCAGCGATAGTTTGGCGAATGAAACACTACAATCACATTTTTTTAATTCAGAATTGAAATCATTCATTTGAATTTGCAAAAGGCGGGCGATGGTCTATCTACTTAACGGCTGTTGATGATGCGACGGGCCGACTCGACCGATGAAATTCTTTAAAACCATACGCAAACAGGAAGGGGCGATGATGATCGCTTTGCGGGCGGTTTTGTTTGCGGTGATGGCTTCGCTGGTTTTTGCGCCGATGGCGGTTTCGGCGATGAGTGCGCGGTGCGGTGATGCCTCGAAGGCGATTGGCTCGCGATCGGAGGATTGCCGGGGGTGCTGTCCTTCCACGGCTTGCTGTTCGATGAAGAAGAATGAGGTACCGGCGAAGTCGCAGCCACTGGGGACGGCGAGGGAGGGTTCCGCACAGCAGCCCGATGGCGTTGTTCCGCCGTGTCTGCCGGTTTTGCATGAGGTTTCGCCTGTTGTTGCACAGGTTTATTTTTTCAGGGCTGATTTCCAGCCGCA
>JBAVPB010000105.1:0-24895 GCA_049692655.1 Chthoniobacteraceae bacterium | reverse complement strand
AGCGCGGGGCGATGCAGGGCGCGGGCGAGGGATTTTGTGAAATCCGAGTTGCGGATGGGATGGGGGGCGGCGGCGTTGAGAGGGCCGGTGATGCTGTTGTTCTCGAGGGCAAAGAGGGTGAGGGCGGCCTGGTCGTCGATGTGGATCCATGACATCCACTGGCGGCCGGAACCGAGGGGGCCACCGAGGCCGGCGCGGAAGATGGGGAGCATGGGGCGGAGTGCGCCGTGATCCGGGCCAAGGACGATGGAGGTGCGCAGGGTTACGATTCTCAGAGGGTTGGTAAGGGTTGGCAAAGGTTGATTAGCCCTGCCAGATGTGAGCGGCGAGTGGAGGGCTTCGTTTTCCCATTCCTTCACTACTTCGGCGAGAAAACCGGTGCCTTGGGGTGAGCTTTCATCGACTTCGGTGTCTCCTGTGTCGCCATAATAACCGATTGCGGAGCCGCTGATGAGCGTGTGGGGCGGCTTGGGGCTGGAGGCGATCGCCTCCATGATGCGGCGGGTGCCGAGGATGCGGCTTTCGCGGATGCGGCGGCGCTTTGCCCTGGTCCAGAGGCCGAATACGGGCTCACCGGCAAGGTGGATGATCGCGTCGCAGCCCTCGATGTTTGGTTTTTCGCCGTGTGAAAATTTGCGGGTCTCGATGCAGTCGGGAACCGTGCGGGAGGGATCGCGCGTGAACCCAACCATCGCGTGGCCTTTTTCCCGGGCGAGTCCGATGATGCGCGTCCCTATGAAACCGGTGGCCCCTGTGATGCCGATTTTCATGTGTCCCGCAGCCTATCTTAGATCGTATTCACTATGGAGCCAGCGGTAGGGGAACCGGGCGCCGGGGCAATCGGTGGGCACAGGGTTGATTTCCTTGTGCGCCTTCACGATGGCGACGTGTCCCTCAAACTTGCCGCAGCGTGTGCGCAGGTAGCGGATGAGTTCGTCGAGGGCGGCAAGCTGATTTTTCGTAGGAAGATCGCGGTTGAAGTCACCCACGAGGCAGATGCCGAGCGCGATGCTGTTGAGGTAATCGCTGTGGACGTGGCCGCCTTGGATCTGCCGGCGCCAACGGTCGCCGATCTCGATCTGCCCGTCGCCGGAGGAGGAGCCGTTGCCGATCACGAAATGATAGGCGAGGCCGTTTTGCATCTTGCGCGTGTAGCGATGGTAGTAATCGAATATCTTCGCGTTGCCCTGGCGGGTGCCGGAGTTGTGGACCACGATGTAACGCCAGCGTCCCCGGGTGACCGGGGCGTTGCGGAGGGCATCGATCACCGAGCGGCTGAGGAAACGGTAATGCGTGGGGGCCGACCATGGCCACCAGCCGTGCGGTTCCGGTGGGGGCGGGGGCTCGGGAACATCGTCGTTTTCGTATTTTTGGACGTAAACCTGTGCCTTGGGAGACACCTGGACCTGGCGCGACCCATGTTCCGTGGGAGTGGACGCCGGTGTCGGTGCAGGAGTCGGCTCCGGAGTCGCCCGGGGCGGCGGAGTGGGCTTTGGCGTGGCGCTGGGCCATGTTATGAGCGGCTGCGTGGGGCGCGGGGAGGGGGTTGGCTTTTTGTGTTCCTGCGGAACTGGTGTGGATTCGGGTTCCGGCTCAGGCGTTGGTTGCGGGTGTTCGGGCTCGGTGTGTTTGCGGTGTTGTGCCGGTGTGGGGGTGGGAGTCGCCTTGTGATGTTGCGCAGGCTTTGGTTTTGGCTTGGGCGTCGCGGAGGCTGCGGGAGTCGGCTCTTCCACGGTCTGCATTTCCTCGCGGGCCTTGAGGAATTCCTGCTTCTTTTCCTCGTCGGTCATGCCGTTGGAGGCGGAGACAGGTAGCATCGCACTGACCAAAACAGCGATAGCGAATAGTTTCAAAAATCTGCGCACAGCGGCGATGGTAACAGATGAAGCACGGCATTCAAGCAGGGTGAATGAATTTGCGCGGAAATAATGAAGCCGGATTTTTCCGAGCCCCGATGCAACCACAGTGCGGAGCGCCGACGTAACGCCCGTTTGGCGCGTTTAAAATGTATAGCGGCGATGCCGGTGCCGTTTTTTGCTCATCACGCTCATCACAGACAGCGCCACGATGCTGATCAAAAAGAAAACAAGCCAGACGAGCAGCACCAATTTCCACCTGAAAATATCCGCAAGGTCGGGCGGCGGCGAGAAAACCTGCCACGGCTGCAAAAAGAAACCGATCAGCAGCAGTACGCAAAAATTAATCAGCGCAATCGGAGCTGATTTATACAGCAAAGCAAAACCGAGTAATCCGGCGGAGGCGAACACGATTAATGGTAAAACCAAAACCATCATTCTTGGGGAAAAGTACCTGAGAGTCGTCTTTCTGTCCACTGCTTTGCCTCATGGGCAATGTTAAATTCATGCGACGAAAAGATAAAATTATTTGTCCGATTTTGGGTGCGAGTTAATTCGAATTCCACAGGATACAAAGCCGTCCAATCATGCAGAAGGAGACGATTTATAGATATGAAACGTATATTCAGTTTGTGTCTGCCCCTGGCAGCAGGCGCCATGTTATTGAGCCAGATTTCCACCGCAAACGCGGCTGATCCGCGTGCCGCAAGGGGTGGTGGTGGCGGACGAGCGGCAGCACCGCATGTTGCCCATGCCGCTGCGCCCCATTTCGCCGCACGCCCATCGGTAGCGCGCGCACCACAAAGGAGTTTTGCCGCAAGGCCGGTTACTCACCGGAGTTTCGCGGGCAATCCAGCTATGGCACAGCACCGGACGGTCAACCGCGCCACGTTCAATCGTAACGTGACGGCACAAAACCGGACAACCAACCGTGCCACGTTCAATCGTAACGTGACGGCACAGAACCGGACGGCCAACCGTGCCGCATTCAATCGTAATGCGATCACGCAGAACCGGGCGGCCAACCCGGCTGGTTTTAACCGCGGAAACCGCAACCTTGCATTGCGCAACAATACGACGAATGCGAATGCCAACCGGTTTAACACCGCGAACACCGCCGCCGGCAACCGCGTGAATGCAAATGCAGCCGTTGCCAGCAACAGGGCTGCCAACACAAATCCAAGAAAGAGTATGGCGAGCAACCAGTTCGCTTTCAGGTCCGGAAATTTCCACCGGAATTGGAATCCCGGGCGCACCTATGCCTGGAACCATCACCACTGGAGAAATTTCAACGGCATCTGGGCTGTGGCCGATGTGGGATGGCCGTATGACTGGTACGCCTACCCGTATCCGTTCGCGTATGACAACACCGTCTATTACGATGGCGATGTCTATGACCCCGGCGCCGAGGCCCAGCCTGCATCCGTGGCGGAAGGTCCCAATAATGTCGTAAGCAATGTCCAGTCCACGCTGGCAAATGACGGTTATAATCCCGGACCTGTGGATGGCGTGCCCGGCCCTCAAACAGAGCAGGCAATCGCCCAGTACCAGGATGATAACGGAATGCCCGCGACCGGCCAGATCGATTCAGCGCTGCTGAATTCCCTCGGGCTGTAACAGGTAATCATCAACAAATAACAAAGGGGGGAGCCGGGATGGCTTCCCCTTTTTTGGTGTACGGATAATGTCCGCGTATTGGAGCGATTTAAGTAATCATGTAGTCTGGGGGATTGAAGTGCGGAAACCGGGGGGGGCGTAATCTTTGTTCGACTATCGCCCTACTGTGTGCCGCCGATGCAGCTTGCACGGCGTCGTCGCGAAAAGCGATGTATCCTGTTCCGGGATCATGGCTCGTTCAGGGCGCGGAAGGACGAAGCGGCGCTGAGTGGCTCCCGATCGTTGCGCTTGCAGGTTTCAAGCCGTCCGCACTCGCCGTCAGGTGAATGGCCTCCGCATTTGTGGAGGATTGCACGATGATCTGTGCCAGCCCGTTGAACAAGCTGCGGGACCATTTCACGGTGGAAGGTTTGGCGCTGATTTCCAGGCTCACGTCGGGGTTCAGACCGCCGGTGCCGCTGTCGTTCCGCACTCCCACGGCGATGATGTTGTCGCCGGGATGAAGATACTTTTTGATGTCAAACGATGAATGTTCCCGCCAGTCGTGCGACTCGCCCGCGAGTTGGCCGTTTACGAAATACCAGCCGTGGTTGTCGCAACCGCTGAACTGGATGCGCACGCCGGGAGCGTCCAGGTCTTCCGCAGTCAATTTGATGTGAGTACGATAAACCGCCGTCTGGTTCTCCTGCAAAGGCTTGTAGCTGGTTGTTGCGCCGGTCTTGTTTTTGATCACGTTCCAGCCGGATTCATCAAGGCCCGCGCCCAATACCGGCGACGGCTCATCATTATGGGTGGGAAACGACTCCAGCTTCCAGCACCAATTCCCGACAGGAACGATGCGCATTTCCGATGGCAGAAACACGTCCGGTTCGTGGCAACTCGGGTCGCCGTTGCCCACGCCAATGATCCTGCCCGCGCCTTCGAGGTCGAAGTTAATCTTATTCTGCGCGGTCGGCACCTCACGGCCTTCCGCATCCACGGCGGCAATAGTGAAAACAGCCACGTCCTCACCGTCTGCTTTCAAGGACTCAGATAATCCGGTTAAATCCCGTGTCAGCTTCACCGCCACTGGCTGGCCTGTCGTCTCGACTTTGGTTTCGGCGATCACCTTGCCGGTTGCATCGAAACCTTTCGCGCTCAGCGTGCCCGGTGTATATTTCACCTTCCACGTCAGTTTGGAATCCGGCTTCATGGCCTGCCTGCCGAGCGATTCGCCGTTGAGAAAAAGCTCGACCCCTTTGCAATTGCTCAGCGCGTCCACGCGGATTTCCTGCCTCTCTCTGCCCGGCCAGTTCCAGTGCGGCAGCAAATGCAGCACTACCTTCGTGGTCCACCACGATTGGTAGTAATAAAAATTGTCCTTCGGGAAACCGCAGGTGTCCAGGATTCCAAAATGCGAGCTGATGCACGGCCAGGAATACGGTGTCGGTTCGCCGCGGTAATCGAAGCCGGTCCATACGAAACCGCCGCTCAGCCACGGACGAGGCGTAAAGAAACTCCACCACTTTTCGGCATCCTGAATGCCGCGGTCATCATAGGCTCGCACATAGCCGCGCTCCTTGTCATCCTCGTAAATGCCGCGAGTGCCCACCGTGCTGGCCTGTTCCGTGCCGACATTTGGCTGGTCCGGATGCTCGGCATGATATTTGTCCATGCCAGGGCCGACGTTATAATTCCATCCACGCACTTCGATGACGTCGTTGATGCCATCGAACGTATTACCCTGGGGCGCGGCATACGTTACCGGTCGGGTCGGATCAAGGCGCTTGACGTAATTCTGCATCGTGCGCGCGGCATTGCCGCCTTGAAGCGTGGATTGCACGGAAAATTCCTCGTTTGCCACGCTCCAGATGCAAACGCTCGGGTGATTGCGGTCGCGTCGGATCTGGTCGTCCCATTTGCGGAGATTTTCCGAGTCGCTCCCGAGCAAGCGGTTCTCGTCCATGACGATCATGCCGAGGCGGTCGCACACGTCGAGCAACTCCGGCGTGGGCGGGTTGTGTGAGGTGCGATAAGCGTTGCTGCCGAATTCTTTCAGCTTTTTTACGCGGAATTCCTGCAGCGCATCGGGAATCGCCGCACCCACGCCAGCGTGATCCTGGTGATTGCAGGTGCCCTTGAGTTCGTAAGGTTGGCCGTTCAGTAAAAAGCCTTTGTCTTTGTCGAATGCCACCGTGCGGATACCGAAGGAGGTTTCCTTCCGGTCAACTGTCCTGCCGTCCACGGAAACTGTCGTGACCAGCTTGTAAAGGTTGGGAGATTCGGGCGACCAGAGGACAGGTGAGGGGATGGTTGATTCGAGTTCGACGGCCTGTTGCGACCCGCGGCTGATTTCTCCCGATTTTTTGAAGTTCGCAACCGGGTTGCCGTCCGGAGAAATGACCTCACAGTTCACCTCGGCCGTGGCTGTGTTCGCCAAGGTATTCAGCAAGTTCGCTTCAATCTCTATTTCCGCCTTGTCCGACGGCACGTTGTCTTTGAACCGGGAATAAACAAAAATTCCGTCCGGTGCGATCGCCACCGGCGCGGTTTTCTCCAGCCATACGTGCCTGTAGATGCCCGCGCCTTCGTAAAACCAGCCTTCGAACTCCGTCGCGTCCACGCGCACCGTAACAAGGTTTTTGCCGCCAAAGCGTACCACATCCGTGATGTCCTCGCGCAACGGGTAATAACCGCTCTCGTGCCGGCTCACGAGCCAGCCGTTGATCCAGACGGTTGCGTTGCGGAACACGCCGTCGAATGTCAACCAGATGCGTTTGCCTTCGTCCTCCTGCGGCAACTCGAACGTGCGGCGGTACCAGCCGATATTGTTCGAGGCAAAACCCGGCCCGAGCGGCTTGAAGCCGTGGTTGCGGTCAGCGGATTTTTCAAACGGCAGCTCCACGGCCCAGTCGTGCGGCAGGTTGAGCATGCGCCAGGTATTGTCATTGAATTTTTCCGCAGCTGGGCCACTGCTGGCACCCGCCTTCGAGAGATTTAGCGCCTGCGGCCAGTCGTCCCCGAGATGGAATTTCCAGCCGGCGTCGAGGGAGAGGTGCTCGCGCGGTGATTCCCCGGCGGCGAAAAGCTGTGCGCTGCAGGCGGCGACGCTGACCCCCGCAATAAGCAAGGTGCGTCTCAGGCCGGAAAGAAGGCCTCTTTGCGATCTTATTTTCATTCGCAACTGTGTTAAACCGGAAGGTTCCATGGTTGTTCAATTCTTATACTGGCAGAATTTATTGTTATGGAGGATTTTGTCGCGGCATTCCTTAGTCAATCTGTCACGCACCGCCATCGCTGGCCGCAACCAAAACGAACCACCAGCCATGCAGGATAGAAGGTGGAAATCACAAATGGCATCGCTCCGGAAGCGGGATTTGAAGCGTCGCACGAGAGTCTTCGGCGCGTTGTCAGCATCCGCCGGGGATCAGATGTGGAATATCAGTTCCTTCGGGGCATTTTCATCCCGGTCGAAATCCCGCAATGCCTGGTCAAGCGTTTTGAGATCGAGCACGCGGCTGATTGCTTCGCGCACCTCTTTCATCATGAAGCGGATGTTGCAGTTCTTTTCGCTGGGGCAATCGGAGCAGGGGGCATAGGCGGTGGCGCTCACGCAGCGCACCGGGGCGAGCGGGCCGTCTATGAGCCGGATGATGCGGCCAATCGTGATCTTTTGCGGATGCTGGCGCAGGACGTAACCACCGCGTTTCCCACGATGGCTATGGAGCAGGCCGCCGTTTTTCAATTCCTGCATGATGGTTTCCAGGAACTTGCGGGAGATGCCCTCGTCGTCCGAAATTTTTTCCACGCTGATCGGTCCCGAGCCGTAATGGCGCGCGAGATAAAGGGCCGACCGGATCGCATATTTTCCCTTGCGAGAAATCATGGCCGGGCCTGCGAGCGATAGTATTGTAAAAAACGCATTGCAATTAATACTACTGAAATAGTATAGATTGTAAATACCCATTAAACCCATGGGAATAATATGTGTAAGTTGTTGTATGTAAATTGGTTACGATATATTATTTTGTTGCATGCCGGAATATTGGTGTTTACGTTGCGCTCCGTCAAACGCCGGATGCCAGACGCTGCAAGCCAGCGGGTGTTTAAACAAACAGGTCCTAAAATTTTAAGAAAAGTCAACCAACCCATCTAAAAAGCAGATCCATAGAAAAAGAATCCAAGCCATGAGCACTGATGCCAAATCCACATTGAGCCTGAGCGCACGCGCCGCGCGCAACCTCGCCACAGCCACCGTAACCGTACCGCAGATGGTGGAGATCACTCCACGCTGGCTGCACAAGCTCCTCCCTTGGGTGGATGTGGATGGCGGCGTGTATCGCGTCAACGTCGTCGCGAAACAAGCAAACGGCACCGAGCAGGAGATCGACCTGCTGACCGTGGACGGTGGCGAACCGAAATTGCCGACGACGTTTGTCGATTATGGCGATGAGCCTCGTGAGTATCACCTCAGCACGATCCAGACAGTGCTGAACACGCATACGCGCGTGACGGATCTTTACAGCAACCGCATCGACCAGCTCCGCGAGCAGGTCCGCCTGACCGTGGAGACCGTGAAGGAACGCGAGGAGTGGGAGATCATCAACCACCCCGGTTTTGGCCTGCTCAAGGAAGTGGCACCATCGCAACGGATCAAGACCCGCAAGGGGACTCCCACGCCGGATGATCTCGATGAATTGCTGACGCTCGTGTGGAAGAAGCCCGCATTTTTCCTGGCCCATCCGAAGGCCATCGCGGCATTTGGGCGCGAGGCCACGCGCCGCGGTGTGCCGCCCCCGACCGTGAACCTTTTCGGGTCGCCGTTCATCACATGGCGCGGCATTCCGTTGATCCCGAGCAACAAGCTGGAAATCGACAAAGCCGGCAAGACGAGCATCCTCCTGCTCCGCGTCGGCGAGGCGCAGCAAGGCGTGGTGGGATTACAAAAAGCCGGCGTCACCGGCGAAGTGGAGCCGGGCCTCTCCGTGCGCTACATGGGGACCAATGAAAACTCCATCGCCTCGCACCTTGTCACGCGCTACTTCTCGGCAGCCGTGCTCACCGAGGATGCCATCGCCCGCCTCGATAATGTTTCCGTGCGCCATTACCACGAATATGTCGATGCCAAGGCTTGATCCCACACTCCCCGGCAGACCCGAAGAGGCCGGAGATCCCTTTGACACGGCGCTGATCGCGAGCCTGGCAAACGAGTTTTTCCAGGAATCGCAGGGATCCGCAAAACCGCCGGCTTCGCATCCGCCGCCGCCTGCCGCAGTGGCTGGTGCGCCAGTGGGAGTGTCGGGAATTCCGGCGGCTGTTCCTGCTGTGCCTGTTTCCAGTGCTGCGCCGCAAGCGCCTGTAGCAAAGGAAACTCCTTCCACGCGTCCGCCTGTGCATCCCGTGCTGGAATCCGCACCGCGCGAGGAATCGCACGCGGCCGGGGCGCATGATTCGGAATCCGACGACAGCCACGCCTACGGAGAGCCGCGTTTCGGCGGGGATTTTTTCGGCACGCCCCGTGGCGGAAAACCGTCTGGTTCCAGCGATCCCAGTCCTGCTTTCGGGCAGGAGGCTGGAGCCGCGCCGGAGTATTATTTCCTGCGCGGGCAGGATTCGGCAGGCAGGGTAACGCCCGATGCTGTATCGAAACCGGCATCCAGCCAGTCGCTTTCCGTGCTGGATATCGAAGCGATCCGCGCCGACTTTCCCGCGCTGCACCAGAAGGTGAACGGGCGTCCATTGATCTGGCTCGACAACGCAGCCACCACCCACAAGCCGCAAAGCGTGCTCGACGCCACTTCGCAATTCTACGGGCGCGATAACTCGAACATCCACCGCGCAGCGCATACGCTCGCCACGCGGTCCACGGAACTATTCGAAGGAGGACGCGAAAAGGTGAGGCAGTTCCTGGGCGCTGCGGATGCGAAGGAAATCGTATTCGTACGCGGGACCACCGAGGCGATCAATCTCGTGGCGCAGACGTACGGGCGGAAAAACATCGGGGCGGGGGATGAGATCATCCTCACCGAGATGGAACACCATGCGAACATCGTGCCGTGGCAGTTGCTGGCGGAACAGACGGGCGCAGCGATCCGCGTGGCGCCGATGAATGAACATGGGGAATTGATCATCAGCGAATTTGCAAAGTTGCTCGGGCCGCGCACGAAGTTTGTCTCGGTGACGCATGTCTCGAACGCGCTGGGCACGATCAATCCCATCGAGCAGATCATCGCCATGGCCCATGCGCGCGGCGTGCCGGTGCTGGTGGATGGGGCACAATCGACCCCGCATATGCCGATCAACGTCACCGCGCTCGATGCGGATTTCTTTGTCTTCTCGGCGCACAAGATATTCGGGCCGACGGGCATCGGCGCGCTGTATGGCAAGGCGCATCTCCTCGAGCAAATGCCGCCATGGCAGGGGGGCGGGCATATGATCCGCGATGTGCGGTTTGAAAAAACCTCGTTCCAGCATCCGCCCGAAAAATTCGAGGCAGGCACCCCGGATATAGCCGGAGTGGTGGGCCTTGGCGCCGCGATTGATTACATGACCAGGATCGGCATACCGGCAATCGCCGCCTATGAGCATTCCCTGCTGGAGTACGCCACGCATGCGCTTTCCACAGTGCCGGGGCTGCGTCCCATCGGCACAGCGGCGTCAAAGGCGAGCGTGCTTTCCTTCGTGATCCCAGGCGTGCCCAGCGAGCAGATCGCGAAGCACCTCGACAAGCACGGGATTGCTGTGCGCGGCGGCCACCACTGCGCGATGCCCGCGCTTCGGCACTTCGGGGTGGAAACCACGGTGCGCCCGTCGCTGGCGTTTTACAATACGCACGAGGAGGTCGATTCATTGATACGCGCGCTTTACCTACTAAAGAAGTAGTGTATAATGCCGGCATCATGAAATCCATTGCGCCAGCGGAACTTCACAAGCTTCTCACCGCGCAGCCCGGCCTTGCGCTGATCGATGTGCGCACGCCGGTGGAATATGCCGGGGTGCATGTGGCGCAGTCGCTGAATATCCCGCTCGGCGACCTGAACACCGGGGAGCTTTACAAAGCAGGAAAGCTGGGAAAAGGGCAGCCCGTATATCTCTTCTGCCACAGCGGTGGGCGGGCGCAAAAGGCCGCGGAGAAATTTGCGAGACAGGGAATTGACGACGCAGTGGTGGTCGATGGGGGCCTGGTCGCGTGGGGCGAGGCCGGCCTGCCGCTGGAACGCGGTGCCGTAAAGGTGATCAGCCTGGAGAGGCAGGTGAGGATAGCGGCAGGCTCGCTGGTGCTGACGGGAGTGCTGCTGGGATATTTTGTGAGCCCGGTATTCGTAGGGCTCTCCGCATTTGTGGGAGCGGGCCTGGTCTTCGCGGGCATCACCGATTTCTGCGGCATGGGACTACTTCTTGCGAAACTGCCATGGAACAATTCCAAGCCGGCATGACCCATACTGAACACGGCAATGACGGGCGGAAATCGCGCGGGCAACCGGCATCGCCGGAGGTGCCGCCGTCGTCTGTAAACAAATCCTTGAACCCGTATGTCGCCGATCTTCTGGCTTCGTATGAGGAAACAGGAGGCCTGAATAATCGCGATGCGGACAATATGCCTTCGAAGCGTGCGGTGGGGCAGATTTGCGCGGACTTGCTGCAGATTTTATTTCCGGGTTTCCATGATGAGGATTCGATCCAGCACGGCTCGCTCGCCGAGATCACCAGCGAGCGGCTCACCCGCGTGGTCGCAAGGCTGGAAGACCAGGTGAGGAAGAGCGTTCGCATAGGCGACCCGAAAAAGCCGACCGGACGCACGCCGCCGATCATGCAGAAATTCTGCAAGTCGCTGCCGGAAGTGCGGCGGCTCCTGCGCACGGATATCGAGGCGGCCTATGAGGGTGATCCCGCGGCATTGAGGCGGGAGGAGATTATCCTGTCCTACCCGTTCATCGAGGCGATCGCCATCCAGCGGCTGGCGCATCAGCTTCACCATTTCAACGCGCCGGTGATTCCCCGTATGATGACGGAATGGGCGCATAGCCGCACGGGAATCGACATTCATCCCGGCGCCACGATCGGGACGCATTTTTTCATCGACCACGGCACCGGCGTGGTGATCGGCGAGACGTGCCGGATCGGGAACCATGTGAAGATTTACCACGGTGTCACGCTTGGGGCGCGGAGTTTCATCAAGGATGAGGAGGGGCATATCGTGAAGGGAGGGAAGCGCCACCCTGATGTCGCGGACCATGTGACGATTTATCCCAACTCCACGATCCTGGGCGGCAAAACGGTGATCGGGGCGAACTCAACGATCGGCGCGAATGTGTTCCTGATGCACAGCGTTCCGGCGAACTCGCTGATATATTATGAGGAGACGCAATTGAGCATCCTCGATAAAGCGTCGCATAAAAAGGCTGCGGCGGCGCTTGATCCCTCGATTTAAGGGCAGAAGTTTAAAAGAAAAGGCCAGCCTCCTGCAATGCCCGCGCGGTGATCTGTTCCACCACTTCTGTCTTCGCCTGCGCGTATGCGTTCATGTCCGGCCAGTCCGCCTCGACCAGCTTCCGCTTCATGGATTCGTAAAGGCGGAGGTCCTCCGCGTTTGCCTTGAGGCGATCGCGAAAAGCCAGTTGGCGGGTGACCTCGACGCAATCCGGGGCAAAGATGTGGATATGCACATCCAACTCCGGAGTCCTGAACATGCGGTGCTGGTGCCAGTCCGGCTCCCGCACCCGCAGGACGTAACCGGCCTCCACCAGGGCGGGGAGATAGGCCGCTTCATTGGCGGGATCCGCCACGAGAAGGAGGATGTCGATGATCGGTTTTGCCGCAAGTCCCGGCACCGAAGTTGATCCTACATGCTCGATGGCAAGCGCCTTGGTGCCCAATGCCAGCGAGAGGATTTCTGAGTGCCTCTGAAACTTTGCCGGCCAGCATGGGTCGTAATCCACGATGACGAGTTTCCGTTTCTCGATTCCACCGATCAGTATTTCATCCATGGGCACTACCCTGGCAGATCTGCCTCTTGTGTGAAAACTGATTAATCGATGGTGTCTTTTGGCAGCAGACCGCCATCCATGAGAGTCTCGAGGACGCGCTCGATATCCTTCTGGTCCACGCCGGGGTCGCCTTCGACAGCGAAGCGGTTGATCTTCGTGATTCCACGCGCTTTGAGGGTGGTCACGAGGCTGTGTAACTGGACGGGTTTATGGTCAACGGTGACAGCGCCATTTTTGGCGACTACGATGACGGCGGCGGATTTTTTCACAGGCGTAATGCCAGCGGTCTTTTCACTCGCACAGGCGGAGAGAAAGAGGGCTGCTGCAATCACTGCATACAAAGGATGTTTTGGCATCAATGGCCGTGATAATAACACAAACTGTTGAAAAGGCCAGCGATAGTTTGCGGGAATAATAGTGCTAAGTTCAACGCAAAGACCACGGGGCGTTTTTGTTGTATTCCGCAGTTTCCGAAGTGAGGCCCTTGGCGAGGCATTCCGGGCAGAGGCGGTGGTCGGGATTTTCGTCGCAAGCCTCGCGGGAGAGGAGGAAAAGTTTGTGGCAGGGGTCGTGCAGGCAATTCGCGTAGAGGCTGGTGGGGCGGCCGGTGTGGGAGCATTTGCCGATCTGCACGAGGCCTTCATCCACGCGCACGGTCATGCGCTGGTCGAAGACAAAACATTCGCCCAGCCAGTGCTCGTTTCCGAACTGCTGCTGGTAGGTCATGATGCCGCCGTGGAGCTGGAAGACATTCTTGAAGCCCTTGCTCCGGAAGAGGGCGGAGGCTTTTTCGCAGCGGATGCCGCCGGTGCAATACATGAGGACTTTTTTGTCCTTCAAGTTTTCCAAGACGTCGAGATGGGCGGGGAGATCGCGGAAATTGTCGATATCGCAGGCGATGGCGTCCTCGAACTTGCCGACGGCGGATTCGTAGCGGTTCCGCACATCGACCACCACGGCATCGGCGTCGGTCTCCATCATTTCCTTCCACGCGGCGGGGCTGAGATGGTTATCGTGGTCGGGCTTGATGTGTTCGTTGCCCTGCAAGGTGACGATTTCCGGGCGCAGCTTGATCATGAGCCGGGGGAAGGTGTTTTCATCGCCAGGCGTAGTCTTGATCTCGATGTCGGTGAAACGGGGATCGGATGTCAGGTCACACACATACTGGTCGATGGCATTGGTGGGGCCGGCCAGCGTGCCATTGATGCCTTCCTCCGCGATGAGGACGCGGCCTTTCAGCCCGAGGGTTTCGCAGAGCGCCTTCTGGTCCGCGACGAAGCGCTCCGGATTTTCAATGGAGACGTATTTGTAAAATAGGATAACGGGATGGTCACTCGACATGGCGAAGGGCGATTAATATCAAACCTTTCCATCAGGATGCAACTGGAAGCAGATGCATCAAGGCTGGGCAGGGGCGGGACCACCCGAGACGCGCATCGAGACCTTGTGGCCCTTGAACTTGATGCCGGTGATTTTTTTCAGGACGAAGGTCGCGTGCTGCTCGGCGACATCCACGAGGGTCTGCTTTGGCAGGATGTGGATAGCGCCGACGCTTTCCTTCTGGATCTTTGTCGCGCCGAGGATCACGCCGACCACGTCACCTGGGCCGATGTTTTGCTCGCGGCCGATGTTCATCGAGAGGCGCACCATGCCGGGCTCGTGGGAAACGAAGTCTGCCTCCCCCGCCATGGCCTGCTGGCGGCGGCGACCGCCACCCTGCGGGGCTTCGCGGCGCTCCTGAAAGTCGTCCTCGAAATTGCCCTCGTTGCGATGCGGAGCGCGGTCGCGGGAGAATCTCTCGGGCTTCGATGAGAAATCGCGCGACTGCGACTGTCTTTCCGGACGGTCCTCGGGGATTTTTTCACCGGCGCGGGCCTTGTCGGTATTCAGCAAATGGATGAGCGCGGAGGCGATGTCGGTGGGAGAGTGGCCCTGGTCGAGCAGGCGTTCGATGAGCGCGTCGTGCTTTTTGTAATCGCCGCCCTCGAGCGTCTCGCGGAGCGATTCCAGGAAAAGATTCGTGCGCTTTTCCTCAACCTCCTCGGCGGAAGGAACACGCAACCGCTTGATCTGCCCCTTGGTGAAGCGGATGATGTTTTGCAGCTTATAGATTTCGCGGCCGGCGACAAAGGTGACGGCGCGTCCCTTGCGTCCAGCGCGGCCCGTGCGGCCGATGCGGTGAACGTAATCCTCACCATCGTGCGGCAGGTCGTAATTGAAAATGACCTCGATATCATCGACATCCAGCCCGCGTGCAGCGACATCGGTGGCTACGAGGAACTCGAAGGAGTGCTTGCGGAATTTCGCCATCACGCGTTCGCGCGCCTGCTGGGAAATGTCGCCGTGGAGCTTGTCCGCGAGGTAGCCGCGGGCGATGAGGTGCTCGGTGAGCTCGTCAACCATCATCTTCGTCGCGCAGAAGATGATCGCGAATTTGATGTCCTCGATATCGATGAGGCGGCAGAGCACCTCGAGCTTTGAGCGACGGTCCACCTCGTAATACACCTGCTCGATGGCGGGGACGGTGAGCGCCTGGGATTCGATGCGGACGTTGACCGCATTATTCGTGAAAGTCTTGATCAGCTCGAGGATCGGGCGGGGGAGGGTGGCGGAGAAGAGCACGGTCTGGCGTTCTTTCGGCGCATGGGAGAGGACTTTTTTGATGTCGTCGAAGAAGCCCATGTCGAGCATGCGGTCGGCTTCGTCGAGGATCACCATCTTGAGCTTGTCGAGCTTCAGTGTGCCACGCTCGATGTGATCAATGACCCGGCCCGGGGTGCCGATGACAATCTGTGCGCCCGCCTGCAAGCCACGGAACTGGCGCTCGTAGGACTGCCCGCCGTAAATGGGGAGTTCGCGCACGCCTTTCTTGAATGCAGCAAGCTTCGCGACTTCCTCGGCCACCTGCATTGCAAGCTCACGCGTAGGGCACAGGATCAACACCTGCTGGCCGCGGATATTGGTATCCACCGCCTCGATCGCGGGGATGGCGAAGGCCGCGGTCTTGCCTGAGCCGGTCTGGGACTGGCCGACCATGTCGGAGCCGGAGAGGAGCTTTGGGATGGTCTCGGTCTGGATGGGCGTGGCTTCCTCGAAGCCCATCTTTGCAATGGCCTTGAGCACCTCGGGCGAAAGGCCGAGTTCCGTAAAAAGTTTTTTCTGCATTCGCGACATTTAATGCCTAACGCCGCATCGCGCCACTAATATATCATCGTAATGATGAACCCGCGCTGTTTCAGCCTTTGTAAAACGCCGTGATCGTATCGACCACATACGCCTGCTGTTCGGGCGTCAATTCCGGGAAAATCGGTAGCGCCAGAGATTCGTGCGCGGCGCGTTCGGATTCCGGGAAATCCCCCGCACTATAGCCGAGATCGGCAAAGCATTCCTGCAAGTGCAGCGGCATCGGGTAATAGATGGCGTGGCCGATGTTGTTCTTTGCAAGATGAGCGGCGAGGTCGTCGCGGCGCGGGGCACGGATGACAAACTGGTTGTAGATATGGTGGTTCGGCGCCTTGCTCCCCGCGTAGGGCTCGAAGGGGAGGATGATCGTGCCATTCAGCCCGGCTGCGGCGAAGAGCTTGCGGTAGAGCGCGGCATTCCGCTGGCGCGCGGCGGACCATGCATTGAGATGCGGGAGCTTGATGCTGAGGACGGCGGCCTGCAGCGCATCGATGCGGAAATTTCCCCCGACCATGCGGTGGTAATAGCGGCGTTCACCGCCGTGGTTGCGCAGCGCCTTGATCTTCACACCCATCGCCTCATCGCGGCAGACGACCATGCCGGCGTCGCCGAATGCGCCGAGATTTTTCGACGGGAAAAAGCTGTAGGAGCCAAAATCGCCCATCGCGCCAGCGTGCAGCGTGCCTTCCCTGGAGGGATAATCCGCGCCGAGCGCCTGGGCAGCATCCTCGATCACGGGCAGGTTGTATTTTGCGGCGAGCGCCTTGATTTCATCCATCGCGCAACAGAGGCCAAAGAGATGCACGGGCATGATCGCCTTGATCTTCTGACCGCAATGGCTCACGAGCGTGCCGTCGCTTTGCTTCGTGCATTGGGTCTCGATGTAATGGGTGAGCGCGGGGACCGAGATATTATAAGTCGTCGGGTCGATGTCGATGAATACGCTCTTTGCGCCCACGCGCGCTATGCTTCCCGCCGTGGCAAAAAATGTGTAGGGCGAAGTGATCACCGCATCGCCGGGGCCGATCTCCAGCGCCATCAAGATGACAAGCAGCGCATCGCTGCCGGAGGTGACGCCGATGGCATGCGCCGCGCCCGTGTATTTGCAAACGGCCTCTTCAAAGGCATCCACTTTCGGGCCACCGATGAACATCTGCGAATCGGTGATCGATTCGATTTCGGCGCGGATTTCGGTCTTGAGGGTCTGGTATTGTAGTTTGAGGTCGAGGAGCGGGACTTGCATGGAGGGGCGATCATGAGCAACCGCGGCGCGGCGATCAATAAAGAATTGCGCACCTCTTTTCCGCCATGGTCAGGCACGCTTCAATGTCTCCGGCATTGCGAAAAAGAAAACCGCGAAAGCAACTGCTGCGATAGCCGCCAGAAAAAGAAATGCCGCATGATAGCCCGCATGCTGCACGACGAATCCCGCGATGCCGTTGCTCAGCGAGGCTCCGAGACCAGTAGCCGTAGCCACCACG
The DNA here is from genome assembly GCA_049692655.1 of Chthoniobacteraceae bacterium. Classification (GTDB taxonomy): domain Bacteria; phylum Verrucomicrobiota; class Verrucomicrobiia; order Chthoniobacterales; family Chthoniobacteraceae; genus DASZPK01. The sequence goes on along the minus strand of JBAVPB010000105.1, from coordinate 7,792 downwards.
CCCAGCGTGAAATTGAACCGCCCGCTGCCGCGCGTGAGGTCGGCGATTACGAGGACACTCACCACGCCGAAGATCCCGGCGCCGATGCCGTCGAGTAATTGCACGCCGATCAAGAACCACGGATTATCGCTGAACGTATAAAGCACCCCGCGCACGGGCAGGATGCCGAACCCGATAAGAAACACCGCCTTGCGCCCCCAGAGCGGTGCGAGCCACCCGGCCATCAGCGCGACCGGCACCATCACCGCCTGCGCGCCCACGATGCACACCGCCATGGCGAGCGACGATTCCTTTGCATGGCCCTGCGCCAGCCGCTGCCCGATCAATGGCAGCATCGCCGCGTTCGCAAAATGAAAAAGCGTCACCGCGACGACAAAGATGAGCAGCGTGCGGTCCTTCACCACGTCGAGAAACTTCGCAGGTTTGCCGTCTTGGGTAACGCACCCCCGCGCCTGCTCGAAATCAATCTCGTTGCCCTTGATGAAAAATATCGCGCTGATCGTGACCAGGCAGAGGATGGGGACATAGATGAAAATGTCATCCATCGTAAGATAGTAGCCGATCAGGCCGCACAGGATCGCATTAAAGACATTCCCCGCGTGATTGAATGTCTCATTGCGCCCGATGCGCCTGTCGAATGAAGCCTTGCCCACGATCCCCAATGTAAGTCCCGCCATCGCTGGGGGAAAAAACGCACCGACCATCCCCATAAATCCCTGCGTGAATACAATCGCGCCCACCGCATTCAGCTCGCGGATCGCCAGCGACGCGATTGCGACCAACACTGCGCCGACCGCGATGGCCTCGCGCTTATGTCGCAGCCTATCCACGATCGCCCCCGCCGGAGTCTGCGCCGCGACCGTGGCAAACCCCGAGGCTGACATCGCGATGCCGATCTGCGCGGGCGTCCAGTGGCGCGAACTCGCAAGATACACCGCCAGGAAAGGGCCGATGCCCGTCTCCACATCGGCCATGAGGAAATTCACCGCATCCAGCGCGCGAAGCGTCTGCGAGCCGGGATGCTTCGTGCCCATCTCCTAGAACTTGAACGCGAAATAAACCGCCCCGACGATGAATGCATACGACACCACGAAATTCCATTTCAGCGGCGTGCGGAAGAGGAAATACGCCACGATCGTAAAAACCACCAGCGTGATGCATTCCTGGAGGATCTTGAGTTGCGTCACCGACCACTCGTTGGAACCGATGCGATTTGCGGGCACCTGGAACAGGTATTCAAAAAACGCGATTCCCCAGCTTGCCAGGATCACGATCCAGAGAGGCTGGTCCTTGAATTTCAGATGCCCGTACCAGGCGAGGTTCATGAATGTATTGGAAATGGTCAGTAGCAGGATGGTCTTCATAGAGGATTGTTGATGATTTAATCGTATGTAATACGCCCGACGTCCGCCTCAAGCCGAAATAACACACACTTTCAGATGGTGATTTTGTGCTAGTGAAAGTTTAGTCGATGCTAGCGGATGCGCGGGCAGTTGTTCATAGTGTCACTCATGAACCCCGTCGCTCTCATCACCGGCTCCTCCCGCGGCATTGGCCGTGGCATCGCCCTGGAACTCGCCAAAGCCGCCACGCACGACCTCGTGATCAACTATGCAGGAAACGAAGCCGCCGCGATGGAATGCAAGGCATTGTGCGCACAGGCATCCGGCGGAAAAATCCGCATCGAGACCGTGCAGGCCGATGTCTCATCCAGCGCCGACCGTGCGCGCATGATCGCATTTGTGAAGGAAAAACTCGGCCGTCTCGACTTGCTCGTGAACAACGCCGGAGTCGCGCCAAATGTCCGCGCCGATCTGCTCGATGCGGGCGAGGAGAGCTTCGACCGCCTCATCAATATCAACCTCAAGGGCCCCTATTTCCTCACGCAAGCCGCTGCAAAGCTGATCATCGCCTCCGACCCGCTCCCCGGCGTCACGCGCGCCGTGGTGAATGTCACCAGCATCTCGGCCTACACCGTTTCCACAAATCGCGGCGATTACTGCGTCGCCAAGGCCGGCCTCGCGATGATGACGAAACTCTACGCCGTGCGCCTCGCGGAATCCGGCATGGGCGTCTTCGAGATCCAACCCGGCGTCATCGAGACCGACATGACCGGCCCCGTGAAGGAAAAATACGACAAGCTTTTCGCGAATGGCCTCGCGCCAATCAACCGCTGGGGACAGCCCTCCGATATTGGCAAAAGCGTGGTCGCAGTCGCAGCCGGCCTTTTCCCATACAGCACCGGCCAGGTGTTTAACGTCGATGGCGGCTTCCATCTGAGAACGATCTAGAGTTTCAGTTTTAAAAAATCTTCCCCATGATTAAAATCAACACCACTCTCAAGCCCTCCGACCTCGCCAAAAAAGTGGCGCGAGTCTTCGAGCATTCCGCCCCGAAAATCCTCTCGATCGATCGCGACGACGTCCCCGGCAACGCCACACCCGTCTATACCGTCCGCGGCAAATACACCGCTCGCGGCTGGACCGAGTGGACGCAAGGCTTCGTGTACGGCTCCGCGATTTTGCAATTCGACGCCACGGGCGATGAGTCGTTCCTCAAGCTTGGCCGCGACAAGACCTTCTCGCGCATGGCGCACCACATCACCCACATCGGCGTACATGATCATGGGTTTAACAATGTGAGCACCTACGGCAACCTCTGGCGCCTCATGGGCGAGGGGCGCATCCCGGATGACCAGCGCGAACGCGATTTCTACGAGCTCGCGCTCAAGTGCTCCGGCGCCGTGCAGGCCGCGCGGTGGACGCCGATTTTCAACGGCGAAGGCTACATCTATTCGTTCAACGGACCGCACTCCTTGTTCGCCGATACCATCCGCTCCCTGCGTGCCCTCGCGGTTTCGCACAAGCTCGGCCACGTCCTCATGGGCGAGAAGGACATGAAAATCTCGCTCCTCCGCCGCCTGGTCGAACACGCCCGCACCACTGCCGACTTCGCCGTTTATTATGGCGACCAGCGCGACGCTTACGACCTCCGCGGCCGTACCGCGCATGAGAGCATCTTCAATGTGAACGACGGCAATTTCCGCTGCCCGAATTCCCAGCAAGGCTACTCGCCCTTCACAACATGGACGCGCGGTCTCGCATGGATCATGTGCGGTTACCCCGAGCAACTCGAGTTTTTGACAACCTTGTCTGACGAGGAACTAGACGCCTTGGGCGGCCGCGAGGAAATCGAGGCCCTGTTCCTGAAGGCAGCCACTGCCACCTGCGACTTCTACATCGAGCATACGCCCGTGGATGGCATCCCGTACTGGGACACCGGCGCACCGGAATTGCACAAACTCGGCAACTACCTCGACCGCCCCGCCGATCCGTTTAACGAGCACGAGCCGGTGGATAGCTCAGCCGCCGCCATCGGCGCGCAGGGCCTCCTGCGCCTCGGGCATTACTTGAAAAAGCACGGCGATCCGAAAAACGGCGAGCGCTACTGGCAGGCCGGCCTCACGGTGCTGGACACACTATTCGACGATCCCTACCTCAGCGACGATCACGAACACCAGGGCCTGCTGTTACACTCCGTTTATCACCGTCCAAATGGCTGGGACTACATCCCGCCGGGCCGCAAGGTGCCCTGCGGCGAGTCGAGCATGTGGGGCGATTACCATGCCCGCGAAGTCGCGCTCTACCTCCAGCGCATCATCGACGACAAACCTTACCTCACCTTCTTCGGCGCTTATCAATAAACCCCACCACACACCATGATCATCTCAGACCTCGATAAAACCCAGGGCCGCCGCTACCCCGCGCGCCGCCGCACACAAAACATCGTCGGCGGAGTCGCCCCCATCCAGGCCACCAATTTCGCGCTCGGCAATGTCACACTCGACCCAAAGGGCGGCCAGGTCCCGTGGCACAACCAGGAGCAGGAGGAAGTCTATTTCATCATCGAGGGCACCGGCGAGATGTGCCTCGGCGAGGAGAAGCAGACCGTCACCGGCGGCCAGGCCGTTTACATTCCCTCCGGCGTATTCCACCAGCTTACAAATATCGGCGACACCCCGCTGCGCATGCTCTATTGCTACGGCCCCTCCGGCGACGTCGCCCACTGGCGGCAGGAGCTCGCCGGCACCTTGCCGCGCGCCGGCATTGATGTCCCGGCCCTTCCCGCCGGGGCCCAGCCTCAATGCACCGATAAACCCGTTGAATAACCTCACCTTTCACCTCATAAACCACACCTCCTCACACACCATGGACACTATCATCCACAAAGTCGGCATCATCATGAACGGCGTCACCGGACGCATGGGCACGAACCAGCACTACATCCGCTCCATCCTCGCTATCATAAAGCAGGGCGGCATCCGCGTCAGCGACAACGAGTTCATCATGCCCGACCCGATCCTCGTCGGTCGCAACGAGGCCAAGCTCCTCAAGCTCGCCTCACTCGGCGAAAACATCCGTTACACAGTCGATCTGAATGACGCCCTGGCCGATCCGCAGAACATCATTTATTTCGATGCCCAGACCACCGGCCGCCGTGCCAGTGCCGTGAAAAAAGCCATCGCAGCCGGCAAGCACGTCTATTGCGAAAAACCGACCGCAGTCAGCACCGCGAGTGCCTACGAGATTTACGAGATCGCAAAGAAAGCCGGCGTGAAAAACGGCGTCGTGCAGGACAAGCTCTGGCTCCCCGGCCTCATGAAGCTCAAGACACTCATCGATAACGGCTTCTTTGGCGAGATCCTCAGCGTCCGCGGTGAATTCGGCTACTGGGTTTTCGAGGGCGACACCATCCTGCCACAGCGCCCCTCGTGGAATTACCGCAAGGAGGACGACGGCGGCATCATCGTCGATATGCTGTGCCACTGGCGCTACGTCATCGACAACCTCTTCGGCAAGGTAAAGAGCGTCTCCTGCCTCGGTGCCACGCATGTAAAACAACGCTGGGACGAGCAGGGGAAACCCTACAAATGCACCGCCGACGACAGCGCCTACGCCACCATCGAGCTCGATAACGGCGTAGTCTGCCAGTTCAACTCCAGTTGGACCGTCCGCGTCCGCCGCGAGGATCTCCTCACACTCCAGGTCGATGGCACCAAAGGCTCCGCCGTCGCCGGTCTCCGCGATTGCGTCGCGCAGCATTCCAGCGCCACCCCGCGCCCGACATGGAACCCCGATATCGACAGCCCGATCAATTTCAACGACGGCTGGAACCGCGTCCCCGCCTACCAGCATTTCGACAACGCATTCAAGATCCAGTGGGAACTCTTCCTCCGCCATGTCGTCCTGAACGAGCCATTCCCATGGACGCTCCTCGAAGGCGCCAAAGGCGTGCAGCTCGCCGAGAAGGGGATCGAGTCCTGGGAAAAACGCGCCTGGGTCGATCTGCCGGAACTCAAGGCGTAGTCAAACGCCAGACATTCAGCATCGCATTCTCAACAACCCGCATTGAATGGTACTTCATTCAATGCGGGTTGTTCGACGTTGAACGTCGGAAGCGACAAAAACTCCGTTGTAGCGTGCGCTGTCCCCAGCGCATGGCGCTGGACGTGGCTGCACACAAATCCGCTGGGGACAGCAGACTCTGCAACGATCTATTTCAGATGAGGTTCAATCTCCTTTTGTCAGTAAACCGTATAAACACGGTTATAAATTCAATTTTCGCACTAACCATCCTTGAGGCAGCGCCATCACAGCTACAGCAGCCGGGGATTACTCGACTCTTGGAGAGGCCGAGGGGCGAGGGCGGCAACCGAGGAACGAGCGACATCCCCGGAAAACCTCACAGCAAAACATCGATCCTGAAAGGATCGCAGCCATCGCCTATACACACTGCACTCCTTTTGAAGTTGGATGTTCAAAGTAAAACGTTGAACCCGGAGCTTTGAACGTTGGAACTTTCATTTCCATTCTGGGTTGACTGCCACGATCACGCGCCTAATATCTCCGGCGTGATGGCTCTCATTAGAAAACTGTTCTGGGCGGCATTGTTCGTCGTTTCCACGATTAGCTTTGTCGTCTTCTTTGACCATGGCACCACCGATTTTCAGAAAAATTTCAAGGGTGAGCTGAGTGATTTTACAAAACTCGTCAAAATGGAACTCCATCCCCCAAAAAAGGACGATCCCGACAAGGCCACGAAATAGCGAACGAGCCCTCCCAGCCGCATTTTTCGAAAATAGCAGGCTGATTATTGTTGGAATCTTGCTAAATTGATTGCAGGCATGATAAGTTAATTAGACCTCCAGAAACTGTTTCCCTCACTATGCCAGTTAAAACTGAAAAAGACCTCTCTCCGAATGCACGCAGCCTCTGGCTGAAGGCAATCACCTCCATCGAGCTTCGCAACCACCCGTACGCGATCTCCCTCATCCAGGCGGTGCTCAAGGAAACGCCCGAATTTCTCGATGGCCGCAAGCAGCTCCGCAAGGCCGAAATCGCCTCGTCCAAGGGGAAGAAAGGTTTTCTCTCCGGGCTTTCAACCCTCTCCTTGAAGAGTACCTCCTCCATGAAAAAAGATCCTCTCGCCGCCATCGAACTGGCCGAGAAAAGCATGGAGAACGATCCCTACAACCCCCAGGCAAACCACCTGCTCAAGGAGGCCGCGCTCACGGCCGGCTTCCCCGAGACCGCGGCATTCGCCCTCGAGACCATCGCCGAAGGGAATCCGAAGGACACCAAAATCCTCCACGAACTCGGCGAGCACTACTACAAGGTCGAGGAATTCGACAAGGCCGTGGATGTCTTCAGGCGCATCGTCGATATTAATCCCGCCGACCTCGCCGCCATCAAGCGCGAAAAGGACGCCGCCGCCCGCACCACCATGAAAAAAGGCGGCTGGGAGACGGCGGAGAGCTACCGCGACGTCCTCAAGGACGAAGGCGCGGCCGTCTCGCTCGAGCAGCAGAATCGCGTCGTCATGAGCGACGAGATGATCGACCAGCAGCTCGTCCAGTTTCACGAGCGCGCCGAGAAAGAGCCTCAAAGCGTCGATGTCGCCCGCAAGATCGCCGCCCTTTACGAGCAGAAAAACGACCTCGAGACCGCCCTGCAATGGTATGCTTGGGCAAATGAACTCGCAAAAAACGTGGATCCGCTCCTCGCCCGCAAAGTCTCAGATCTCCAGATGAAAATTCTCGACGGGCACATCACCAGCCGCGAGGAATTCATCGCAGCCGCGCCCGATCATCCCGATAGCGCCATGTATCGCACCGAGCTTGAGACCTTGAAAAAACAAAAGGCCGAGTCGCTTATTTCCGAGGCCCGCAAGCGCGTCGAGCGCAACCCCACCGACCTCATGTTCCGCTACGAGCTCGGCGAGCAGCTCCTGAATGCCGGCCAGGCCTCCGACGCAATCCCCGAGCTTCAAAAAGCCCGCAATAATCCAAATGTCCGCCTCCGGGCCATGTATCTCCTCGGCCAGTGCTATTTCCAAAAAGGCATGCTCGACCTTGCCGTCAAGCAGTTCAGCGACGCCGCCAAGGAAATGCTCAACTTGGACGCCCTCAAGAAAGAGGCCCTCTACAGCCTCGGCCTCGTGTACGAAAAAATGGGCAAGGCCAAGGAATCCCTCGACTGCATGAAGGAAATCTACGACGTCGATTACGGCTACAAAGACGTCGCCCAGCGCGTCGAAGGCTCCTACGGAGACTCCCAGGCGAAGTAAGGGATTTTGTTTCAGCGCAGTTGATTTGCCGCCGACTCATTCTAGTGTAGTGTCCCTTAAATAAGGGGTCTTATTTTCGGCGCTTTGGCTCGGTGGAACCGGGATGAATTTCTTCCAGCCGGCGTTTGCATTTAGCGAGCTTTTCGAGGATTTTCTCGACGCTTGC
>JBAVPB010000104.1:0-16334 GCA_049692655.1 Chthoniobacteraceae bacterium | reverse complement strand
AGCAATCTTACCCCACGCGTGTCAAATATCGCACGTTCTTGCCAAGGCTATGGACCATGTTTGTGGATTCCGGTGTATTATGGCCGGTGACAGTTTTTATCGTTTTGATGTATGGAATGCCGCAGCATGCGGTTGCTGCCACAGCCGGAGCGCTCATCGGACAAATAATATACTGGTGCTATATGGTGATCATGCACGCGAAATATGGGCAGACGGTCGGAAAAATGGCGTGCAGGATAAAGGTGGTCGATGCGGCGACAGAGCAAGCAATCACTTTCCGCCAGGCGTTGTTGCGCGAGGGGATCCCTATAATGATGGGCTTGGGAACCGTGGGATACGGGATTTATTTTCTCTGGACCGGCCGACCGGATGTGTATTTCTCCGTGACTAATGGCAACAAGTCCTTGTTTTGGATTCTCGCCGGCCCGCCAACCCTCTGGTTTCTGGCGGAGGTTATCACCATGTTCACCAACGAGAAGCGTCGGGCGCTGCATGATTTGATCGCAGGAACGGTGGTGGTGCGAACGAATCTGGACGAAAGCGCCAGAGAGCAGGCGGTGGAGATTGGAAAAGGGCCTGTGGCGGGAGCGAGCTACGATTATTGAAAAGGCGGAAATTAACCGCGAAGGGCGCGAAGAGGGAAGAGGAAACAGAGTTTCGGGGATCAGTGCGTCACGAAACTGGAGTTTCGTGACGAGGGTAAAGAATTTTTAAGACAGGATTAACAAGATTTACAGGATTATGTTTGCGGCTCACGCCGGGATTTTTTTGGATTTATTTCGTGGGCGATTGTAAAACAAGGCGTTGTTGGCGAGAATCCTGTAAGCCGAAGACAAAGCCGTGGGCGGAGGTGGGCGGCTTAATCTTGTAATAATGCTTTTGCCTATGGGGGCGGATGAATTTGCGGGTAGTGTCTCACACGTTTGGACCGGAGAATGTAATACCTCACTGGCATTTAGTTAAGGCGCCATTGAAATGGGGCATGAAGAGAAGTCCGAAGAAGCTATCGCGGACTGGGACATGACAGAGCATGTCCCTCCAAGGGCGCGTCACGTGAATCGAGACCTTACGCTTTGGTGTCCGACCATCGTAGAAAGAACTGACTTTTCTTAACTTAATGGCAGTGAGGTAACCCCCTACAGGGTGCAATGCGGTTGCATTGCCGGGAACGCGTTGGGTGATTTTCAGGTGGTGATGTACTCGCGGAGGAGGTCTAGCATCTGGCGGTCGAGTTTGTGGCCCTGGTAGTTTTCGTAGGTGACGTCTTTGCGGTCGCTGTCGAGGATGCCGAAGCTGCCGCGGAGGTTCCAGAGGGACCAGCCGAAGCCAGCGGTTTTCCAGTTTTCGAGGCAGTCACGCATCCATGCGAGGGCGACGGGGTGCGGGGTTTGGTTGTAGCAGCCCCATTCGCCGACGTGGACGCCGACGCCCTGGGCGGCGAGTTTCTGCCAGGGCTCGATGCGGTTTTTCCAGAGGGTTTCCTTGCTGTATTGCCATCCGTGCGCGGCGATGGGGCGGAGTTTGCCATCGGCGGCGAGGATGTAGGTTTCCTGGGGGATGCCCCAGTCGTCGCTTTCGGGGCGGATGATTGTTTTGTCGAGGGTGATTTCCTGGAACCGGAACCAGTCGCCGGTGCCTCCACCGATGCTGATCTCGCGGGTGCCGGCGGGGATGGTGGCGGTGTATGCGACGTCGTAGAAGGCATCGTAGCCGCCGTATTGGTTTTTTTTCGCGCTCTTCCATTCGCCAGGACCTTCGGTGGGGGTGAATTGTTTTTGCAGGATGGTTTTGCCATCGGCTTTGACGATGAGCCCGGCGGGGGCGCTGACCTGGCCGATGCGGATGGCGAAATTTGCGGCGGCGGGGGAGTCGATCTTGAGGATGAGTGGGGTCTTGAGGCCGGGCTTGCTGTCGCAATAGATGTGGTCGTTCATGCTGGCGGGGACGGGCCATTCCGGCGGGGGGAGTGTGACATCCTGATGAACCCACGAGGCGCGGTAGTGGCTGACGCGCATAGGCTCGTAGCCGCGGGTGCTCTGGGCGATGCCGAGGGGGATGAGTTCCTGGACGGGAATGTTGCCCCAGTTTACTCCATCCGCAATGATGAGGCGCGCGGGGTCGGCGGACTGGATGGCGTCGATGGCGGGGCGGAGGGCGCGGGTGTAATCGGCGCCGGTGATGGCGGGGGGCTCGTTGACGAGGTCGAAGCTGAGGCGGCTGGCGGGGATGCCTTTGTAACGGGCGGCGAAGATGCCCCAGTGGCGGGCGAATTGGTCCTGCATGGCGGGATCGTGCCAGAGGATGTTTTCGGCGGCGGGGGCATTCACGCAATAACCGGGGGCGCGGTGGAAATTGAGATTGATGTGGATGCCGGTCTGCCTGCCGAACTCGATGGCCTGGTCGATGTCGCGCATGGTGGCCTCGTTGAATGCGGCGTCGGGGGTTTTTGCCCAGCAGCGGTAATCCATGGGGAGGCGGGCGAAGTCGAAGCCCCATGCGGCCATCCACTGGAAATCCTGTTCGCTGAAGGGTTTGTTTGCGCCGTCGAAGACGAATTTCTCGAGGAGATTGAAGCCGTGCCAGGGGGGGAGCTTTGCGGGGGTGGCAGGCGGGAGGGGGCGCGGGGTGGTGGCGGCGCGGCCCGCGGAGATGCCGGTGGCTGTGGCGAGGGTGGTGGCGGCGACTGTTTTTATGAAATGCCGGCGGTGCATGGGGAGAGTAATTTCACCACCAAGGCACCAAGACACCAAGAAGAAAACCGGAGTATCGGAACGGGCAAAATTTAACCGCGAAGGACGCGAAGAGCGCAAAGGGGGAAGAAAAGAAAGGCTGAAGGCTTAAGTATAAAGGCTAAAGTGAAGAGTGGAGCACGAAGCTCAGCTTCGGGGATAAGGATGCGGAGGGCTCACGCGGAGGCGCGGAGAGCGCGGAGAAAGGAATAGGGCCTATGGGCCGGATGGATGCGCGCAATTTTCCGTGCAGACGAAACAGAGTTTCGGGGATCGGGGCGTCAACCGGAGCTTCGTGAAGAAGGGGAAAGAATTTTTAAGACAGGATTTACAAGATTTACAGGATTATGTTTGCCGGCTCAGGCCGGGGTTTTTTGGGATTTATTTCGTGGGCGATTGTAAACAAGGCGTTGTCAGCGAGAAAGGAATAGGACTGACAGGGCCTATGAGACTTAATCGATGCACGGTTGTTTAACTTCTATTTAATGTGGATAAGCGCGATGATGGGATGTCCCTCGTATGCAGGGTAGGCAGGAAATACCTGATGCTGAAAACCCAATCCCCTTTATGAAAAAAGCTACGGCGAAAAAGAAGGCTCCCCTTAAAAAGGCTCCGCTGAAAATCCTGATGCTGGATGTGGGAGGGAGCAATGTGAAGATGCGGGTGTCGGGCTCGGATGAGAGCCGCAAGTTTCCTTCCGGGAAAGAGCTGACAGCGAAGGAGATGGCGAGCAAGGTGAAGGTGGCGGTGAAGGATTGGGATTACGATGTGATCACGATGGGTTACCCGAGCCTGATCGAGGATGGACAGCCGGTGCGGGAGCCGCTGAATCTGGGCGGTGGGTGGCTGGGGTTTGACTATGAGAAGGCGTTCGGGAGGCCGGTGAGGTTTATCAACGATGCGTCGATGCAGGCGCTGGCAAACTACGAGGGGGGACGGATGCTTTTCATGGGATTTGGGACGAGCACGGGGGCGGCTTTCATCACCCACGATGTGCTGGTGCCGATGGAGATCGGGCTGCTGAGGCTGGCGCGGCGGGGGCAATTCATGGACTGGCTGGGGAAGGCGTATCTCAAGGCGGAGGGGAAGAAGCGGTGGATGGAGCATGTGCTGGAGGCGGTGTTTATATTGCAGGATGTCTTCAAGCCGACGGATACGGTGCTGGGCGGAGGGAATGCGAAGCTGATCGATCCGCTGCCGCCGGGATGCCGGCTGAGCACGAACCACAATGCATTCCGCGGGGCGGAGCGGCTGTGGCCGGGAGCGGATATGCTGGCGGAGCCACGGGGGTCTTCGTGGCATATCCGGAGGGTGGAGGGGCGGGGAATTTAACCGCCAAGGGGGGAAGTATAAGGGGACGGAAGGGATTGGGGTGGGTGTATGCGCTGGGTGTGAGTCACGCTGGCGAGGCTGGAGCCTCGGGGACAATTGCGTTACGCGGCTGGAGCCACGTAACGAGGAAAAGGACGCAAAGGGGGGACGAAGAAAAGGCTAAAGTGAAGAAGGGAGAAATTTTCGTCACTGCTGCTGCTCGAGCCGGTGGGAGAGGTTGTTGACGTTTTTCAGGGCGGCTTCGAGTTCCATGATGCGCTTTTCGAGGATGCGCTCGAGGGTGATGGTGCGGACGCCGTTGCGAAGGCGGGCCATTAATTCCACGGGGCCGCAGGGCTTGTGGATGAAGTCGTCGGCGCCGGCGGTGAGGGCCTTGGCTATGTCCTCCTCGCCGCTGAGGGAGGTCATGACGATCATGTAAACGTAGCGACCGATGTTTTTTTCGCGGATGGTGCGGCAGATGTCGATGCCGGTGCCATCGGGGAGCATCCAGTCCAGCAGGGCGAGGCTGGGGCCGTCGGGGGCGAGGAGGATGTCGATGGCGTCGCGATAGGTCTTTGCCTCGATGATGTGGTAGTTCCTGCGCTCGAAGAGGATGCGGAGGGCTTCGCGGGTGCGGGTGTGGTCCTCCACGATGAGGACGGTTTCTCCATGGGGCTCGTGGGGGACGATCTTTACTTTGGGTGATGGTGAATTTGCGGGCATAGCCTGGAAAAATTCTTTTTTATATACGCGGACCAGATCGCAAGTGGATGTAGGCAGGGAAAAATATTCATTTACCACCGGGAAAATGCGCGGAGTTTATTTCGCTCTTGGCGGGGATAGGGGTTTTCTTTAAGAGATATCCGGCGGGTTGAAGCAACCTGAATTTTCCGTCTGGCCGCAACGCAATCAAATCTCCCAAAAATTTATGAGCAATATCACAGCAGACAGGCGCGTGGAGGGTGACTGGTGGCAGCATCCGATCCCGGAAAATGTGGTGTGGGGCGAGGGTCTCTATCTGGAGACGACACAGATTTTCCGGTTCCTGAAAAGCAAACGCAACCCGGCGGTGGAGATGGGCAAGTGTGTGTCGTGCTACGCGGGGGTGTCGTTTTCGATCGGAGAGAAGGGGCATTGCAAGATCGGTGACTATACGCTGCTGAATGGGGCGCTGGTGATGGCGGAGGAGTCGATCGAGATCGGGTCGTACTGCCTGATCTCGTGGAATGTAGGGATCGCGGACTCGGATTTTCACCCGCTGGAACCTGCGCTGAGGAGGATCGATGCGATGGCGATTTCCCCCTACTCGAATCCGCGGCCCGAGCGGCCGGAGATCAGCACGAAGCCGGTGAAGATCGGCGACAATGTGTGGATCGGGATGAATGCGGTGATTTTAAAAGGAGTGACGATCGGGGACAACTCGGTGGTGGCGGCAGGGTCGGTGGTATCCAAGAGCGTGCCGGCGAATGTGGTGGTGGCGGGGAACCCGGCGGTGATCGTGAAGGAATTGAAATGAAGCGGAAGAAGATCGTCGTGATGGGGTTCACGGCCGGGGTGCCGATCGCGGGAGTGATCTGGCAGCATGTCCACTATATCGTGGGGCTGCAACGGCTGGGGCATGAGGTTTACTACATCGAGGACTCGGCGCGGCTGCCTTACAATCCGGTGACCTACGACACGAACGAGGACTACGGGTACGCGGCGGAGATATTGCAGAAGCTGGCGGTGCAATTTGGATTTGAGGGACGGTGGAGCTATTGCGCGCGGTATCTGCCGGAGCATCCGTGCGCGGGAATGCCGAAATCGCGGATTGTGGAGCTCTACAAGGAGGCGGATGCGATCCTGAACATCTGCGGGACGCAGGAATTCAATGAGGATTTGTTGAAGAGCGACCGCATTCTCTATGTGGAGAGCGATCCTGGGGTGGAGCAGATCCGGATCGACAAGGGAGAGCAGTCCACGGTGGATTATCTCAACAAGCACCATGCGCTTTTTACTTTCGGGGAAAACATCAATGAGCCGGAATTTCCGGTGCCGTTGCACGGCATGAAATGGCTGCCGACGCGGCAGCCGGTGGTGACCGACCTGTGGCGGGCGAAGACGCCGCCGCCGGAGGGGGCGGTATTTACCACGGTGGCGAACTGGAATACGAGCGGGCGCAAGGATATCGAGTGGCGGGGCGATAAATACCTGTGGAGCAAGTCGCTGGAGTTCCTGAAATTTGTGGAGTCGCCGGCGCGCTCGGGTGAAGAATTTGAGCTGGCGACTACGATCAAGGAGGAGGCGACGCGCGATCTATTCCGAAAGAACGGGTGGCGATTCACAAGCCCGGAGGCAATGAGCGTGGACTACAACGATTACTTACGATACCTGCAGGATTCCAAGGGGGAATTCACGGCGGCGAAGGACCAGTATGTGCGGCTGAATACGGGGTGGTTCAGCGACCGGACGGCGTGCTACCTGGCGGCTGGGAGGCCGGCGATCACGCAGGAGACGGGATTTACGAAGCACTACGGGGGGAGGAAGGGGTTGTTTGCATTCGAGGCGGTGGAGGAAATCGCGGAGGCGGTGAGGGAGATCAATGCGGACTATGTGGGGCATTGCCAGGCTGCGTGGGAAGTGGCGCACGAATATTTTGAAGCGGAAAAAGTGCTCGCGTCCATGCTGGAGCGGGCGGGGGTTTGATATGCATATTTTATTTCACACAATCGCAGTGGAGCCTGCGCGGTGGACGCCGCAGCGGGTATCGCAGAAGCTCACGGAATTGATTCCGAGGATCGCCGGGAAGGGGTTCAAGAGACTGGAGATTTATGAGCCGCACCTGACGGAGGTCGATGAGGAGGAGATCAAGGGGCTGCTTGCGGAGCATGAGCTGGGAGCTGTGGTGTTGAGTTCCTATCTCCAGGTCGCGCCGGAGAAAGCGGACGACGAAAAATTTGCGGCGGATAAGAATGCGCTGGTGGCGCGAGTGAAGCGGTTTGGGTTCAAGAAGGTGCGGCTGTTTCCCGGGAGTGGAGTTTCACCGAAGGATGAAGCGGCGACCGGGATCGTGGCTGAGCGTGTTTCACAAATCGCAAAGGAGCTGCCGGAGGTCGGGATTCTGCTCGAGACGCATGATGGATCGATAGCGGATGACGCGGAGGCGGTCGTGGCCCTGGTGAAGCGGATGAACCTGCCGAATGTGGGCTTGCTGTGGCAGCCGACGGTTTTCGAGGCGGAGGCGGCGCTGAAGCAATTTGCCGTGCAGAAGGAATTAATCCGCCATGTGCATTTGCAGAACCGGAATCCGGACGGGAGTTTCAGCACGCTGCACGCGGGAGTGGTGCCTTGGGAGAAGATCCTGCCGCAGCTCGATGTGGATTTTACGCTGGAGTTCGTGCCGAGCGGGATTTGCGCGGTGGAGAAGTTTGATATCGAGACGTCGCTCAATGAGGCGGTGATGGAGGCTGAGTATGTGCGGGCTGCTTCGGGGCGGCAGATCGCGAGTTGATCAGGCCGCTGCCGTGCAATGGGCGATAGTGCTGCAGGCGCAGGTCCAGAGGTCGGGGCCGAACTCTGCGTGCGCTTTTTCGACAAGCGCAGCGCCCATGGATTTGTCGCGCAGCAGGGCGATGGTGGTGGAGCCGGAGCCAGACATGAGTGCGCCGATGGCTTCCGGTTGGGCGAGCAGCCATGTTTTTAACGTAGCGAGGAATATGTATTTTTCGAAGACGGGGCGCTCGAGGTCATTGACGAGCGTGCCCCACGGGAATGACTGTGCGGCGTAAGGGACGCCGGGCAATTCGACGGATCCGGCCCAGCATTTATAGGCCCACGGGGTGGGGACTCCGAATGCGGGCTTGATCAGGAGGAGCGGGAGATTTTCGTGCAAAGGGATGGGCTCGACGAGTTCGCCGCGACCCCGGCACATGGCGGCGGAATAATACACGAAGAAAGGGATGTCCGAGCCGAGTTCAGCGGCCATTGCGGAGAGCGTGGGTGTGTCGAGCTTCGTGTCGAACAATGCGTTGAGGCCGATCAGTGTGGTAGCGGCATCGCTGCTTCCGCCGCCGAGGCCGGCGCCGTGGGGAACGCGTTTCTCGAGGTGGATGCGGACACCGGAGGAAATTTTTGTACGCTCGAAGAAGAGCTTTGCAGCGCGGACGACGAGGTTGTTGTCATCTACGGGCAACGTAGCGTCGCTGCATGTGAAGGCGGTGCCAGGGGCATCGGTGCGCTCGATGTCGAGTGTATCGGCCAGCGAGATCGGCGCCATGAGCGTCTCTATTTCGTGGAAGCCATCCGGGCGCTTCGCGACGACCTTGAGCGAGAGATTGATTTTTGCAGGAGCGGGGAATTTCACGCTGTTTTTGGTAACAATTCCCGGCGAAAATGTCGAATGACGAATGCGGGACGACCAAGCCGCTTGAATTTCCGGCGCATCCGTGTCCATGATGCGGCGTGCCTCAGCAAAATGATCCCAGCCAAAAAATCATCGTGGCGCTCGACGTGCCGACTGATGATGCCGCGTATAAATTGATCGATGACCTCGGCGATGCCGTGCGGTTTTACAAGGTCGGTCTCCAGCTTTTCACGAAATACGGCATCCCGCTCGTCGAAAAGGTGAAAGCGACCGGGGCGAGGGTATTTCTCGACCTGAAATTTCACGACATCCCGAATACAGTGCAGCATGCGGTGCGCTCGGCTTGCGAGATCGGGGTGGACATGACGACGATCCATCTCTGCGGCGGCGGGAAGATGATCGCGGCGGCTGTGACCGGCGCTGGCACGGATCCTGTGCTGTTGCTGGGCGTGACGGTGCTGACGAGCAGCTCGCGCGAGACGTTGCAGGAAGTGGGAGTGCATGGTGCGATCGAGGACGAGGTGCTGCGACTGGCGAAGCTCGGGGCGGAAAACGGAATCCGCGGAGTGGTGGCAAGCCCGCAGGAAATCACGCTGCTACGGCAGATTTTTGGCAAGGAGTTGAAGATCGTGACGCCAGGGGTGAGGCCGGCATGGGCGGCGGCAAACGACCAGCAACGGATGATGACGCCGCATGCGGCAATCGCGGCGGGAGCGGATTATCTGGTGATCGGGCGGCCGATCACGGCACATGCGAACCCAAAGGATGCGGCCCGGATGATTGCGGAGGAGATTGGCGGATAGCTAGCAGGCTATCTCTGACCGGTGTCTGCCCAGGCGTTTCCTGGACAGACACCATTCAAAATTAACGACTACTTCTTCAACGAAGCGCGCACTGCGTCGAGTTGGCCGGCGGAACCGAGCTTCTCGTTGCGGCTGGTGATGAATTTTGCGTATTCGTCCTGGAAGATGAGGCCAGGAGGACGGAAATCGAAATCGCCGGGCTTGTCGCGGAAGAATTCGCGGTGGACGCGGGTCCAGACGAGGCGGCCATCGGTGTCAATGTTGATCTTGGTCACGCCGAGTTTTGCGGCAGGGAGATATTCGTCGAGGTTCACACCACATGCGCTCGGGTCGAGCTTTCCGCCGGCTGCGTTGATGCGGGCGACTTCGTCCTTCGGAACGCTGGAGCTGCCATGCATGACTATGGGTGTGGGAGGAAGACCTGCGGCCTTCAGTTTTTCTTCGATGCCTTCGATGACTTCGAAATGGAGGGATTGCTGGCCCTTGAATTTATAGGCGCCATGGCTGGTGCCGATGGCTGCGGCAAGAGCGTCGCATCCGGTGCGCTTGATGAATTCCACGGCTTCCTCTGGATTCGTAAGACAGGCGTTGCCTTCCTCGACATGGATATCTTCCTCGACGCCGCCGAGCATACCGAGCTCTGCCTCGACGCTGAGGCCCTTTGCATGGGCACGGTCAACAACGCGCTTGGTGATCGCTACGTTTTGCTCAAAGTCCTCGTGGCTGGCGTCAATCATCACGGACGAATAGAAGCCGGAATCGATGCAATCGTAACAGGTCTGCTCATCGCCGTGGTCGAGATGGACCGCGAAGATCGCGTCCGGGAAGATCTCGGATGCCGTGCGGATGATCGCCTCGATCATGCGCTTATCAGTGTATTTGCGGGCTCCCTTTGAAATCTGGATGATGAAAGGCGCCTTGCTGTCGATGCACCCGCGGAAAAGGCCCATTGTTTGCTCGGCGTTGTTAATATTGTATGCGCCTATCGCAAACTTCCCGTAGGCAACCCTGTAGAGATCGGCAGTAGTAACTATCATAGGGGCGCAATAACAAACCAGCCTGCCTGTTTCGGCAAGCGGAAACAGACATCCCCCAAAAAAAGTCGCCTGAGTGGGAGCAAACGGCCATGATTCACGTCCAACTCCCTATGAACTTGAAAACTCTGCTCGTCGTCACGGCTGGTCTCGCACTTTTAACGCCCAACGGTTTTGCGGAACCTGCGCTTACCATTTACAACCAGAATTTCGCCGTGGTACGCGACACGGTGCCGCTCGACTTGAAAGAGGGTGTGAATGAAATCCACTTCTCCGACATGACGGCCACGGCGGAGACTGACTCCGTGATCCTGCGCGACCCGAGCGGAAAGGTAAGCCTGCAAGTGCTGGAGCAGAGCTATCGCAATGATCCGGTTTCGCAGGAGTTCCTGCTTTCGCTGAACGAGGGGAAGACGATCAGCTTTTTCATCCGCGAACCGAACAAGGCTGACCGGACAGTGGAGGGAAAGATCATCCGGAGTGGGTATGGCGCGGGAGGGCAGAACCGGACGCAACCGATCGTGGAGGTGGACGGCAAACTGCAATTCTCGCTGCCGGGTGAGCCTCTTTTTCCGGCGCTGGGTGATGATACGATCCTGAACCCGACGCTCTCGTGGAAATTGAATTCCAGCGAGGCGGGGAAACTCGATGCAGAACTTGCGTATGTAACAGGCGGCCTTTCGTG
The DNA here is from genome assembly GCA_049692655.1 of Chthoniobacteraceae bacterium. Classification (GTDB taxonomy): domain Bacteria; phylum Verrucomicrobiota; class Verrucomicrobiia; order Chthoniobacterales; family Chthoniobacteraceae; genus DASZPK01. Next base: position 5,427 of record JBAVPB010000104.1, on the reverse strand, counting down.
GCATGCGGATTACAATATTCTTGCGGGAGAGAAAAGTGACATCATCGACCTGGTAGGCTGGGTGACGTTTGACAACCAGAGCGGGAAGACGTTTCGGGACGCCAAGATCAAATTGATGGCAGGCGACGTGAACAAGGTGCAGCCGCAGGTGATGAGACGGGCATTTGCCATGAAATCAATGGATCTCGTAGATGCCTCGGCGGGAGTTCCTGCCGTCACGGAAAAGGCTTTCTCGGAGTTCCATCTTTACTCGATCTCGCGCCCGACCACGCTGCGCGATCACGAGACGAAGCAGGTCGAGTTTGTCCACGCACAGGGCGTGAGCGCACCTCGTCTATTTATCTACGACGGGGCAACGGTGAACTATGGCTCATGGCCGATGTATCGCGGCTCGGGTGAATACGGCATCCCGATGAATAAAAAAGTGTGGGTATTGCGGGAGTTCAAAAACTCCGAGGAGAATCATCTGGGCATCGCATTGCCGAAAGGCCGGCTCCGTTTTTACCAGCAGGACGACGATAAGCAGCTTGAGTTCATCGGCGAGAACGAGATCGACCATACGCCGAAGGACGAAACCATCCGCGTGTATGTCGGCAACAGTTTCGACCTCGCCGGGGAGCGCAAGCGCACATTTCACCAGATCAACAGCGATGAGAAATGGATGGAAGAAACTTTTGAAATCACACTGCGCAACCATAAGAAAGAACCCGTGGAAATCCGCGCGGTGGAACATCTCTCCCGCTATGACAACTGGGAAGTGAAGGAGAAAAGTGATGAATTCACAAAGCTCGATTCAAATACCATCGAGTTCCGCACCAAACTGAAGCCGGATGAGGAAAAAGTGATCACCTACAAGGTGCATTATTCCTGGTGATATAACGAAACAAGCCCAATAAGAGCAAATTACGCCTACTTTATCTTGATATTGCGCCGCATGAATGTCGGCACGTCGAGATCCTGGCCGTTCACGATCGTCGGTTCGCTTTTTTCAAAACGGCCTCGGTTCAAGGGCTCGAACGCGAGAGATTCCTGGCGCTCCTGCTGCGCCTTTGCAACGACAGGAGGAGCTGTCTCCGGCTGCATAGGCTTCACTGGAAGGGGCTTGATTGGCGCGGGTTTGGGATGGGCGACTACAGGCTCGATTTCGGCCTCTACTTTCTCTTCCGGCACCTCATTTTCAATCAATGGCTTCTCATCACGAGCCTCTATTTTTTCCGGCACGCGCTTTGACTTGGAATTTTTTTCGACAGCAGCAACCGGAAGAGCTTTGACTTCAACCTCCGTCCGCGCAGGTCTGACGTAATTTGTCCTGACTGGCTGTTCCTTCCCGTTTGAAGCGTCTTCCGCCGCGACGGAACTGATGAGGGTGACGCACATATTGTCACCCAGTTTCGGGTCCACTGCCGTGCCAAAAAGGATGCGTGTGTCGTCGCTCACATGGCGTCCCAGCTCTTCCATGAGGATCTGCACTTCATTCAATGTCATGCTGGTCCCGCCAACCACATTCACCAGGAGATTATGGGTTTCGGCGAGCATACGGCCCCTGTTCATGAGCGGGTTTTTCAGCGCCAGTTCAAGGGATTCGTGAGAACGATTATCGCCGCCCGCCTCGCCGTAACCGAAAAGACAGCGGGCATTTTTGCTGCGCAACGCGGTCACAAGATCGTCGAACCCGATGCTGATGATCCCCGGCCGTGTGAAAAGCTCGTAGATCGCGCGCACGCTCTGGCTGATGGTCTGGTCGGCAGCGGCGAAAGCCTGATGGACACCGGCATGTGGTGAAACGGCATCCCCCATTTTATCGTTTTCAAAGCAGATGACGGCATCCGCCGCTTCCTGCAAAGCCGCCAGAGCCTCCTCAGCCTGGGCTGTGCGACGCCTGCCTTCAAAGGCGAACGGCATGGTGGCGATGACAACGGTGAGCGCGCCGTGTTCCTTTGCGATGCTGGCAATGAGGGGTGCGGAACCGGAACCCGTGCCTCCACCAAGGCCCACACAAATAAATATCATTTCCACACCCTCGAGTGCCTGGCGGATTTCCTCCGCAGCCTCCTCGGCGGCAGCGAGGCCGACCTCGGGATCCCCACCTGCGCCAAGGCCGCGCGTGGCGCTGCGACCAAGCTGCACTTTTTGCGTGGCAACCGAACTGGTCAACGACTGGACATCCGTATTGATCGCGACAATTTCAGCGCTTTCTATGCCGTCGAGCACGATACGGTCGAGCGCATTGGATCCCGCGCCGCCGATGCCGACGATTTTGATTATCACCGACTCCCTGGCCGTTTGTCCCAGATTGTAGTTGCGGTTGAGTTCGATCATTTTGTTTTCGCTGGTTTGTTTGGGTCGTTAGTGTCCGCCAAAGAACATCGGTAGTTTTCTTTTGATCCTTCCGAACCATCCTGCAGGACGATCCGTCTCGACTGCCTGGGCGTATTTGATGAGACCGATCGCCGTCGCAAGCTGGGGATTTTCAAATGCCGAGGTGAGCCCCGACATCGATTGCGCATGGGCCACATGCACAGGCATCCCGAAAATTTCCCCTGCCAGGTGATCAATCCCCTTGAGCAGGCTGCAACCTCCCGTGATGAAAATGCCGGCTCCGATGAAATCGAGATAGTTTTCCCGGTCGAGCTCACGCTTGAGCAACTCGAGACTCTCGCGCATGCGCATATGGATGATCGTATTCAAGGTCTCGCGCTCGATCTCCTTGCCTGCAAAACCGCTTTCATCCTTCAAAGTCACCGTCTCGCCGGGAAGACAGTTGCCGAGGATCACACTCCCCTCCTCCACCTTCAGTTTCTCCGCTTTTGCCATCGGGATGCGCAGGCCCATCGAGATATCGTTCGTGATATGGTCGCCTCCCACCGCAAGCACGCCGGTCTGCTTCACCGCCCCATCGACATAGAGAATAAAATCGGTGGTGCCGCCGCCGATATCAATCATGAGAGCACCCTGGGTCTTCTGGTTTTGCGTGAGAACGACCTGTGCGGCCGCAAGCGGGTTGAAAACCACATCCTCAACTTCGAGAGGGATCTCCTTGATGCAGCGGATCGCATTTTTGATGCGTGTGCCGATGCCGTGGATGATATGGAAATCGGCCTCCAGTTTGCTTCCCATCATTCCGACGGGATTCAGCACTCCATCCTGACCATCGATATAATAATGCTGGAGGATCGTGTGCAGGAAATAGTTCTGCGCGGGAATGCTGACTTCCTTGGCATTGGTGCGGACATTTTCGCAGTCCTCCTCGCAGACTTCCTCCTGGTCCTCGGGAATCTGGACCGTCCCCCTGTTGTTAAAGCTGGAGATATGCGAGCCGGTGATGCCGACATAGACGCTCTCGATCATCACGTCGCTTTTTTCCTCGGCGTCCGCGATGGCTTCGCGGACACACTTGCCCGCCGTCTCAAAATCGACAATTTCGCCCTTACGGACACCCCTCGACGGGGTCTGGCCCACGCCCAGGATTTTGATCGATCCGTCCGATTTTGATTCGCCGACGACGACACAAATCTTTGACGTGCCAATCTCCAACCCTACGATGATATTATCTCTACCCATTTCCGAATGCGTGTTTCTTTACAGGCAACGCCTTCTTTACGGGCGTCGGCGTTGCTCTTGATTTATAATGCGAAGTTGATGGCTCCGGTTTTTTTACCGTGGCCTGTGGTTTGTTATCTTTTGGTTTCACTACCGCCGGCGGGGCCTCAGGAACCTGCGCACCGGCACTGTCATCAGGCGGCGGGGCGAAGGTTACGGGAACATTGCGTTCCACCATGAGGTTGGCGGTCTGGATGATTCTATTCGATCCTTCGACGTGATCAAGCAACAACCCGAGGCGTTCGAGCTGCGACTCCACATTATCCAGGCCGAAAGTGATGTGCATGTGATTCTGATTACTCACAACCATGCACCAGCCCTTTGAAAGGTCGATACTGCTGATCTGGAAACGGGTGCTGTCCGATCCGACGTCAAGGAGCCTCAAGGCGGACTTCACCTCGAGGGCAGTCAGGACCTGGCCAGCCTCGAGATTATCCGTGGCGTAGCCGTAGATCACCGGGAGATGGTAATACTCCGGAAGCTGTTTTTTGGTTTTAATCAGGGTGCCCTTGGCATCGATGAGAAACGATTCGCTCGACGTCATGGGATCATCCGAGCCCCTGGCGGTGAGCCATGCAATCGGTTTCCGCTCGGTGATGACGATCGAAATCTTGCCGGGAAGAAGGCGCTCCAGCTCGGCGTGTTCCACCTGCGGAAGCTGGCTGAGAGTTTCACGCGCCTTTGAAAGATTCACCGAAAAGATGTTTTTACCCTCAGCGATGCCCGATGCCGTGAGCACCTGCTCACGCGAAAGCGTGCCATCGTCGTGAATCTCGATGTCGGTCACGTTATAGTCGGAATTTTTCCAGAGGAAACGGTTCAGGCATTCGCGGCTCCCGTAGTAAATCCCGGCGATGCCGCTCACGACCAATACGATCTTGCACAGGCCAAGCACGGCCTTGCGATTCCGCTGCTGCTTGAATTTGTACGAACGCACCTTTACATCGAGCAAGTGCTGCTGCTTGCGCTGCTTCGATGTCGAAAGTCTCTGGTTTCTGGTGCTGTTCGTAGCCCTCTTCATTCTTTATTTTTGTCTCGCAAGGGAAAGTTCTATAATCCGTTCGCAAAGCGCCCCGTAACTGATGCCCGCGACACCCGCCGCCTCGGGAAGCAGGCTTGCCTGTGTCATCCCCGGGATCGTGTTGATCTCCAACACCGAGGCCTGGCCGTCATCCGAAAGCAACACGTCCACGCGTGAATAAACCTCGAGGCCGAGCGCCTGGTGCGCCTTGAGCGCCGACTGCTGCACGAGGCGCGTTTCCGCTTCATCGAGCGGAGCCGGGCAGAGGTGTTCCGCACCACTGTTTCCCTGTGCGTTGAGAAATGGATATTTGTTTTTGAAATCGTAGAAGCCCTCTTTCGGGCAAATCTCGATGACCGGCAATGTCTGATCACCCAGAATCCCCACTGTCAGTTCACGGCCCTTGACGAATTTCTCCACGAGGAGCACATCGTCGTATTGGGCGGCATCTTTCAAGGCCGGTTCCAATTGATCCGCTGTCTTGATGATGTAAACACCGACGCTCGATCCCTGGCGGGGCGCCTTGATCACGTAAGGGAGCGGCAGCGTTGGTTTTGCGCCGCCCGTGATGACTTCAAACTCCGCAGTCGGAACGTTGTGTTCCAAAAATTTGCGTTTCGTTTCGATTTTGTCGAAGGCGAGCCTGCTTCCTTCCACACCCTCGCCTGTGTATTTCACATTTTTGCTTTCCAGCACTTTCTGCAACTCGCCGTCCTCACCGAAAGTCCCGTGAATGAGGTTGAACGCTATGAAGGTATCCTGAGGAATGTCGAATTCCGGGCCTGTGACGTCGATCTCCGTGACGT
>JBAVPB010000103.1:0-19667 GCA_049692655.1 Chthoniobacteraceae bacterium | reverse complement strand
TGCCTGGAGATTTGTTATCTCGCCAAGGGTACGCAGCTTTACCGTGTGGGCGGTCACGAATATGTGCTGACGGGTGGGGATGTCTTCGTGACTTTTCCCGATGAACAGCACGGTACCGGCGAGTCTCCGGAGGAGAAGGGGCATCTTTACTGGTTGATTGTCAAAGTTCCCGGCAAGGCCGGTGCATTCCTGAATTGCGCGCCTGAAGATGGGCGGAAACTCACGCAACAACTGCTCTCGATGCCGCGCCGGCATTTCGCGGGGCAGCCGGAATTGAAAACGATCCTCGATGATGTGATTGCCGCCTGCCAGCGCAGGAATGATCCGCTGCGGCATGTGACGATCCAGAACAGGCTCGTGGATTTTCTGCTGCGCGTGATCGCCTGCTCGCACCGGCAAATGACGCCGGGGATTTCGCCAGCGATCAGCGCGCTGCTGCGCTATATCGAGGCTAATGCGCATGAACCGCTGCCGGTGGGAGCGCTCGCCGCACGCGTGGGGCTGTCGGTGCCGCGATTCAAGGCGCGGTTCAAAAACGAGGTTGGCATTCCTCCGGCGGAATATGTGATGCGCCGGAAGATCGATGCTGCCAAAAGATTGCTGGCCAAGCCGGGGGCGATGGTAACCACGGTCTCCTTTGAGTTGAATTTTTCCTCGTCGCAATATTTTGCCACGGTGGTGCGGCGTTACCTGGGATGCTCGCCACGCGATCTTTTGTGGAAAGCCTGACCTTAACTTTTATCTGCGATTCAAAGGAGGATTGTGTCGCCCTTACAGGGCTGGAGAAATTTTAGAGATGTTATTTCCTGGGGCTTCACCCCAAGCTATCACATTACACCCCTTTGGGGCTGGGAACAAAGTGCATGACACTCTTTAATGCACCTTGCCCTGCCAGCCGTCGCCGCAGGGGCCGCCGCCCTCGGGGGTTTGCACGCCTCCCACGACCTTTCCCTGCATGTCCAGCAAGGGCTGGTAAAACCGGGAGACCTCGTCGGAGGCCTCGTCGATGTAATGGCCGATGAATGTGCGGCGGGAGCGGTCCTTGGTGCGGTTCGGGCCGGAGCCGTGGATGAGGTTGCCGCCAAAAAATAATGTTTCACCACGTTTAACAGGCACGGGGACGGGTTTCTGTCCGCGCGGGAATTTCGTGATGTGCGTATCGCCGTAATCCAACCATTTTTCGCCGCCATCCTCGGGGCACAAAATATCGCCGCGATGCGAACCGGGCACGACATACATGCAGCCGTTGTCGAGATCGGCGGTGTCGATCGCCGTCCAGGCTGCGATGCAGGTGGCGGGTTTTGAGAGGAGGTAAAAGTTATCCTGATGCATGCCCTGGCCTTTGGCGCCGGGAGGCTTGAAGTAATACATGGTCTGCGCGCCGAGCGCGGGCCTGCCGAGGAGTTCGGCGAGCACGGCGGCGACGCGGGCATTCAAAAACCATTCCACGACTTTGCTGCTGTAGCGATGGGGATGCATGGCGCGGACCTGCTGCCTGGTCATGTCGATCTCCTCGAGGTTTGTGATATTCCCGTCGTAAACGGCGGCGCCGGAGCGTTGGAATTCCTCGAAGAAATCCTCAATTTCCTGGATTTCAGGTTCAGTAAACAGATCGCCGACCACGCAGTAGCCGAGTTCCTCGAATTGGGCCTTCTGTTCAGCAGTGATCAGGTCTGGAGCGGTAATCATCATGGGTTTTAAGTTAATTGACGGCGGCTCATTTTGGAATGGAATGGTTTGCCTAATACCTGTAATATCTTGCTACATCTTCATGCGCCACCAATCGCCCCATAACCCAGTGACAGAGCTTTATTGCGACGAATTCCGTCGCGGGCCGGCCTATACGACCTTGCGATCGCGCGGCGGGGGTGACTGGCTGCTCATTTTTACGGAGGCTGGCTCGGGGCGCTTTGTTTCGCCTACCGCGACATGGAATACGAAGCCGGGTGATGCGGTGCTCTATGCGCCGGGCGATCCGCAGGACTACAGCACGGCGCGTGAGGCCGGGAACTGGCATCTGCTCTGGGTGCATTTCATGCCGAAGCCGCACTGGCAGATGTGGCTGCACTGGCCGGTGGCCGAGGGGGGCGTGCGCTGCCTGCATTTCAAGAAGGGCGGGGTGCGGGACCAGTTCCGCGCGGCGATGCTGAGGATGATCCGGATGTCGCGCCGGGAGATCCCGGGGGCGCTGGATCTTGCATCGAACGGGCTGGAGGAGGCTTTGCTGTGGGCAAATGTGGTTTCGTCGAAAGATCCGTGGCTGGCGATGGACAGCCGGGTGCGGAAGGCGGTGGATTACCTCGTGGCGAATCTCCGTGAGCCGTTCCTGCTGGAAAAACTGGCTGCGCAAAGCGGATGCTCGGTGTCGCGGCTCTCGCATTTGTTCAAGGAACAGGCCGGGGTGTCGCCGCAGCAGTTCCTGGAGCGGCACCGGATGCAGCATGCCTGCCAGTTGCTCCGGCTCACGAGCCTGGGTATCGCGGAGGTGGCTGCGGAGGTGGGGTATGAGGATGCGTTTTATTTCACGAACCGTTTCCGGCGGTACGCGGGGAAGAATCCGTCGCAATTCAGGAAAAGTCGGGCAGAGAATTAACCACCAAGGCACCAAGACACAAAGGGGGACAAGAAAAGTATAAAGGCTGAAGGATAAAGGATAAAACGGGGGAGTAAGGGGGATTTATTTTCCGCAGATTGCGCAGATTTTTTCGGAAAGGGGATTTTCGGACAGGATTAACAGAATTAAGCCGCCCACCTCTGCCCACGGGTTGCAGCCCTGTGCCCCTCTGCCTCTCCCAGAGTCGAGTTGTCTTCGGCTTACAGGATTTTTTGAGGTCAGGGGTTGCGTGATTTCCGAGCGTCTTTTTGCAGCAAACCTGTTCGGCTGGCTTTTTATCAGGAAAATATCAATAAAGATTCGTTACATTGATACCCGACAAGGAAACCGATAAGAACCCGACACGGTGAAATACAAACTCTACACTGATCTCGCCCTTGGCCGCGATCTTCCTGAGGAAGGGTTGCGCAAAGGGGATGTCGTCCAGCTTGTGGATCACCATATCGCGCCTGACGGCACGGAGGATTATTCCATTGAGGTTTTCAATACGCTGGGGGACACCATTACTGTCACCGCCGTGGAGGTGGGGGCATTGGAGCCGTTGCGCAGCGATGAGGTATTCAGTGTGCGTTCGCTCGGTGCGGCTGCGTGATTGCCGTCAATACGGCGGTTTCTGGTTCAAAGTTTTAAGAAACCTCGGGCGGGGGCGCCCTCGTGGGACGCGACGAAGCGCATCCCTCCAATTCGCGATCGCGTTATCGGTGAAGTGTAAGCGGGTGTTGTTGCGCGAGCCGGCGAGGCTGGAGCCTCGGGGACAATTGCGTTACACGGCTGGAGCCATGTAACGAGGAGGTAAGAACTCGCTGCGCTCGGGGAAGATGGCATCTCACTGGCATTTAGTTAGTGGCGTTACAGGTGGACGCCGGTTTATTCCGTAGGGTCGAGCTCGCTTTTTAAGAAGCATCGCTGACGGGGACACGACGAAGCGTATCCCTCCAGGGAGGTGCTGACTTTTCTTAACTTGATGCCAGTGAGATGGCATCTTCCCCTACAGATTGGGAAAGGGCATCTTTCCCTGCAAGATGAGGATAATTACCAGGCGGCGTGGAGGCGGACGAGGGCTTCGTGGGCTTTGGGGAGGTTGCCGGCTTTGCGATACCATTCGATGGCTTTGGCGTTGTCCTGCGGAAGGCCGCCGAGGCCTTTTTCGCTGGCGGTGCCGAGGCTGAAACAGGCGTGGGGTTCGCCCTGGGCGGCGGCTTTTTGGAGCCACTGGACGGCGGTTTCGAGGTTCTTTTCGACTCCAGTGCCGCTGGCGTAGAATTGTCCCATGAAGTTTTCGGCTTCGGGATCGCCTTGGTCGGCGGATTTGCGCATCCACTCGGCGGCTTTTACGGGGTCCTTGGGGTAGCCTTCCTTGCCGGCGAAATACCAGATGGCGACGTAGCGCTGGGCTTTGGCGTCGCCTTTATCGGCATCCTCACGGAGGAGCTGGTTGCCACGCTGAAGGTCGGGGGTGGCTGATGGTGCGGCGGCTGTTGAGGCGTTTGGTGAAGCAGGAGTGGAGGCTGCCGTGGGAGACGGGGTACTATCGTCACCGTAGGTGTGGATGGGGGGCTCCGAGGCGGCTTCGTTGGCCTGCCAGACGTGGAGGCCGACATTCGCGATGTTTAATAAAATGATGAAGGCATACCAGATGATAAACACCTTGAGACCGTTGCTCACGAGGCGGTTCGGGCCGGGCTCGAGGAAGGCGATGGAGGGGTCGGAGGGCTGGTAATGGACGGTGACGGGGGTCTGCACCGGGTAGCGGCTGAGGATGGGGTCGGTTTCCTTGGCCGGGACGGCTTCCGCGGGGGAGACCTTGGTGGAGGTGTATGCTTTGCCATCGACTTCGTAGCTGTAAGTGACGAGCGGCTGGGTGCGCCAGCCGCTTTTCGTGCGCCCGGAGGCGGTGACGATGCCGGGGACGCCGGGCCATGCGGCGCTGGCCTTGGCGAGGCCGACTTTTTTGTAAGCTTTCCAGATGAGGAATGGAAACGCGATGAGGATGATGAGCATCAGCATGGCGGGAGTGTATGCGGAAGGTTATACAAAGTCGATGATCGAAGAGCTTTAAGTTTTAAGCTTTAAGCTTTAAGAGGATGTACCAAAAGTCCTGCGGACAGACTCGCGCGGAGACGCGGAGACGCAGAGAATCGGAGGAATTCTGAATGGAAATAAAAAAACCTCTGCGCCTCGGCGCCTCTGCGGGATGAACATCCCCTGAAGACAGCGAAAACCAAGTCAGGGGTGCGCCTAATTTCGCTACATCCTCTAAGTGGCGGATGCTCAATGCGGTTTGAAAGGGTTCGGGGTTCAGACAGATCCTTTGAGGGAAGGGGAATTTTTTTGACAGGATTTACAAGATTTACAGGATTTTTTGATTTGAGGCTCCTGGTAGTTCGAAAGTCCTGGATGTGACGATGCGCTATCCGAAACGAAACCTCGGGCGGGGCGGGGAAAAGTATGAAGGCTGAAGTATGAAGGCAAAAGTGAGGAAGATGACTCCTCGGGCGGAAACCGCCCTCGTGGGACGCGACAAAGCGCATCCCTCCAAGTTTAGGTGACGCCTTTGGTGAAAGTGCAAGCCGAAGTCGTTGCACGAGCCGACGAGGCTGGAGCCTCAAAGACAATTACATTACACGGCTGGAGCCATGTAACGAGGAGGATAAAGGCTGAAGGCTAAAACGAAGAGGCCGGCGAGATGTTCCTGTTAACCTAAGATTAACAATTCAGGGGGTCGAGATAAACGGGGGCTTAACAATGGCGGGGTTGATGATGTTGTGACGATGGATGCTGAAGCGCCGGGTTCACGATGGAAAAACTGTAAAACGACAATACTAAAAAACATGAAAATTCAAATATTCAAACTCTTCACCGCATTTGCCTCGGTGGCCGGCCTCGTGCTGCCGCCAACGGCTTTTGCCCAGACTCCTGCGCCGGCTACTCCGCCGGCTCCGGTAATCACTCCTGCATCTCCCACGCCGGCGGCTCCGGTGACTGCGGCCTCGCCTGCTCCTACGGCTTCGGCGGATTCCGCGAAGACGGCGGATTCGCAAGATCAACAGCATCGCTGGCACGGTGGCGATCGTGGCCGGGATTGGGGACGCCGGGGGGATGACCGTGACGGACGCGGTGGCTGGTCGCACCGCGACTTTGCCCGGGAGGATGGCGGGCATGACGGGGGACATCGTGGCTTTGAACGGAACGACCGGGATTACGGTTCGCACCGTGATTTTGCGCGCGAAGACGGTGGACGCGGTTGGAGACACCATGGGTTTGATCGCGGCGATCGTGATGGCGGTTCTCGCCGTGACTTTGCACGCGAAGATGGTGGACGCGGCTGGAGGCACCATGGGTTTGATCGCGGTGATCGCGATGGAGGGTCACGCCGTGACTTTGCTCGCGAAGATGGCGGGCGTGGCTGGAGACACCATGGGTTTGATCGCGGTGATCGTGACGGCAGGTCGCGCGGTGAATTTGCGGAGGCCCGTGAGCACCGTGGATTTGGCGGAGGAGACCGGCTGGACCGGCTGGTGACGGTGTTAAATCTCACCGTGGACCAGAAGGCGAAGGTGCAGCCGATCCTGGACCAGGCGAAGCCGCAGTTGCAGGCGATTCGCGAGGATGCGATTACCAAGGCAAAGGCGGTGCTCCCGCAGTTGGAGGCGATCCGCGAGGACGCAAGGACCAAGGCCAAGGCGGTGTTCCAAGATACGGACAGCCAGCTCAAATCGATCCTGACTCCGGATCAGCAGAAGAAGCTCGACGAGCTCCAGCAACGGGCGACGGGCGCGGCATCGCCGGCGCCGGGAAGCCAGGCAGCCCCGTCCCCTGCTCCATCGGCTGCTGAGCAGCCGGCGAAGACGTAAGGTCCGGCAATTAGGTTGGGTTTTCAGGGCGCCACACGGAGCGGGGATATGCCCCCGATCCGTGTGGTGCCGCTGGGCTCAATAGAATGTGTTCATGAGCGCTGAGGCACAAAAAAATCCGGAAATCGCGGTTTGCTTTCTTCTTGTATGTTACCATTGGCTGAGTTGTTAATCTGGTTGAGTTTTCTCTTTGAGATGAGCACCAAAGCCAAAGAGCGGGCGATGCGCTCGATTGCGAGATTGCATGGAATTTTGAGGGCCAAACCGGACGACAAACCTCTTGAGGAGGAATGGGCTGAGCATCAGCGCGAGGAAAAGGCGTAGAGTTTGGGCCTAGCTGTATGCCGGATGATCAGAAACGGACAGAATTGACCCCAACGAACAATCTTCGAAATATACCTGATAGTATATAAACTTTCGTTTGGCAAAGGCGCACACTCGCGCAATGCCGAACCCCGATCCCTTATTAAGCGCACTGGGCCAGCGCGTCCGCAAGCTGCGGGAAGCCAAGAATCTCACTCAAGAACAACTCGGTGAAAAAGCCGAGCTTGAACAAGCCTACCTGAGCGACGTAGAACGCGGAACAAGGAACCCGTCAGTTCTCGTCGTTGGCCGCATCGCGAGCGCCCTGCGTATTTCCCTCGCTGAACTTTTTGAAGAGGTGAAGCAGTGAAAGCGCGGAAGAAGAAAACTTCCGTTCGCGTAAAAGAGGATGCTCCTCTTTATGGTGCAAACGGTACAATCACCCGGAAACCTCGTTTCATCGATCTGTTTTGTGGCATTGGCGGCTTCCGTATTGCCTTTGATCGCTCAGGTGGTGAGTGCGTTTTTTCCTGCGACTACGACAAGCATTCCCAAATCACCTATGCTGCAAATTTCGGAGAGAGTCCGCATGGTGATATTCATTCCACAGCGGTTGCTGATATCCCTCAACACGATATTCTGTGCGCAGGTTTTCCTTGCCAACCATTCAGCATTGCAGGGGTTTCTAAGAAATTAAGCCTTGGGCGCAAGCATGGCTTTGACGATGAAAAACAGGGCAACCTATTTTTCTCACTTGCAGAAATCCTCGATTATCACCGCCCGGCTGCGTTTGTGCTCGAAAACGTGAAGAACCTTAAAGGCCACGACAAGGGACGTACTTTTGACATCATTCATCGCACTCTGACCGAAGCGCTTGGTTATACCGTTTATTATAAAATCATCGATGCCAAGCCCGTAGTGCCCCAGCATAGAGAACGCATTTTTATTGTTGGTTTTCGCGAGTGGCGTGATTTCGAGTTTCCGAAATTTCCATCCGAAGGCCCCAAATTGAGAAGCATACTTGAGCGGAATCCAGAACCGAAATACACACTGACGGATCATCTTTGGCAGTATCTTCAAAACTATGCCGCTAAACATAAGGCAGCGGGAAACGGTTTTGGATTTGGATTAGTGACTGAAAACGATACCGCGCGCACGTTGAGCGCCCGGTATCACAAAGACGGTTCTGAAATTCTCATCGCGCAGAAAGACAAAAATCCGCGACGCCTCACTCCCAGAGAATGCGCCCGGCTTATGGGCTATCCGGATTCGTTCAAGATCGTAGTGTCAGACACGCAAGCTTATCGTCAGTTTGGAAACTCTGTTGTAGTGCCTGTTGTAGAAAGAATTGCTGCTGCTGTGGAAAAAACACTTCGTCAGCCTGCTGGACAACCGTCCGAATTGGTTCTGACTGCCGCGGAAAAACCGGAAAAGCCACAGGTTTCGAATCATCGATCCAAAGTACGCTATGGCTCAATACCGAAAGGTAAAAAATGAATCAATTGTCACTTCAAACAATGCGTGGCTTTCTGACTGAAAGCATCGCAACGAGTGCGCGAAAAAAAGCGAAGGGCAGCAAAAAGAAACGTAAAAAGCCTAATGAGAAGGCTATTCGGAACAAACTTTATGGACTTTTAGCTGAAGTTCACCTGAGAACTTATTTGGAGGGGTTAGGATTTGGCAATCGAGTTTCACGCGGCGGCTGGATCGCACGCAGAACCGGCGCGGGAGTATTTGCTCACAATACGGCCGTTTTCTTTCCAGAAATAATGCAATACGGAGTCGAATACGGACCAACTCGAAAGATGCCGCAACCTGACCACGGTCTGCATACAATCTGTTCGACGTTTCGGCAGACAGGCATCATGCCTTTTTTCTGTGCAGGTATCGTTGAAACTGAGAATAATCCGTTATCACTTCGATGGCGTGCCGTCGAGTTAGGTCTTCCAACCGAAGAAAAATACAAAGATTTTCCAAAGTGCGTGGAAACATCCTTTGTTCGTCGCAAAATGAAGTATAATTTTTTGAAATACGAAACAGATACTACGACAATTCCAGACAATGCAGTTGCCGAAGAATTCTCAAAAGAGCACCTTCGGATTGCATTCCAAAATGAATTCATCGCAGAGGTTTCCGACGTTGATGGAATTTTTTGGGGCAAGCAATTAACCTATCCATTGGAAATAAAAGAGAAGGTCCCCGCCACCGATTCCAGGTTCGGCGCATATTTCGGTTTGGATGTCGGACCTTTTGTAAAGCTAGCTCATTATGCAGCGCTACGCGGAAATCTCCATTCACTATTTATTGTGCGTGAGATAAATAATGTGGAAGAAAGGGAACTTGTAAACTGGTGGTACATTACTTTTGATGAAGTAGCAAAATTTGCATCATGGGTTCCCATGAAGGGGGGGATAAACATGGGTGGGGGCGGAAGCAGCGTGGTTTGCATACCAAAACATGAATTCAAATTATTGGATGCAGTTAATCTAGCAGAACTTTAAACGATGAACCCCGAACTCCTTTTGCAATTCTTGAATGACCCAGCTTGGGACAGTCCATTTTTCAAACGACTTGCCCCCAATGATACAGGCAATGCGCCGGGACACCAGGGGGGTGTCGTAATACCAAAAGACCTTCGCATTTATTTTCCCGCTCTTGATGAGGGGCTGGCATCCGCCCTCGCGCCAACTGTAGATCGGCACCTAATTACCGAAATGTTCGTACCCGGCCAGCAGGTGGGAAGCGACATAATACGTTATCAACTTCAAACTTGGGGTGGCACTCGCAGCGCCGAAAGTCGCTTGACCGGCAATCTCGGGCCCATCCGCGACATTGCACATGGAGGTGATCTCTTTATAATGCAACGCAGTCGAGATCGCATCGACAGCTATCGTCTTCTATTAGTGCGACAAACAGATATTGCCTTTACGCGTTTCAATGACCTTATACAAGGCAGGCGATGGGGTCCGTTTTTTATCGATCGGTCTCCTATATCCCAGCAAGAGCTTATTACTGCCCGCACCACTATGCTTGCGGAAGCCGAACAGCCCTTCATTCCAATTCGTGAAAACATACCGCGCGCTCCTAGTTCACGCGCAGCTATTGCGCGAGACACCGCGTTTCGCGAGACACTTTTATCTCAATATCAACGACGGTGCGCTGTTAGTGGCATCGCCCTAGCTACCCACACAGTGGCAGAGGCACAAGCCGCGCATGTTATTGGACTAGGTCGTGGTGGTGCCGATGAGCCACGCAACGGTTTCACCCTCACCGGCACGTTACATTGGGCTTTTGATCGAGGACTATTCGGTGTCGGCGATGATAGGCGAGTAATTGTTCCTCCCAGAGTTCGTGCGATGCAAGTGAACGCTTGGTTGGTACAATTTCATGACAGGCCAATAGCAGAAGCAAGTAGGGTAAATTTGAGGACTGCATCCCAAGCCTTTGCATGGCATCGAGACAGCCTTGTTGCGCAGTGGATGTAGCCCTTTAGGAATGCCTGACGTTTTCACCAAAGCCAAGCGGAGCGAGGTGATGTCGCGGATTCGCGGGAAGGGCAACCGGGATACGGAGCTGCGGTTGATGGAGATTTTCCGGGCGCACAAGATCACGGGGTGGCGGCGGAACGATACGCTGTACGGGAAGCCGGATTTTGTGTTTCGCGCGGCGCGGGTGACGGTGTTTGTGGATGGGTGTTTCTGGCATGGGTGCCCGATCCATGGGACGAAGCCGAGGACGAATGCGGAGTTCTGGCGGAAGAAGATTGCCCGGAACAGGGAGCGGGATGTGGAGGTGCGCCGGGTTCTGCGGAAGGCGGGGTGGCGGGTGGTGCGGGTGTGGGAGCATGGGCTTGCGAGGAAGAATGAGCGGAGGCTGGTGGCGAGGTTGAGGCGAGTGATCGGGGACAAGCAATCAGTAGGGCGCGCAGTTTTAAGCTTTTAAGTCTTAAGTTTTAAGTAGGGGAGTCTATGCGATCGCCTGATTCTGGATGCTGGATTCCAGATACTGGATGAAGAAAATTAATGTGGTGGCTGCGCCAGTTTCGGTCTGCCCCCTGCCGCGAAACGGAGTTTCTACCGCACAATTTCCGCTCCCAAACCCTCAGTCTGGGAGCGAGGAACAGAGGCTGAAGGGAAACAGGTTGTGCTTGCATTTTTGAGCCGATATGAGCATATTTGAGCATGGCTACTGATACTACTCTTTTTCGTGCACGGGTTCCCTCCGGCCGGCTGAGGAAGGCGGAAAAGATACTCGAACAGCTCGGGATGAAGCCGGGTGATGCGTTTAACATGCTGCTGGCGCAGATCGAACTGCGCAAGGGGCTGCCATTCGACGTGACCACACGCCCGATGCCATTACTGTCGCCCAATGAGCAGGCATCGGCCTGGACGGAGGCGCTGGGTGCCTACTGACCTGAAGGCGGGCGAAGTGTGGTTCGCCGACCTGGGGATGGTGGAGAAAAGCCGGCCGGTGCTGGTGCTTGCTGTTCCCACGGATACCGATGCGCGGTCGCTGGTGGTGGTGGCGCCGCTGACATCCCAGATCCGTGGCATGCGCGGAGAGGTGAATCTGGGCAAACCCCGCTGGCTGCCGAAGCCTTCCGCCGTAAATGTGCAGGGTCTGGCGAGTTTTGACCGGCACAAGCTTTCCCGCCACATGGGAATGTTGACCAAGTCCGAGATGGATCTTGTTAAAGAAGCACTCCGGGATTTGCTTGGCTTGTAAGTTTGAAGTATAAGGGCTGAAGCGGAGAATGAGAAATGCGGCTGCGCCGGGGTTTGCCCGCCCCCTGCCGCGAAACGGAGTTTCCTCCGTGTAATTTGCGCTACCAAACCCTCAGTTTGGTAGCGAGGAATGAGAGGAGCTGGCGGAGCTCCATGACAGATAAAACTATGATGGCCTGCATAATGCTTTTATTAATGCTTCCATGATTGGGAGAAAATTTATTGCGGGGATGTTGTTGCTGGCGGGTCTTTTGATCCACCGGGCGGAGGGGATTCAACTGGGGGACACGCGGGTGGAGGTCGAGGCGCGGTACGATACTGCGCCGGTGGGGGACCGGCCGAAGGGTATCGCGATCTACCGGTGGGACCTGTGGAGGCTGGAGATCCAATATACGGAGGAGGTGGCGCATACGTTGATCTACTCGAAGCTGGATCCGATGACCGATGCGGAGATCGACAATCTGCTGGCCCAGAATGGGGGGATGACACACTGGCACCCTGCGGCATCGGTGGATGGACGGGCGATTGCCTGGACGCGGTCGGATGGGGCATCCGCAGCGGTGGATGCGGGGAGCAAGTGGCACAGGATCACGTTTCATGGGGGGCGGATGCCGCCGCCGGTGGTGGCGAAGGCGGCTGTGCCGGCCGTGGTGCAATCGCAACCGGGGAAGCCAGCGGTGGTGTTGTTTCCCGCGAAGGTGGCGATGCCGGCTGATCACACCACGAGTGCAACTGCGCCGGGGTCTCCGGTGCCTGCGAGTGATCCGGTGAAGCGGGAGATCGCGCCGAAGGGGACTGCGACGCCGCATGGGCTTTTGCCTCTGGCGATGGTGACGGGCTGGAAAAAATGGGGGGTCGTTTTTATTGCGATTGCGGCGGTGGTGTTACTCACGGGGCTGAAGGTGATTTTGAAGCTGCTCGCGCAACCGCCGAAAATAAAGCCGGTGTATGCTTTTCCTGTGGATGCGAACAAGAAGGCGCGCCCGAAGGCGCTGCTGATGGTGCCGGCGCTGGAGACGATGGAGTGGCAGCAGTTTGAACTGCTGATGGGGGAGGTGTTCCGGAGGAAGGGGTATGCGGTGGAGATTTCGCCGAGGGAAGAAACTGATGGCGGGGTGGATCTCCGGCTGAGGAAGGATGGGGTGCTGGTGCTGGCGCAGTGCAAACGGTACCTGAGCGGGAAGGTGAGCGTGGGGGCGATCCGGGAATTTTACGGGGTGATGACGGCGGAGAAGGCGGCGCGGGGGATTTTCATCAATACGAGTGTCTATACGCAGGAGGCGGTGAATTTTGCGAGGAACGAGGGGGTGGAGTTGCTGGACAGGGACGGGGTGCGGGAGTTGATCGACGGGGTGACGCGGCCGGGGGAGAATATTTATGATATCCAGGGGTGGATCGCGGATTTCCGGGCGGGGGCGGTGATATTAGTTCCTGGTTCCTAGTTGGAAGAGATGTGGCTGCGCGCCAGTGCAGGTGGGTTATTTGATGAGGGTGAGGAGCTTGGGGTTGTGTGAAGTATCCGGAGTGCTCGGGGACGCGGGATGCGCGGGTGGAGTTACTGGGGGAGGTGGGTGTAATCAGTAATCAGTAATCAGTAGGGCGCGCAGTTTTAAGCTTTAGGTATTAAGTTTTAAGTGGGAGCGGCTGCGCCGGGGTTTGCCCACCCTTTGCCGCGAAACGGAGTTTCAACCATGCAATTTCCACTACCAAATCCTCAATTTGGTAGCGAGGAGCAAAAGTGAAGACGGAGGAAGAAATTTTTGAACTTCCAACGTTCAATTGCCGCCCTCGCCCCTCGGCCTCTCCCGGAGTCGAGTTCCAACGTCCAATGTTGAATCGGGGGTTTCGTGCTTCGCTTGAGGCTCCGCAGGGAAGGCCCAGAGGTGGTAGAGGATGAATTTGAAGCTGCCGAGGATTTGCGTGGCGATGACGTCTAGGTCGAGGGGAAATCTGCCGATGCTGAGGCTGTGCTGGAAGTTGACGCTCTTGAGGCCGGTGAGGATGAGCGATTGCACGACATACATGGTGGTGGCGACGAGCAGGTAGCGCTTCAACGCCTGATGCTTGTGCATGGCGGTGCGGAAATTCACGAAGTAATTCCAGAAGAAAAAGACGGTGACGCCGACGGCGTAGCTCATGGCGGCGATGGCCATGGTGGGGAGCTGGGTGTGGTGGGAGAGGTATTTGAAGGGGGTGGCGATGAGGAGGTAGTTCACTCCGGAGCCGGCGAGCGACCAGAAGATGCGGACCCAGAGGACGTTTTTCTTGCGGGGTGCGGTGGTGTCGATGGTGGATGTCAAAGTTTTAAGATTTAGGTGTTAAGTTTTAAGTAGGGGATACTTGATGCGGGGGGAAGCGGGCAAGGAAAGTATGAAGGCTAAAGTATAAAGGATGAAGGGAAGAGATCGGGAAAAGAACTTCCAACGTTCAACTTCCAACACTGAATGTGGAATGGGGATACCCCTACTCCGACGATCTATGCGGAGGCGGGGACGACGGCGTTGTAGAAACTGTCTCGAAGGATAGGATCCAAGCCGGCTTTGCGGATGGCGGTGCGGAGGGACTCGACGGTCTGCGAGATGGGGGATGCTGTGCCGGCCATGTGGTAGATGCGTTCCTCTTCGATGGTGCCGTCGAGGTCGTCGGCTCCGAAGGCGAGGGCGCGCTCGGCGAGTTCGAGGCCGTAGCTGATCCAGTAGGCTTTGATGTGGGCGAAGTTATCGAGGTAGGCGCGGCTGACTGCGATGGTCTTGAGGGTTTCGTCGGGGCTGGGCTCGACGAGGTGGCTGAGGCGGTGGGCAGGCTTGAATGCGAGGGGGAGGAAGGCGATGAAGCCGCCGGTGTCATCCTGCAACTCGCGCAACTGGCGGAGGTGGTCAACGCGGTCCTCGTAGGTCTCGATGTGGCCGAAGAGCATGGTGGCGGTGGATGGGATGCCGAGGCCGTGGGCGGTGCGGTGGACGTGGAGCCACTCGATGCCGGTTTCCTTGCCGCGACAGATTTTGTTGCGGGGGCCTTGGGCGAAGATTTCGGCGCCGCCGCCGGTGAGACAGCCGAGGCCGGCTTCTTTCAATTGCACGAGGACGTCGGTGATGTCGCTCTTTGTGATCCATGCGAAGTGGAGGATCTCGATGGCGGTGAATGCTTTCAGCGTGATGGTGGGGCTGAGGGCGCGGAGGGCGCGGAGCATGTCGAGGTAGGCTGTGAATTTCCAAGTGGGGTGAAGGCCGCCGACGATGTGGATCTCCTGGGCGCCCATGGCGATGGAGGCGCGGGCGTTTGCGACCATCTCGTCGATGGTGAGCTCGTAGGAGCCAGCGTCGCGCTTGCGTTTGCCGAAGGCGCAGAAGTCGCAGTCGAGGACGCAGATGTTGGAGTAATTAATGTGGCGGTTGATGGTATAAAAGGCGTTGCGGCCGTGGCGGGCTTCGCGTGCGATGGAACCTATGCGGGAGAGGAGCGCGGGGTCGCCGGTTTGAAAAAGGTGGAGGGCATCTGCTTCCGTGAGGCGCTCACGGGAGGAGATTTTCTCGAGGATGGTGGTGGAAGGGGCCTCTGGAGGGAGAGGTGGCGCTGTGTGCAAGTTGTTAATATTGGATGAATGTATACTGGCCTGCATTACAAAAACGTTTGCATGTGGTAGATCAACGGGGAATAAAAAACAATCTCAAATCGAAATCATGTCTGACTCCAATCATTCCCCCACCCTCCTATCGCGTCGTGTAGCGGTGACGGCTGTAGGAATAATGAGCGCGCTGGGGAAAAATGCCGGGGAGACGCTGGCCTCTCTGAAGGCGGGGCGGGATTGTGTAAAAAAAGTGACACAATTTGACGTGTCGAAGACAAAATGCTCGACGGCGGGGTGGATTCCGGAGGAGTTCCTGGCGGGGGTGGCCGGGGAGAGCCGGGTGACGCGGCGGATGAACCGGGCGAGCCATATGATGATCGCGGCAATGAGGGAGGTGATGGGGCAATTGCCGGATGGAGGAGCCGGATTTGCGCCGGAGCTGGCGGTGATCGGGACTACGAGCGGGGGGATGAGTTTTGGCGAGGCGTTTTTCAGGTCGTACATCAACGGCGGGGTGAAGAAGGATCGCGGGCGGTGGCTTGCGAATTATTCGCCGCAGAAACAGGTGCTGGATGCATTTGACGCGGTGGGAATTTCGGCGCCGTGCCAGATCATTGCGAATGCGTGCGCTTCGGGGTCGAATGCGATCGGGCATGCTTTCCAGATGGTGCGGAGTGGGAAATACAACAGGGTGATTTGCGGGGGGTATGATGCGATCTCGGAGATGGTGTTCACGGGATTCGACTCCCTTCAGGCTTCGACGGCGGAGAGGATACGGCCTTTTGACAAGGACCGGACGGGACTGGTGCTTGGCGAGGGGGCGGCGATGCTGGCGCTGGAGAACTGGGACGATGCGGTGGGGCGCGGGGCGAGCATTTTGGCGGAGGTGACGGGGTATGGGATCTCGACGGACAATCATCACCTGACGCAGCCGCACCCCTCGGGGATCGGGCCGTTGCAGGCGATGACGCGCGCGCTGGAATCGGCGGGGCGGCGGCCGGAGGAGGTGGACTACATCAATGCGCACGGGACGGCGACAGCTTTCAATGACTCGACGGAGGGGGTGGCGATCACGCAGTTATTTGGAGGGGAGAGAAGGGTGCCTGTGAGTTCCACGAAGTCGATGATGGGGCATTCGCTGGGGGCGGCGGGGGCGATCGAGGCGGTGATTTCGATACTGGCGCTGCGGGAGCAATTTTTGCCGCCGAACATCAACTTCCGGGAGGGGGAGGCGGGGTGGAATTTTGACGTGGTGGGGAATGAGTCGCGGGAGGCGGAGGTGGGGTGTGTGATTTCTAATTCGTTCGGGTTTGGCGGGACTAATGCGACGATTGTTTTGGAACGGGGGGTGGCGTAATGGGTACGACCAGGATTGCGGGGATGGGGTGGGTGACGCCGCTCGGGACGGGGCTGGAGGAGGTGAGTGCAGGGTTGGTAAGGGTTGGTAACGGTTGGATAGCCTTGGCAACGTCGTCACATTCGGCGAGGACGCATTCCTACTATGGGGTGCCTCCGAAGACTGTGGATGCGCTGGGGAGGAATCCGAGGCTAAGGCGTTCCAGTGCAATTACTTACTACGCCGTGGCTGCGGGGCTGGCGGCGCTGGAGCATGCGGGGATCACTATGACGCCGGAGGTGGCGGAGCGGACGGCGGTGGTTTTTGCAATTTGCAGCGGGGGAGTGGTTTACACGCGGAAATTTTACGAGACTGTGGTGCAACAGGGGGCAAATGCGGCGAGTCCCCTGCTCTTCCCGGAGACGGTGTATAACGCGCCGGCGAGCCATCTGGCGGCGCTGCTGGGGACGACGGGGATGAGCTACACGCTGGTGGGGGATGGGTCGATCGGGCTGACGGCGCTGAAGTTTGCGGAGCAGTTGCTGGAGACTTCGGATATCGACCGTGTGGTGGTGGCAGGGGGCGAGGAGATTGACTGGATTTTGTGCGAGGCTTACCGGTCGTGGCGGTTGCCTGCGATGCTGGCGGAGGGGGGCGCAGCGCTGGTGCTGGCGCGGACGGGCAAGGTGGCGCTGGAGGCGGTGCATGACGGCGTGTCGTTTTCCAATCAAAAGGCGGCGCGCGGGGCGATCCGCAAGGTGCATGGCGATCTCGCGGCGCAATGCGGGAGCGTGGACCTGGTGGTGAGCTGCGCGAATGGGACGTTCATCGACGCAGCGGAGGCGGCGGCGATCGGGGAGTTTTTTCCGGATGCAACAGTGGAATATCCGAAGCGGGCAATCGGGGATGCCTTGGGGGCTGGCGCGTTGATCCAGACGATCCATGGGGCGCTGGCGCTGGAGCAGCGGGGTCTGGGGAGCGTGTTGATCTCGTCGCTGGGGTTTAATCAGCAGGCGGGCGGCGTGGTGCTCAAGCAGACATAAGCAACAGGGTATTTTTTCCGCTCGAAACAGGTGTTTTCACCCATGGCGCGTCACATTTATTGCCCGTTCAATCAGGGAACATGCCGATGAAAAAACAACTCAGCAAATACAAGGATCTTTCCCGATTGCCGCTGCTGAATCACTTGCAGGGCGCGAGGTTGAAGGCGCAGCGCTATAACACGCTGGAGATGTTCGAGACCAAATCGGTTTGGGAATGGGTGACTTCCTATCTCAAATATGCATTTACTCCCCGGCACGATTTTCTGGATGCCTCGGCGGCACCAAACAAGACCTCCATCTACAAAGTACCGAACGCGCTGCGGATCGGCGTTGCCGGTGATTGGGGCACGGGCACGGATGAAGCTGAGGCGGTCGCGCAGCAGATGTTGCAATGGCCCGATGGCGGCGGGACTGATCTCACCATCCATCTGGGCGACGTCTATTATGTTGGCAACGAAACCGAGGTGCGGGAGAACTGCCTCGGCGCCGGCAGCCGGGGAATCAAGGGCGTCGTGTGGCCATCCGGCAGGCTCGGCAGTTTCGCGCTCTGTGGAAACCACGAGATGTATGCGAATGGCGGGGCTTACTTTGACATTTTCCTCCCTGCGCTGGGCATCAAGGATGCCTCCGGAAAAATGTCGGGGCAGGGCCCGAGCTTTTTTTGCCTGGAGACCGATGACTGGAGAATCCTCGGCATCGATACAGGCTACAATTCCGTGGGGTTGCCGATTCTTTCCCTATGGCTCGAGGGCGATTGCAGGCTGCCTGACCCGCTTATAAAATGGCTGCGTGAGGATGTGAAGCCGAAGCAAAATCCGAAAGCCACGATCATCCTGTCGCATCATCAATATTTCTCGGGCTTCGAAGGAAATTATCCGGTCCCGGCGCGTCAACTCGCGGAGTTCTTCGATTCACCCGTCATCTGGCTCTGGGGCCATGAACACCGGTTTGCGGGATACGAATATTTCGGAACCGACGATCTGAAAGTCCACGGCCGCTGCATCGGGCACGGGGGAATGCCAGTCGAAGCGAAAAAACCTCCCGGCGACAATCCCCTGGCAAAGGAGCTTTTATTTTACGATGCACGGATCAACCCGATTTACCAAGAAGACCAGCTCGGGTTTAATGGGTTTGCACAGTTGCAACTTGATGGAAAAAACCTGGTCATTGAATATTTTTCACTGACGCCGGGCGCATCTTATTCAGAAGGAGATTATTCCCCGGCTCCCACCCCGCTCTTGAGGGAGACTTTTCAGGCGCAGGGGATGCAGATTACGCGCACGAGTGCGGAGCGGCTTTGCGCTGATCCGGGTTTTGTGGTGTCGTAGTTTCCGGTAGCTGAGAGGGGTGTCTGGCGCTTTCAACAATCGGGATGTTGAGATGGGGGATGAAGAGAGAAGTCCGAAGAAGCTATCGCGGACTGGGACCTGACAGAGCAGGTCCCTCCAAGGGCGCGCTGCGTGAATCGTAACTTCACTCTTTTTTGTCCGACCACTGTAGAAAGAGCTGATGCTTCTTAACTAAATGCCAGTGAGGTAACACCTTCCCCTACAAGATGCCGCGCCCTCCAGGGGTTCGCCGCGTGGTGACACGCTCTGAAGAATGCGTGTTTCAGCGTGTAAAATGCCTCTGCTTGCTTCGTAATTCGAATAATGTCATGTTTAACCCGTCCAACAGCCAGGAGTAATCAATCCGAGAATTCCAGCCAGTATGTTTTCCATGAAAACCTTTGCCGCCTTTTTTTTCACCCTTTGCCTGGGTTTGTTTTTTGCGGCTCCGCTGCATGCACAGGCTCCGGCGGCGCAGGATGGGGCGCAGTTGCTCAGCGCCGATGAACTCGATGATCTGCTGGGGCCGATTGCGCTTTATCCAGATTCGCTGATTGCGCTGATTTTGCCGGCTTCGACGGTGCCCTCGGATATCCAACAGGCTGCGGCTTATGTGAATACCGGCGGCGACCTGTCGCAGATTCCGAACCAGCCTTGGGATGACAGTGTGAAGGCGCTGACGCGGTATCCCGATGTGTTGAACTGGCTGAACCAAAATGCCGACTGGACCGCGCAGGTCGGCGATGCGTTTGTGAATCAGCCTGCGGATGTGATGGATTCCATCCAGCAGTTGCGCGCGAAGGCGAAGGCGGAGGGGAATCTCGTGAATACCCCGCAGCAGGAGGTGGGCGTGGATGATGGGGATATCACTATCGACCCTGCCGATCCGAATTCGAT
>JBAVPB010000102.1:0-5182 GCA_049692655.1 Chthoniobacteraceae bacterium | reverse complement strand
GCTGTGTGCGATGTGGGTCGGATGATGCAACCTACCTTCGGGGTTGATGGGAATGGATGGTTGACCCAGGGTAGGCGCTCCTGCGTTGCGCCAATCCCGTGGGCTATAAGGATGCAACCGCTTTGCGGCAGGTTCAGAATTCACGCGCCAAAAATAACGAAGGGGACGCGGGCTTATCCGGTTTACTGATAAAAAAGGAGATTGGACGTCATCTGAAACAGATCGTTGTGGAGCTGTCCCCAGCGGATTTATGTGCAGTCACGTCAAGCTCCATGCGCTGAGGACAGCGCACTCTACAACGGATTTTTCTGTCGTTTTCCTCATAAATCTGCTGGTACGAGTCCGGAGGTCACGATCCAACATTCCGTGGCTGCGTCTTTATTTAATTGGTTTATTATAGGTGGACTTGCCGGTTTTGTCCCACCACTGAAGGCAGGCGTTGCGGTTGCCATCGAATTTTTTGCCGGTGAGTTCCTCGATGGTGGCCATGATGTTTTCCTGGTCGTCCTTTGCCTTTGGGTTGCGCAGCAGGGCGATCATGACGGGGACACCGTCCATCCGCTTGAATTTGCCGAGGCCCTCGGCAGCCCAGATTTTGATGAAGGGGTCGGGGTCGGAATCGTGGAGCAATTTGATGAGGATGGGGATGGCCCCTTTGTCACCGCTGGCACCGAGGGCGGCACCGAGGTAGCGCCTGACGAGGGCATCGGGGTCATTGCCCATGGTGAGCAGGATCGGGATGCAACTGCTGTACCATTTCTCGGAGCAGAGCAGAACGATATTGGCGCGTACTTCGTGATCCGAATCGCCGAGGGCTGCGGCGATGAGCGGCTCGACGCCGGGGGTATTCCAATCGCTGAGAATGCGGAGCGCGGCTACGCGGGCCAGCGGGGCGAGCTTGGGGGCGCGGTCGAGGAGGATGGGAGAGGCTTTTGCAGGGCCGTAATAGGAGAGCCACTCGACGGCCATGAGCTGGATCCTTGGCTGCGCGTCGAGGCCCCTGGTGATTGCCGGGAAGGCGGCGGGTATTTGCGCCTGGGCCAGGGTCTTGAGCTGCAAGGCGGCCTGGTCGGTGAATTCGCCCTTGTCGGAAAGAGTTGAGCCGAGCCCGTCGATATAAGCGGCCTGCGCCTGGGGATTGTCCTCAATGGTGACCTCGAGGGTTGTCTCCACGGGGAAAGCAGGGAAGCTGTTTTCGGGCTTGGAATAAAAGTCATCCCCCCGCTGGTCGGAACGGATGGCGTGGAGGGTGCGTTTGCAAGTGATGGTGTATTTTCCCGGCTTGGAGAAGGCGCACCAGAGATTCACCAGCAGGTTTTCCGTATAACTCTCGTCTGGATTAACCGTGGCGCTGCTGCCAATGCCGCCGCCCATGCCAGAGGGGCGGACGGGATCGGGAACAGCCTGCCCGTGTTCATCCACAGCCTTGATGGAATAACGATCGTGACGCCCGGAGTTCCTATAATCGCCCCCGGTGCGGAAGCAGGCGGCGGCCTGGCCTTTATTCACGACGGTGAAGTTAGTTTCCATGGGCTCGCCGAGGAAGTAGGTTTTCTTCGGGAGTGAAAAACTGCCTTCGAGCTTGAGGCCCTGAAGGGCTGTAGTGGTCACCGGCTGGCTCCCTTTGGCCTGGTCGTCGGCGCGGATCGAGGAAAGGCAGAGGGCTAGAGAACAGAGTGAGAATACAAAAAATAACTTCATAGGTCTGATTCGTGAAAGGGTGGACTGTGCTAATGATCTTAAAACCGGGGCGTAATAACGAGAAGTTTCTAGTTCAAGTTGGCGCGTTGAGATTACCCATCCGTCGCGTGAGTTGTTTTCATTTAAACCGTTGTTTAAAGCGAATCGGTGATGCTGTTTGAGGCTTGCTGGGGGTGGTAGGCGGCGTTGAAGGTGCGGGGGGCCTGGTTCGGGTGGACGGAGGGGTCGCAGAGATCATCGACGATGCGGCCGGCGATTTCGAGGGGGGAGAAGCCGACGATATCGACTTCGACGGGGCGGTTTTCAAAGTAGGGGAGGCGGATGGGGCCGCGACAAAATGCGACGCGGGCGATTTTCAGGATATGCTCGATGGTGGAGGGGTTTTCGTTGCAGAGGACATCGGCGCCCTGCTGGTCGAGGAATGCGACGACGCTTGATTTGTTGTTGCGGGTTTTTTCAAGGAGCGTGGCGGCGTTTGCCTCGGTCTGCTGGACTTCCATGCCGCTGTCGTCGAGGAGTTTTACGAAGTTCTTGAGGGCGCGCTGGGCGGGGAGGTAGATGGGCTTGGGGATGAATACGCGGCGGATGCCGCTCTGCTGCCAGGACCGGGCGAGGGCCTGGTAGGCGGGGTCCCAGTTCATGAGGTAGTTTGGCTGGATGTTGCTGCCCTGGGCCTCCATGGGCTGCATGATGATGCAGCGGACGCCGTGATCTCGCACGGCGAGGAGGACCTGGGAGGAAAGTGGGTGGGGGGTGTGCCAGATGAGGGTGTTCAGGTTATGACGGAGGAGGCGGTCGGCGAAATCGGGTTCGTAATCCTCGCCGGTGCGGAAGAAGATGAGGTCGGCGACGAATCCTTTTTTCCTGAGGCGTTCCTCGAGGCCGGTATGGAGGACGCGGGTGTAGGGGGAGATGACGATGGAGAGGAGCCAGATGGGGATGCCGACCACGCCGCGGACGATGTTCTGGGTGGAGTCGGTGCTGCCGATGAGTTGCGTCTGCGAACTGCGGACCCTGTTGAAGAGGCCTTCTTTCTCGAGGGTCTCGTAGGCGATGGCGACGGTGCGGAGGGGGGTCTGGAAAAAGCCTGCGACCTCGCGCATGGAGTAGAAGGGCTGGGATTTTGGCTTTTTCAAGCGGCGGGCTGCTTTCCGCAATTCATCGAGGAGGAGGCGCTGCTTGTTGTTATCCTCGGAAAAGCCGACGAAGTTGCTGAAGACCTTGGTAAGTGGCGGAAGGGATCTGGGGATGGCCTTGCGAGACACAGGGGAAAAGTGGACGAATTTTGGTGGGATTGCAACTCATTCCAAGTGGGCGACTTGCTATGCTCGAAATCGGCTTCGAAGCACGAGGTGTGCAGGGTTGCTGTCATTGCCCTTGCGGCATAAGACTCAACGGCTCCTGAGGGCGCCTGAAAAACTGCTTTTATTGCAAGCATCCGGGGGATGCGATTGCGCTGGGATCAAGCATTTCCGTGAGGAAGAATTTTTGCCTTTCAGACGACGGTGGCATTTAAAATGCGGTGTGGATTCCCTCTGAAAACGATCTGTTTTTGCGAAGATTGTTTTTTTATTTGATTTTTTTAAAGAAAGATACGAATGTTGCTTCGTAGCAGAAGAAATTTGTATGTCAGCATCCAACGACAATTCCCCGCGTTAAGCACTTGTTGTAACAGTCACTCCACACCATCCCCCCCAAACAATACTTCCCATGAGCACTTCCACTCTCTCCGATATGTCCACCCGGCCATGCCGCGCATCGCATGACACGCAGCCCGCCAGAAAAAATGCGGGTGTGTTTCGCCGCTATTTGCGTGTTCCAGCGCTCGTGATATCCGCTGCAACTTTGCTGGCGGGGCATTCCGCGCAGGCGGCCAGCGGAATCTGGGAGGGCACAACGGATGCCAACTGGGCAGACGCGAACTGGAGTGCGTCGCCCGTGCCGGGCTCCGCCGACACCGCGACATTCGCTAACGGCGGTAATGGGTTTACTACCATCAATCTGGGCACGGGTGTTACGGTCAAGAGCATCATTTTCGATCCGACCCTGGCGACGCTGGCCGACTACACAATCGGCAGCTCCGGGGTCAACGGGGGATCGACGCTGAGCCTGACGTCCGGCGGCTCGATCTCGATGGGCGCTGGCGCTGGCGTGACGGGATTGACCGAGACATTCAATGCGCCGATCTCGCTCGGGGGCAGCTATACGATCACCAACGCCCAGACGGGCGCGGGGTCGAGCCTGGTCTTTGCCGGTAACATCACCAATACGGCAACTTCGACATTAAACATCAGCGGGGCCGGCACGAGCACGGGCAACGTGATCAGCGGGGCAATCAGCAATGGCACCGGGACGCAAAGTGTCAGTATTACTACCACGGCGGGGACGTGGACACTGAGCGGAGCCAACAGCTACAGTGGGGCGACCACGATCAACGGAGTGGGCGGCACCACCATTCTCGCGGGTTCGAACTCCTCGGCAGGAACAACGACTCTAACCACAGGCACGCTCCAACTGAACAGCTCTACAGCCAGCGACGGTGGTCTCGCCAGCGGCCAACTGACTTTGGGGGGTGGCAATCTTGTGGTCGGCAGCGCGGGGGCGCTTACGTTGACAAACGCGATCGGTATGACGAATAGCTTCGCGATTTTTGGCGCTCAGAGCCTGACGTTCAGTGGCACCTTTACGAATACGCAAACTAAAACCCTCACCAACAGCCTCACGGGTGGCAGCACGTTGACGTTTGGTGGCACAGTCAACCTCGGCGGCGCCATTAATTCCGGCCTCAACTTTACCCTTGCGGGCACGGCCAACACCACCTTTGGCGGTCTCGTCGAGGACTACAGCGGTGGGATCGGCACGGGGCACAGCAACATTGTTATCAATAACTCGGGCACCACCACGTTTTCCGGCGCGAACACCTACGGAGGCACGACCACTATCGCCGGCGGATCAAACCTCGGTACCACCATTTTCGCTGGCAGCAACAGTTCGGCGGGAGCCACCACGCTGAACAACGGCACGATGCAGCTCGACAATGCCAGCAACGGCGGTATCGCCTCCGGTACGTTGACCTTCCTGTCCACGGGCGGCACTATCACGCTGCAATCGCTTGTTGCAAATGTGAGCCTCTCCAACGTCGTTACTTTAGGTGGCAATCTTACAGTCTCCGGCTCCAACAGCATCACGCTCGCCGGGACCCTCTCCAATACGAATGCCGCTGCCATACTGACAAGTAGCATCACTGGCGGGAACACGTTGACCCTGTCGGGCGCCAATCTTAACCTCGACCAAGTGAGTGGCACCGCCCAGACACTGACCATTAACGGCACAGGTAATACGACCATCAGCAGCGCGATTCAGGACTACAGCGGCGGCACGGGCTCGGTGGGGGGCATTTTGAACATCACCAACTCGGGCACCACCACGTTGTCCGGGGCGAACACCTATACCGGCCTGACCACGATCAGCGGGAATGGCA
>JBAVPB010000101.1:0-9448 GCA_049692655.1 Chthoniobacteraceae bacterium | reverse complement strand
ATTTACGGGAGAGTTTGTGAGGAATGGTGAGGGGATGGATGTGTTATAGGACAACGGACTAAAAAAACCAAGCTCTGTGGGATTGGTGGTTTCCAAGTCATTGATTAAATTATGCGGAATTTTTTATGCATCGGCCATCGTGGGGCGAGGGGACTCGAGCCTGAGAACACGCTGCGCTCCATACGAAAGGCACTCGCGCTCGGGGTGGATGGCGTGGAAATCGATGTTTACGCGGTTGAGGATCAACTCGTGGTCATTCACGATGAAACATTGGAACGCACCACAAATGGCACGGGGCGAGTAGAGGTGCAATCGTTCGAATACCTGCGCTCCCTTGACGCCGGAAATGGAGAAAAAATTCCAACCCTGCGTGAGGTGCTGGATACCGTCGATCGCCGGGCTTTCGTGAATATCGAATTGAAAGGAAGGGAAACAGCCGCGCTCACATCCGGATTAATCAGGGAGTATATGGACACACATGCATGGAAGGAACAGGACTTCCTCGTATCCTCATTTGACCTCGACGAATTGGGAAAACTCAAAAACACTGGTATCCGTTCGGGAGTCCTTTTCACGAAACCTCCTGCAAACTACGCGGTTGTTACAAAATCCCTCGACGCATACTCCGTCAACATAGCCGTGGAATCTGCAAATGAAGCCTTTGTCTTGGACGCACATCACCACGGCCTGAAAGTGTTCGTTTATACCGTCAACTCCATCGACGGGATCAAGCGGATGCAGGCCATCGGCGCGGATGGTGTCTTTACGGATTACCCGGATCGCATGGCGTGAAATTTCCTTCAACAGAAAAGCTATGAAGGGAAACCTTAGCTGTATTCATGCAGTTGAAATGGGAGCTTGTCTCCAAACGAATCTGGACGGCGTAGCAACATTCCGGGTAGCGCGCCCGGCCCGGGTGCTCTTTTCGGCGGCCCGCCGAAAAGCCCACGAGAGACGCACCCATCATCCATGACCCATTTTCCACACAGCGCGCCATCTCTTCCTCCGGGGGGCGCATGGCTCCAGCCGTGCTGGTTGCGGAGTCCTCGCCGCAACGAACTTTTTCCCCAAACCCCCGCCTGCTATCTGGCGACTTCACCGCGCAACATGACGTCAAAAAATCCACGATCTCTTCACCTCCACAACGCGCCAATCCCGGAAAAAACGCCACCCTGCAAACAGATTCCATAATGCCTCCGGCCCTGAACCCTCTCCCTTATCTGCGCCTCAGTCCTTTTTAGTCACCTTTTAGTGAAACAAATCAACTGCATTGCAGTAAGATTTTCAACCGCAACAGGTCACTTATATAATCCGATGGCACTTGCATTGGTATCCCCAACTGTATTGTTACGGCTCAGAGCTTCAACATTGACCGGACTGTAGTGTTCCGTTAACGGAGTGTCTCACCCGACATGCCTCTCTCATTCATCAAAATCGTAATCGGCGTAATCCTGCTCTGCATGGGGCGCAGGCTTTTCTGGCTGTTCGTCGGAGCTGTCGGCTTCGTCATTGCCAGCGAGATGGTGGCAACCATGCTCGCGCATGAACCCCAGATGGTCCGCCTCGTGATCGCGGCAGTGGTGGGACTTGCCGGGGCGCTGATCGCGATCTACGTGCAAAAGCTCGCCGTGACCCTGGCCGGTTTTCTGGCGGGTGGCTATTTTTTCATGACCTTGCTGGACGCATGGGCATTGCAATCCCCGGAGCGTTCGTGGATCGCATTCGCTGTTGGCGGAATCATCGGTGCCATCTTCATGATGATGGTTTTTGATTGGACGCTCATGGTCTTTTCCTCAGCCACGGGAGCCCATCTCATCGTCCATTCTTTCCACATGGATCACACCATGGCATCCGTGTTGTTTGTGATCCTCTGCGTTTTCGGGGTCCTGTTTCAAAGCCGTCTCTCTCGCCCTGCCGCCAGAAGCCGGTAGCTCGAACAAAGTTCTCCTTCTCCAGTATTTACACTAAATAATCACATTAATATCGCTCCTGCTTGACAATGTCGCGTTTTTGTGTAATATTGAAGATAACAGATAACATATTGCGATCATTCCACAAGAACCCTCATTTCATCGGCCTCGCCAAAGTCAATCTGGACAAGCGGGAAGCCTTATGGCTTGTCTGGTTCACAGAGGAGTCAAACCTAGTCAAAGCAAAACAAAGGTAAAAAAATCGGCGTCCAGCATCGTTTACATTGAAAACCACCGGTTCTAAGCACCAAAGCGATCTAGCCCATATAACCACGACCCCATGACAAACCAAACCGGCAATCAGCCTTACCAGCTCGGCAATCCTCCTTCGGATCGCCCCGTGATGGTATTCGATGGCGATTGCGGTTTCTGCCGCTTCTGGATCGAGCGTTGGCGCGGCGCCACTGGAGACCAGGTCGATTACGAACCCTACCAAAAAGTCGCGGCCCATTTCCCCGAAATTCCCACCCGCGCATTCCAGACCGCCGTGCAATTCATCGAGCCCGACGGGCGCGTATCCAGTGGAGCCGAAGCAATATTCAGGGCGCTCGAGTTTTCACAGCAGGAAAACATCCTGTTGGGCGCCTTGCGTGAGATGCCGTTCTTTAATGAAGCCGCCCGCTTTGTCTATAAGATCGTTGCAGAAAACCGCACCGTTTTCTCCTTTCTCACCCGCCTGTTTTTTGGCCGCTCGGTGGCGCGCCCCACCTACCTCGTCTCCCGATGGATTTTCGTGCGCTTGATGGGGCTCATTTACTTCATCGCATTTCTTTCGTTGCTCATGCAGATCCGCGGGCTGGCCGGTTCGCACGGCATTTCACCGGCGGGCGAATTTCTCCATGCGGTGCAGGGGCAAATCGGCACGAGTCGCTACTGGCAATGCCCGACCCTCTGCTGGTTCAACTCCAGCGACCAATTCCTCGTTGCCCTCTGCATCGCGGGCGTGGTGCTTTCCTGTTCTGTGATAGCGGGATTTCTGCCCGCCATCTGCCTCTTCCTTCTGTGGGTCCTCTATCTTTCACTCATTAATGTCTGCGGAGTATTCCTCGGTTTCCAATGGGATGCCCTCCTGCTCCAGGCCGGGTTCCTCTCGATCTTCCTCATGCCTCCGGGATTCTGGCCGGATTGGAAACGCGAGACCGGCTCCTCGAAAATTGCGCGCTGGCTTTTGCTGTTTCTTCTCTTCTGCCTCATGTTCGAATCCGGCGTCGTAAAGCTCTCCAGCGGCGACGATTCCTGGAGCGGCCTCACCGCCCTCACTTACCACTACCAGACCCAGCCGCTTCCCCTTTGGACGAGTTGGTATTTAAACCAGTCTCCGCTCTGGCTGGAAACCCTGTCAGTCATGCTCATGTTCGTGATTGAGATAGGAGCGCCATTTTGCATCTTCGGTCCGCGCAATCTGCGCAGGGCCGGCTGCGTGGCATTGATCGCATTGCAACTCTTCATCGCGGCCACCGGCAACTACTGCTTCTTCAACCTGCTTGCGATTGCCCTCAGCCTGCTGTTCCTCGACGACGACGTATGGCCCGCCTGGTGCCTGAAAAAAACAGCGCCACCTCCGGTAAAAAAGAAAGTCCAATGGCCCGTCTGGCTCGTAGGATCGATCGCCGCGCTCGATGTGCTTTTGTCCGCCATGCAGCTCATCGGCTCATTCGGAGCACGGGTGCCATGGCCCGCGCCCTTGGTTGGGATTTACGAAGCCGTATCGCCCTTTTGCACATTCAACAGCTACGGACTGTTCAGGGTCATGACCCGCACCCGCCCGGAAATAATCATCGAGGGAAGCAACGACGGGGAAAACTGGCTGCCCTACGAATTCCACTGGAAACCCGGCGACATCAATCGCCGCCCCGGCCTGGTCGCCCCATTCCAACCCCGTCTCGACTGGCAGATGTGGTTCGCCGCATTGGGAAACTACCGGCAAAATCCATGGATCATCGCGTTCATGGCGCGCCTCCTCGAAGGCTCGCCCGACGTGCTGGGATTGATGGCTGTGAATCCTTTCCCTGCTACTCCACCGCGCTATATCCGCGCGAGTCTCTACGATTACAAATTCACCCATTACGCAGATCACTCCAAAGCCTGGTGGAAACGCAAATACCTGGGCCCTTATTGCCCGGCCTTTTCGCTTTCGTCATTGCGGCGCGCGGATGCCGATCAGCGTTGACATTATTTAACATTTGCAGGGAACTTCCACCCGTCATGGCACAAAAAGAAACCTATCACCTTCCCGGTATGAAATTGGAAATCGATTTTTCCGGCGACGAATCCCACGTCGCCGATCTGGAAGACTCCCGCCCCGGGCTGAAACGGGATTTCATGCAGTATCTCATCAAGGAGGGCGCCGTTTTCGAGCAGGCGGATGCAGGGAGCAACTGGAAGGCAAACGGCGAGGCCGACACCCTCCTCGAGGCCACCGTGGATTCATGGATCCGGCTGGGCAAATACAAATACAAAAAATCCAAGGACCGTCAGGCCAAAAAAATACGCTGGATTCTTGCCTGCGACGACGAGGTCACGATCCTCCTCGAGCCCGAATGATGCGGCATGAATGGAGTTAAGTTAAAGTGCTTTACGACGCATATTTCCTGGGCCAACCCGGAGGGTTGCCGGATATTAGCTGGTGGTGCAAACCACCGGACTTTGCTGTTAAACAAATATGCGCCCCGGAGGGCCGCTGGAACACGTCATTACATGCCCTGAGGTTATCCTAAACATGTCTCATCTTAACGCCATTCTGGCACGAACGCTTTTTATGAAATACCGGGGACAGGACTTGAACCTGCACGCCTTGCGGCACCAGATCCTAAGTCTGGCGTGTCTGCCAATTTCACCACCCCGGCAACTGCTTATTCTGTGAGACTTACGACTAATCGCGCATCTCTATCTTGACGCTGTGCTAGTATCTGTGCTAGAGTAATGCCGTGAATATACAAGAAACGCAAAGCAAACCTTCCACCACGAACAAAGCGGCGGAAGCATCCGATTCCAGCGAATCCATTGGCACAAGCTCTAGCACAACTGGCACAAACGATCATGGCGCGAAGTTTATCACCGTTTGCGATTCGCGCAATCGTAGAGTGCGCGGCCTTCAAATCCGCAATGGGCGGTATTACGGGCAACTGTGGATTGACCGTGGGGACGGTAAAAAGACCGCCAGACGGTTTCCGCTTGCGAATGAAGAGAAAGCCCCGGTGCGGAATTTGCAGGAAGCTAAAGAAGCCTTGGAAGTTTTAAGGAACGACCGGCGCGAGAATGCTTTGCCGACTGCGGGCCGCAAGCCGACATTTGCGGACTACTGCGAAACGTATTTTGCGAAAGCTATTGTGACGCGCAAACGCGCTGGCACGCTTGAAAATGAGCGGCAGGCAATAGGGCGTTGGAAATCGTCCATTGGTCATGTGCGGATTGATCGCATCGCTACGCCGATGATTGCCGCTTATGTGGATAAGCGAATGAAGGGCGGGACATTCGGCGGGCGTGAGTTGCAGCCGGTTTCGGAGCGCACGGCCAATCTTGATTTGCTCATGCTACGCAACGTCCTCAAGAATGCGCTGGATGATGGGCACTTGCGGGAATTGCCGAAAATGAAATCACTGGAGGAAGCCCCGACCCCAAAGCGCCCGCTTATCACCCCGGCTGAATTCGAGCGACTGATTGCCAGTGCCCGCAGCGCGTGCGTGAAAAATGGCGAACAGGTTGCCGACTACCTGCGCTTCCTTGCATTGAGCGGGGCGCGCGAACAGGAAGCCTTGCGCGTGAAATGGGAGGATGTGGATTTCGAGCGCGAGCGCGTGACGATTGGTGCGGACGGTCTTGCAAAAAATTGGGAATCGCGCACTGTGGAATTTAATCCGCTGCTCGGCTCGCTCTTGCTCGAAATGAAGGCACGGCGTGCCCCTGATTGCTCATGGCTCTTCCCGTCGCCGCAACGTGGCAATCGCGACGCAAACGCGCAGAGCTTCCGCGAAAGTCTGAAAATGGCAAGGGCAGCAGCGGGCCTGCCGTGGGTTGGCTTCCACGATCTGCGCCATTACTTTTGCAGCGTGTGCGTCATGGCCGGGATTGATTTTATGACCATTGCCGCATGGATGGGCCACAAGGACGGTGGAATCCTCGTAGGCAAGGTCTATGGGCATTTGTTGGACGAACACCGCTCTAAGGCGGCAAAGAACGTAAATTTCGGCCTTTCGCTTGTGCGGACCGGCACTGACGGAAACTGATTGCCGCTTATGCATGCTCATGCACACCGGCGAACCGTATTTTAGCGATTGGCACGTCGCTGCATGGCAACTGCATTCCAACGTTGCTGGCTCGAAGTAGGCTTTTTAGGTGCGCTGTGCTTTGGAAGGGTTTTATTGAGGAACACAGAAAGTTTGTTCCCGTGATAGTATTCCAAGGCAGTATGGTTACGAAAGGCCAATTCAGCACAAAGATTGCGCAAGTCTCCATCCGGTAGCTTGCCAACTCGGGTGTCAAGCAACGGTGCGACTGCTATAAATTCAGCAGAAATTGGAACTCGTTTTTCCCCAGTCCCGCCGGGGTAAACGCACTGTGATAGAAAAATAAACAATTGAGAGTTCGCGTATGCGTCTGAGCCAATACGTGTGACATGTTCCAACTCGCTCACCAAGGCGAGAATTTCCTCGCTTTGAATTTCGCTCAACCGGGTATCCAGAAATGTACTCATGTCCTCTTATATTAAAACTGTTATACGATCTCAAGCACGCCGGTTATTTTATCGCGCTCAGATGATACCGGCACTTGTTTTTGCCGTGGCTTCTATGCACCATCGGCAAATTCATGACCCCCGCGGAGTTTAAAACGAAATGGGCTAAGTTTTCCGGAAAGGAAAGCTCGGCCTATCAGGATCATTTCAGCGACCTTTGCCGGGTGCTTGGTGTCGAGACACCAATACAAGCCGACCCCACTGGCAACGACACGTTTTGCTTTCAAAAGCGTGTGGTAAAGGACGCTGAATTCTTCACTATCGAGGTTGCTGGCCGGGTTGCCGAAAAGCCGAACAACGAGCGCGGCTTTGCCGACGTGTGGAAAAAGGAATGTTTCGGCTGGGAATATAAGGGACCGGGCGAAGACCTCGAAAAAGCATACAAACAGCTTCTCCGCTATCGCGAATCTCTGCTGAATCCTCCGCTGCTTGTCGTTTGCGATTTTGACCGGTTCATCATCCGCACGAATTTCAATGGTGCGGTGCAGGAAACTCACGAATTCAGCAATGCACAGCTCGATTCCCCGGAAGCCTTGCGCGTGCTCCGCGCCGTGCTCACAGATCCGGGCGCGCTCCGACCGCAAAAAACCACGGCGGAAGTCACAGAAACACTCGCCCGGAAAATTGCCACAATTGCTCTTTCGTTGCAAAAGCGTGAATCGGTGGAATTGACCGACGCAAAGACGCGCCAGCAGCATTATGTTGCGCAAAAGAAAAACCTTCGCATCGCCCGGTTTCTCAACCGGCTTGTATTCTGCTTTTTCGCGGAAGACACCGGCTTGCTCCCTCCAAATATTTTTTCCGAAATTTGCAAAATCGGCCTCAACAATCCGCAAGTTTTTGCGGAATCGCTGGAAGACCTTTTCCGCCGTATGGCGAAAGGCGGGCGTTTCGGCTTTTCCACAATCCGTCATTTTAACGGCCATCTTTTCCACGATGCGACGGTTTTTGAACTCACACCGGACGAAATCAGTGCGCTTGCCGATGCCGCGTCCCATGACTGGCACAACATCGAGCCAAGTATCATGGGCAACCTATTTGAGCGCGGCCTTGACCCCGACCAGCGGGCGCAACTTGGCGCGCATTATACCAGCGAGACGGATATTAAAACGTTGGTTGAACCCGTGCTAATGGCTCCGCTTCGCCGCGAATGGGCTGCGCTCCGGCGCGACCTGGCACCGGGCATTTTGAAAGGGAGAGGCACGCCTGCCGAACGAAAACAGCTTGCGGATTTCCAGCGAAAAGTTTCGGGCGTCACCGTGCTTGACCCTGCGTGTGGCAGCGGCAATTTTCTTTATGTCGCGTTGCAACTCTTGCTTGGACTGGAAAAGGAAGTCATCACCACCGCCGCGCAACTCGGCTGGACATTCACACCGCAAGTCAACGTGCAACAACTCCGCGCGATTGAATTGAACGCTTACGCTTACGAACTGGCGCAAGTCTCCGTGCAAATCGGCTTCCTGCAATGGCGGCGCGACAACGGTTTTGACAATGACCGCTCGCCCGTGTTGCAAAATCTGGAGGGCTTTGAAAACAAAGATGCGCTGCTCAATGAGACTTTCCGCAAAAAACCGAAAAATTTGAAGGCTGCGCAAGCGGAGGAACACGGCGGACAGGATGATCTTTTCAAAGTCTATACCGAACGCGCTTGGCCTGCGTGCGATGTTATCGTCGGAAATCCGCCGTTTTTAGGCTCAAGCAGGCAATGGAACGAACTTGGCCGCGAATACTGCGAAGCCCTGCAATCAAATTACGGCAACCGCGTTCCCGGTGCGGCTGACCTTTGCACCTACTGGTTCGCAAAGGCAACGGATGCTATCGAGGAAAATCACTGCAAGCGGGCAGGATTGCTGGCAACTCAAGCGATTCGTGGCGGTGTTAATCGCGAAGTGCTAAAGCGCATCAAAAGGATTGGTGGCATCTTTTTTGCGGAGAGTGACCGGGAGTGGATTCTCGCGGGTGCGAATGTCCATGTGAGTATGGTAGGGTTCGACGACGGCGCGGAAACAACGTGTGTGTTGGATGGCAAGCCCGTTGCTGTCATTCATTCAAACCTTACCGCTCATGCCGATGTGACAACGGCGAATCGGCTCGTCGAAAATGAAGGGATTGCTTTTAGCGGAACGAAGAAAAGTGGCGACTTCGACATTCCTGACGCGCTTGCGCGCGAATGGATCGACGCTCCGAACCCCCACGGAAAGCCGAACTCCGATTTACTGCGACCGTGGCTCAATGGCAGCGCGATTGTAAAACGAATGCCGCCGACGTGGATTATCGACACCGGCACGGATTTGAAGTTGGATGCATTCGCACTTTATCAATTACCGCACGGGCATGCGCTGGCGACCGTAAAGCCGCAACGCGAGGCAAACAAGCGTGAACACCGGCGCACAAATTGGTGGCTTCACGCCGAAACGTGCCCCGGTATGCGTGAATCATTGAAGGGGCATTTTCGTTTTCTCACCACGCCACGAGTTTCAAAATTTCGC
This sequence comes from Chthoniobacteraceae bacterium, assembly GCA_049692655.1. Classification (GTDB taxonomy): domain Bacteria; phylum Verrucomicrobiota; class Verrucomicrobiia; order Chthoniobacterales; family Chthoniobacteraceae; genus DASZPK01. The sequence goes on along the minus strand of JBAVPB010000101.1, from coordinate 257 downwards.
ATCTTTTCATGGGCGGATTCAATCGTATTGCCAGATGACGGCATTTATGTTTTTGCGCGTTCGGATGACTACTTTTTCGGAGTGCTTCATTCATCCTTTCACGAAGTTTGGTCGTTAAAGCAAGGCACACGACTTGAAACCCGCCCTAGATACACGCCGACAAGCTGCTTTGAAACCTTTCCGCTTCCCGAGCCATCAGCGGAGCAACGGGCCGCGATTGCCGCCGCTGCGAAAGAGTTGAATGAATTGCGCGAACG
>JBAVPB010000100.1:0-9152 GCA_049692655.1 Chthoniobacteraceae bacterium | reverse complement strand
GTCGATATCATCGTCCCGAGCAAGGCAGTCACCGAGCTCGGCCGCCTCTTGAACGAGGATGGCGAAGTGAAACTCACCGTCGGCGAAAACCAGATCGCATTCGAGGTCAACGGCACCCTGCTCGTCTCGAAATTGATCGAGGGCAACTATCCGAACTACCGCCAAGTCATCCCTGCGGAGGCAAAGGAGCGCATCACACTCGAGCGCGAGCTTTTCCTGAACACCGTGCACCGCGTCTCCCTGCTCGCCAGCGAGAAATCGAATTCCGTAAAGCTCGTCTTCTCGAAAAACAACATCGACATCATGGCCAACACGCCCGACGTCGGTGAAGCCAAGGAATCGCTCGCCGTGCAATACAAGGGCAAGGAATTCTCCGTGGCGTTCAACCCCGAGTTCCTCATGGCTCCCCTGCGGAACCTGGCGAACGACGAAGTGTTTCTGGACCTCACAGACGAGATGAGCCCCGGCGTCATCAAGATCCAGACCCCGTTTCTGTATGTCCTGATGCCGATGCGAATTTCGTAGAATTGCGATTTGCAATTTACGAATCGCCATCTATTCTTTGAACCCGCGATTAAAAAAGGCGCGGCAGTGGAATCTCTTTTTTAAAGCTCACGTGGCGGAACTGGCAGACGCGTACGGCTCAGGACCGTATGGGGCAACCCGTGGAGGTTCGAGTCCTCTCGTGAGCACCACTTTTTCAAAGTTAAAGTGGCCCATCGACCAATCTTAACAGAACGGAGTCGCACACAGCGGGGTGGATCGTGATCACGATGGGATAACACCGGCGAAGCCGCACTTCAATTCCCCAGCGCCCGGAGGGTGCGACGGAATTAAAGCCCGGGGCGCAGCGCAGCGAAACCCCGGGAATCCCTCCCTACCAAACCATAAACCCCCGGAGTGGGGTGACGGAATAAAACCGTCATCAAAAACCTACCCGCCCCGCGTTCGAAGACCGGCGAGGCTCATCACCACCCCCACCAATCCCTCCTGCTCGATCGGCACCATGCGATTTGATCATCAATAGAAACCCACTCATGCTATGTTCAGATCACGCGACTCTCCATCATGCTTGCAAAACTCATCATCTGCATCCGTTGCGCGGTCGTGATTTTTCTCCTCGTGGTGGTCCACGAGTTCGGCCACTACGCCGCAGGCCTTCTCGTCGGCGTTCCCGCACAGTCCATGCGCATCCGCATCTTCACCTACCCGCCGCACGTGGAACTGAAAGACGCAGACACCTGGGTTGTCCCATGGAACCATCGCTACGGCACGATCGCGCAGCGACACATCAAAAGCCGCCGCAACGCGATTCTGGTCATCTCCGCCGGACTACTGCTCCAGACGTTCGTTTTCGCCGGATTCGTGGCAATTCTTGTTAGAATGGGCAAACCCAGGTCATACCTGCTGCCCATCACAATCTCCGTTCTGGCATGGCCAATCTGGTATCTCTGCCTCGATTGGACACTCACCCACAGGAGCGGTTTCCCCGCTGGCGATTACTCCTCGTTGTGGATGATCTCACCACTGGCGTCAGTCCTGGTCACAGTATTCGTCATCTCGTCCCACATCGCTCTGGTCGTATACGTCAACCAAAGGGAATAATTCTGCGCATCACTGATCGACATGTTCTTTGATCAAGTATGCCAGGGCATCATACTCTGCGGCTAATTTTAGATAAATTTCAGACCATCCGTTTACAATTGATATCTCTTGCAAAGCCCCAGTCGGAGCAAATAGCAGTTCCCAATGTTGCGGTAAGGGGCCGCTTTTTTTATAGAAAACGCAGTCGATAATGAAGTTCACCTGTTGAGCGGTTTCCGCAGAATCAATTCCTTCCAAGGTGGTTTCTGCCGATCGCGTCACGAGACTTTGTATTGCAGAGAGAATAAGAAACAATTTAAGACGTGGCGGCCAGTCATTCATGGATTCAGTTTTTTTGGGGGCCAGACGCGGTTATTTGGGCTGCACCATCCCGAAGCAATATCCATCCATGAGAGTACAGCATCTTCGTCTTCTTCCCTGGATTTTGATGCCATATAATCACGCAGGCGGGTCAATATCTGAAGGGCATCTTCCCCGGAATAGCCACTTTCCCTCATTTGGATCAAGATCTCCTCAATGCTTTGGGTAGGAGTATCGCTTTCAAATACTTCCAAGAGTTGCTTGTAGAAATCCATACCTCTTTGTGTAATTTAGCTGATCGAAATTTTGCAACGTAACAGGCAGCCCGTTAACTTTTTAATTTTTTCACAAAAGTTCGCCTCAGCTTGCCTTCCAGCAAGACCTTTTCCAAGGCTCTTTCTTTTCTAAATCTGTGTAAATCCGTGTAATCTGTGGACGAAAATGATTTCAAAACATTCCCTCACTTCTTCCCCGGCGAAGGAACTGGCTCATTCGGAAACCAGCGACTCTCACGCCCTTCCTTGTCTTGTGCAGTAATAAAATAAACCGAATCAGCGGCCCCATCTTCATCCGTAAATGTAGTCCCCTTCACCAGCGTATCCGGAATCGCAGCAACCACCGGCTCGGGCATCTTCGTCCAAGCCGGAATCTTCTCCTCCTTTTTAAGTTTCATAACCTCGACACCCAGACTTTGCGCCTTGGCGGCATTGTCCACATCAGCCTGCGCCTGCCACCCCTGCATCTCGGCTTCCGTGGGAAGCTTGAAAGGCGTCATGGTCGCATAGGGTGAATTTACCCACGTCCACGGCCCGCCCATCTGCTTCGCCCTGTAAATGCGATAACCCACAACATCAGGAACCGCAGTCCATGTGACCACATTTTTCCCGCCTGTTTGCGAGACCTGCACATTCGCGGGCAACGCGGGACGCACCGCCGGTTGATAGTTCTCCAGCGCCTTGCTGGTCATCACCGCGGGAAAGAAAACATTGTCCATCAACCCCTGCCAGCTCTGCGGTTTGCCAATCTCCCTTTGCATGTAATAGCAGGCTTCGGTGATGCCGACCCTGCCGTGATCCGACGCCTTGCCGAGGACGCCCAGGTAAGGATCGCACCCGTAGCTTTCCCAGCGGTGATCGTGCCCCTGCCCGCGCAGGAACGTGGCCCTCCACCACGAGGGATCGCTCGTTTTGCTGAACTCCTTGGTCTCCTTGTCCTGCGCAAACCGGCGCTGATAGATATCCGCATTCACATCGACCATGTCGAAGTAGCGCCCATAGACCGCCGGGTGAATGCCCAGGTCCTCATTGCAGATCAGTTCGATGACGCGCAAAAAATAATCGGTCACAGAAATGTAAAGCACGTCGGTATTCCCGCCCTGGCCCGCGCTCATATTGTAAGGACGCTGCGCATGGCCGTAATCCGCCATGTAATTCTGGGCCGTGACGGCATCCCGCGCCCTTTGCACCAGATCGTGATCGCCATTCTTCATCCCTCCCCACATGGCGCACAAATACGGCCCGATCTTCATGTTGAACGTGTTCGCAAAATTCCGGATATTCGGCCATCCCTCCGGGGTGGCGTGGTCGTTCGTAAGCAGGACAGCTTTGCCGAGCAAGTACGCCATGTTATCCAGCTTTTTACTCGGCTCCAGCCACGCGCTGAACGGAACGATCGCGCTGGTGCTGTAAGTGATCGTGTAGGGATCGAGAGGCGGCACCCCCTGCCCTCCCTTCTTGTTAAATGTCTCCGTGACCGCCTCCTGGGTCGGGATCACCGAGCGCAAATCCGGCTTCTCCGAGCCGCCCTCCAGCATTTTTTCGTAGGGCTTGTCCGTAAGGTAATTCATCACCAGGTTCGCCTCAAAACCGCGTCCCCAGTATTTGATGTCCCAATATTCCCTGCCGACTTCCCGGGCGAAATTGAAAAGATCGTCCGGCGTGGCCCACGGTTCATCCACCACTGCGGTGAGTGGCTGCGAATTTTTGCAACTCAGGTTCCAGAGTTCCTCCTGCTTGGTGGCATTGGAAAAAATGTACCGCAATTGTCCCCAAAAAACGCGCAGGGCCGCGCTATTGCTCCCGGCATTGGTCCGGAACGACTCCGGGCCGCAAAAGAAAACGCGGCCATCCGGCTCCTGCCCGACATCGCCCCCGGGCTGGCTGTAAGGAATGGCAAGCAGGCTGATGCCCGACCTGGCATTCACTACCGCCTTGTTTACTGCACTGAATACCGAGCGCACTTCCTTGCGAAGACCGGCGGGGATCGTGACGATCTGCTGGTCCGCAGGCGTGCTCGCATCGCCCAAATAAAGCTTCCCGGTCAAGGCGGCATTCAGCGCGGCTCCCACGGTATCGGGCGTATCCTGTTCCGGATAAAAAAGCTCGGTCTGGATGATCTCGTTCCCGTGCCTCGGAATCATATAAACGTATTCCGCGATATCATCGGGCGCAGCTTTCGGAGCCAGCTTCAGGACCAGCTTCGCAAAGACCGACCCGCCCGCCCAGCGCATCTCTTTTACAAGAACCGCGTCCGGCGCATTCGCAAAATCAATACTGTTCGCCCGCACCTGTGCGAGCTTTGCATCCTGACGAAAAACACTCACCGCCGGCGCCAGGTTTCCCTCCGGCAAAGACACTTTCCCTACCGTGGTTTCGATTCCCTCAATGGCCCCTTCAAGCGCACCCGTCGTGTGAAACGTCACCTTGATATCGTCCCCGGCCAGGGTCACTTTCCCATCGGTTTCCCTCACGGAAACCACCGCCGCCGAACCACCGGAATTCCTGACTGCCAAAAGGTTGAACTGCCGCCGCCCCCAGGCCGGAAGATCGCTGACAAAAAAATACAAATGCATCCGCGCAACCCCGCCCGACGCATCGCGCCGGATATCATCGGCCTGATAGGGAATCGGCGCGCCTCCTTCCACCGGGACAATCTGCAAAGCATCCGGCCCGGCACACTCTCCTCCGTGAAAAAACACCGGCACACGCACCATCTCATCCTTGCGCGCATAGCCGACCCGCTCATCCACCGTCAGCACACGCAGCATGCCCTCCTTCTTTTCCTTCGCGCCAAAAATATCCGGGGCAAACGGGGCCGCCGGACCTTCAAAAATTTTCGCGTCCCCCTTCGCCGCTGCGCGGGACACCAATTCTTCGCTGGAACCGTGAAGGCAGGCGCAAATGAATAGCGTTGCACCTGCCAGAGGCAGGATAAGAGTTCGCGGCATGAGCAGGGGCATGTTTTTCAATCTTCCTATTACCCGCGGTTCCAAACAACGAGCTCTCCCTGTTTAGTGCCGGGAAAAAAGAGCATCAAAATCGGTGGCAAATTTGTTGTCCAAGGCGAGGTGTATTGTTGGGGATTTATAGTTTCCGATGATGAACTGGATGTCGTGTTCGGGGGCGGGTTTTACTGCGGGGCGGCAATCCTCCAGGTCGATCAAGGCTCCCTGTGGTTGGTGCGGCGCAAGGATGCGGTCTGCTCCTCTCCAGACCCCCATGGGAATGGCGGTTTCGACGCCGTCGATCACCAATTTTGAACACACCAACGATGAATACCTGACGCTGGTGTCCAATCTGTCTCCCTGGACGAACCATGCTGCAACCAGTGTCATCGCCGTCGAATGAGGATCGGACATGGCCTGGAGGTGGAGGGACGGTCCGTTGTAAGAAACATGAGTGTGGTCGATGGTGAGAGTGAGGATATTGGAAGCGCGTTTGCCATTTATCAGATAGGCGGCGTGAAATGTGCCGTCGCCGAGGGCTTCCAGTTTTTTGACAAATGCGGGGCGGCAGATGAGAAACTCCAAGTCACCCCCGAATCGCACGATGTCGGGTTCTGTGTTTGTGATAACCAGGGGGGTTTTGAAATCCGCTGAACAGACTGCAAACTGACAGTCTTTCATGACCAGATTTTTCTGTGCGCGCCCACCCATACCGACTAAAAGTTCCAACGGGGATGCCATGTCGCTCCATGCACCGAGGACATCACTGTTAGCGATCCAGTTAATTTCGTAGGGCAGATCCGATGCAATCACCTGCGCAAAGGAGACCACGGGAACAGTAGCGAGGAGGATTGCGCATGCGATGGGGAGTGCTGTTTTCATCGGGGGCATGATACTGGGGGATCATGAAATCGTAAATTGGATCAGGCTCATGGATTTTTCGATTCCGACTTTGCCACATTCAGCACCTTGTCCGCCTTGGCAATGGCGGCATGAAGCTCATCGTTGGGGATGAACCAGAACCCATGGCTTACCGCTGCCAAAATAAGCCCCTTATCTGTCGCGCGGAGTTTTAACGGGAAAACTGCCCGTTCGGGATCAATAATACTATCAAGACTGATGATACCGTTTGTAATACGAAATCTACTTCCCATTGATGCAAGAAACTCTTTTTCGGCGTTGGGAAAATGAAATACGAGTGGAACGAACACTCCCTCCCGCGGTCCACCATCGAACCAGCAGTGTAATCTGTGGGCTCCAGTTTCATCCTGTTCCAGGATAAACAGTTCACCCGGGCGAAATGCCATATTAAACAGCGGTTCTTTAATCTCGCTCCATGTAATCCACTTGGCTTTCGCTTGTGTCTTCGTTGAGTTCTTGGGCCCGGCCAGCCAGAATTCCTTCCCGGTTTTATTGGGATCAATATAAACCGCCTCGCCAATTTCACTCGTTAGCAGGTAGCACCCGTTATACCGGAGCGCTTTTACCATATGAATGGGGATTATTTTTTTCCAGTTGCCACCCAGTTCAAAGAGACCGTTATCGGGCTTTCCCATCGCGACATAAAGATCGTTTCCATGCCGGGGAATGACTCCTTCGGGATTCCACTCTTCCCTCTCATCAAAAGGTGTCTCCGGCGGATTCCTCATTGCGCTCACGATAAGTTTGAACTCGCCGGATTTTAGATTGAGTTCTGCCAGTCCAGCACCATTTACCTTGTCGTTATACCAGACAAACAGGCGTCCGTTGACCACGTCCAGTGCTTGTCCAGCCGGTATGGGCCACCGTTGGTTTTCGCCCGTCAGTCGATCATGGCGGGTAATGATTTTTTGCCTCGGATTATCCCTGCCATTACTCTCGGAGGATAGTATCCAGAGCGCATCCTGTGTAACGGTGAGCTTGGAATTGCCAAGATCGATCCCTTCCATATCAACCACCGAGGTTTGAAAATCAGGTAACTTTACATCGTAGATCTGGTATTTTTTCGGGCCAAGATACGCGACAGCCCAAACTTCGGGCCCGAGTGTCACAATATCGAAAAAGTTCACAGGGGCGGGCTCCTTCCCGGGGAGATGGTAAGGATTCCAGAATAAATGCACGGACAAGGCATTATCCGGTGCAGGCTCTTCATGTTTGGGACTCCAGCCTGGGTTATGAAAGAGCAACACACCGGTTAACTGGCCAAAATCCCCTCCTCGTTTGTTCTCCCGGCAACGGTCTTGATATTTGAGATAGGCCTCCCATGTTTTCTCACGCAGATCGTCCGGCACCTTGAGATTTACCAACCAGTTAAGTCCCCATTCATAACCTGGCAGGGTATCGCAGAGAGTGCGCAAAAGCTCGCCACGCTCCTCCTCGAAGCCCCTTCGGTTGCCATCGCCATTCAAAAAGATCCCAAGTTGGCCCGCTTCATAGAGAGAGGCGCCTTGGCGTCCCAGTTCCAGGAGAAAGCTGCGATAATCCGCAATTTGTTCCGGGGTCCTTGCCTTCCCTGCGCGAATGAGCAAACCCCGCAACCTTGTGGCTGGGTCGGGGTCGGAGCACAGCCGGGTGAGTAAATCATTCCATGCCCACACAGCTTTGGGGTCGTTTTGAAAACGAACTCCCAGCGCATCCTCGGTGGAACGGGGAAACAGCAGGAGCATCTTGCCCCGTCCTCTACCGGCGCGCAGGAGTTTCTCGTAAAATGCGATTAACTCAACACTGTCACACACCACGGCTGTGCTATTTGCCATTGCAGTTTCGGGATCTCCCGGCGCCTGGCCTTTCATCCCCGCAATGGATCTGACACATTGCCTGAGCGGCTCGGCGTTTATGGGTTGGGTTGCATGGTCATTCCTGTAAAGAAATTCGCTCCCGCGATCGAACAATTGTCCTCGCAGGTGCTTTTCATCAAGACCCCTGGTGGGCTCCATATCCAGTTTGAGTTTCGTAAGGGTCTCTCCTGCCTCCTCAAATTCTTTCAATGAAGCAAAGGCTTCCAAAAAAGCTTCATTCTGTTTTTCCGGGGGCGGCAGTTGCGCAGAAATCGGATTTACCAAATGCCGCGATTCCACAGGAATATGTGACGGCCACGCTTCCTCGCAAAAAAGCCACGTCTCCAGTGCGGCGATGTCCGGGGATTGATCGCCCAGGGCGCGTGCAGCTTCCAGTGCCTCTACGGCTGCTTCGTATTCCCCGGCCCGCCATGCCCACACTCCTTCATCAAAAAATACAGCCGCTTCTTTTTCCCGGTCCCACGCCGCCGCCGGAGGTTTTTGTTTGATCGCTTCCAACACGGTGTCTGCAACGGTATCTGCCAGTGCCGGCGCGTCTGACATCTTTCCTTTAACTGTAGCCGCAGCAATCGGCGCCCTTTCTTTTTGGCGCAGCCTTATCTTGACCTCGACCGGCCCATCCGGCTGGCCGCCATCGGTAAAAGACCCATCCACCACGATCACGCTGTTGCTCAGCGGGGGAACATCCGTTGCGTCAAGCCTGCGTTCAAATTGGATGCCACGCAACTGCCGGCGTTCCAATAAAATGACATTCTCCACGGACGCCAGCCGGGCCTCCAGTAATTTCGTCACGCTCAATTCAAGCGCTGAGTTTTCGCGGCTTCGCAATGTAGCGCGAATATTGAGCACCGAAAGCGGGACAGCACTCTCGCGACTCACCATCAGTTTACCGGCAAGACGCGCCACGTCACGCGCCATCAACCCCGCCCAGGCATCCGGTTCATCCTTGAATGTCTCACCGTCTTTTTGCGGCAGCAACGTCGCAAGCAAACAGGCCCCACTCTTCACCGAGACAAGGCGCGCCGTGGCCACCGGCTCCTTGCCCGGGACAGGAATCGATTCGATGATCAACACACCATCAGCGCGGATTAATCCACCCAAGCTCGCGAATTTTCCGGTTTCCGTGAAATCAGCAAGCCTCTTTTCATCGACAATCCGGTTGATTTCCGTGCGCTCCACCAGCTCAATCCCCTCAGTCTTGGAAAGCGCCGTGACCAGCAATGCTTCCAGAGAAGGCTGTCCTGTGC
>JBAVPB010000099.1:0-17112 GCA_049692655.1 Chthoniobacteraceae bacterium | reverse complement strand
GTAATATCCGGTGCTGCAGATAATCTGCAGGATGAAAGAAGGCTCAATTTCAGGCCACCATTGTACCAGGAAGCTCCTCTGAGAACTTTCATTTTCTGGTCGCCATTCCACCAATCCATGCACCATTGCCATACATTTCCGCCCATGTCATACAAGCCGTATTTATTTATATTGAAACTCCCCACCGGGGACGTCCACGCATATCCATCGTCGTAGCCCTTGATCGCAACATCTGAGCCGGTTTCCTCGCCTGTATAATTTCCCGCACCTTGCGGAGGCGGCCATTGTTTTCCCCAAGGATATACATCTGTCACATCCATGTCCCGCATTTCGGGGGTTCTTGCTGCCTCTTCCGGCAAACCGACCGCCTTGCTCCACTCCAGATCGGTGGGCAGACGATAAATCTGATTTGGGGCCAATAATCCTGCTTTTTGTTCTTTTTCAGTCAACCACTTGCAAAAAGCGATAGCATCCTGCCATGTCACATTCACGACAGGATGATCCGGTCCCTGCTTGAATCCCGGCTGACTCCATGCATTTCCTTTGAATCCAGTAGCATCGACAAAAGCCTGAAAATCCTGGATACGCACTGGCCATATGCAAAAGAGCACATCGCCGACGGGGGCAAATTTCATCCCCAGACTATTTTCCATTTTCTTGTCGATCTTGGATTTTGGATTAGGGATATAAGTAACAGGAACCGAACTCACAAATGGTGTGGCATCCGGCTGTGGCTGCTTTTGCTGGGCGATTTGATCCACTATTTGCTTTTCAGCCGTAGCAATAGGGTTCGGGTTACTCTCCGACGTGATCGGAGTAAGCTCCACACTCATCATGCCGGGCTGGGCTGTTGGCGAAGGCTCTGCTGGGTTTGCCTTTTCTGGCGATACATTCTGCGGAGCGGCATCGGATTCCGCTTCCTTGACAGCTAATTCCTGCAACTGAAGCTGCGCCTCGGAATCCTTCGCTGCGTTTAATGCATCTGCGGCTGCCTTCTGTTTATCAGCTGCGATTTTTTGCAGGCCGGGAAGTTCCGCATCTGCCTTTTGCTGTGCGGTCTGCTGGTCTTTTATCTGGTTGATTAATTGATCGGTCGCTTTTTTTGCCTCATCCTCAATCCGTGCTTTTTCAGCGGCTGCTTTTTGTGCCGTATCCGCATCAGCGGCCGCCTTGGCCTGCGCGTCTTCAAGTTGTTTACGTGTGTTCGCAGCAGCATCCGCTGCTTTTTTCAATGCAGCGACCGCTTCCAGCTTTGCATCCAGCGCTTTTTGTGTCTGCGCAGCGTCGGACTCCGTCGTCTGCTGCAGTTTCACTTTTGTATCGCGCTCCTGCTTCATGCGCTCAAACACATTCCGGGCCTCTTCAAGTTTTTGCAATGCCGCCGAAGGAGTGGCGGAAGCCACAGGCGCAGGCGTCTGTTTTGTAGCCAGGTTGGGTTTCACCGGTTGAGGTGTCGCAACCGGTTGCTTAACAATCACCGGTGTTGCGCCCCGTTGTATTACGCTTTGAGCAGGAGAAGGGCTGGCAACCGCTGTCTTTTGGACCGGCTTGTCATGCTTGCGTGAAACCAGCAGAAGTAACACAATCAAAAACCCCAAACCGGCTGCCACTACTTTTCCAGCCGGAAATTTCTTTTCCTTCGGAGTTTCGTCAACTTTTTCCAGAAGGTGCGCGAATGGCGAAGCCGGGTTGACGCGCGGAGCCGGTCTTGCTGATTCCTGCACGTCCGCTTTTTTCCATAGAATATCCTCGACCAGCTCCTCGTTGGGATCAGGTCGCGTTTCTTTACGTTCCTGCGGTGTTTCCTTGCGCTCAGGGACGGCTTTTTTCAGTTCGACTGAAGGTGCGGCTGGAACCGCTTGGGGAGCAGTCGCTTGCAGAACGCTGATTTCCGCCCCAAGTTTTACACCGACTTCGCGAGCGCTCTTTGGCCGCTGCGGTGTGTGCTTCGAAAGACAGGATGCGACAATTTTTTCCCAATTCTCGGGTATAGGCTCACCCTTGTTCCCGAGCTCTTCGCGGCGGCTTGCAATGGATGCCGGTACATTTTTGCGAATTTGCGTCACAATGTCGTCCGTGCCAAATGGTGATTTGCCTGCGAGCAACACATAAATCAACATGCCCAGTGAATAAACATCATCCCAGCGCGCCGGATGTTCCCCATCAAGCTGTTGCGGGCTTAAATAGGCAAGGTGTCCGCCCCCTTTTTCCCCTACCCGCGCACGATCCAGCGCATCGAGTATGATGCGGCTGATGCCAAAGTTCGCAATCAGTATGTCGCCTGCTTTTGTCAGCAGGATATTTTCCGGAGAGAGATCACGATGCAGGAGATTTGCGCGATGCGCCTCATCCAATGTCTGACAGATCGTGGTGACCCTCGGCTTGATTTCTGATACGTTAAAACAACCATTTTCTTTCTTTGCGAGAAGCGATCCCAGCGTCTCAGCTTCAATTGCATCCGATGAAATGGCGGCCCAGCCAGATTCCTCAATAAAATCATGGGTCCGCAATACGTGAGGATGAATCAATTGTCGGTTTTGTTTTACCTGGCTGCGCAAGTCATCCAGCGCCCTCGCATTCTCCAGTAGTGCGTCGGGGAGGAACAAGAGGGAGATTTCTTTTCCGGATTCGATGTCATCAGCAAGCCATGTCACTCCAATATCGCTTGTAGAAATCTTTTCTTTGAGGGCAAGACCACTCTCCTCCAATTTCTGCCCTGGAGTAAAACTTTCGACGACGGATGGACTGTGGGTGGCTTCGTTTGTGGTCACAATTTGTTTTATCACTAGAAACTTCTCGCCTCTCAATAAGAAATATCACAGGCGGATCGCAATTGGAAACTAGTCATTGGGGAATAAATTTGTAAACAGATTGCAAGCAAACATCGGGCCAACCCTATGTAATTATCATTTATGATTTAAGAGTATGATTGATCAAATAGCCAGTCCCATTCGTGTTACCATATGATTTGGTATGACTGAATTTGTTTCAAAGCTTCTTATCCAAGCTCCAAGGTTTGCGTGTACATTTTTTAAGTCTGATTAACCCGGATTTGACCGGATTAGGTCGGATCGATGTCATGCAGCAGTTGCGGCACAGGAGGCTGGCAAGGAACACTAAAGTCAGATTTGTTTTTTGACTATTACAGAGATAATTGGATTCGTTTGGAAAAGGCATGAGAATCGACCACTATGAGTTCAACGAGCATAAACAGATGAAAGAAACAGCAGTTTTTTCATTTCCTCAATCATTTTCAGAATAGGATTCCAGAAACGAACTCATTATTTATTTTTTGCGACCTTTTCGGCTTGGTTTTTTTCTGAACTGAATGTAAAATCACCGCCCTTCATTTTCTTAAAATAAATCAAGTTACATCTAAAATTAATCACGCCTCCGGTTTGAATTGACCATTTTCATAAAATAATTCTTGCATGTTTTCTCAAATTTAATACCATAACTACTCAAATAGCCATAAAACCACCTGCTAAGTATAAATTAACATAGGTGAAAAAGATGGTCTTTTGCAAAGGGGTTGCTATAAAAAGGAAAAAATAAGATGAAAACAAAATCATTAATGGCACTGGGGCTTTTGATTATTTCAGGCTCAATTGCTTTCTCTGCGTCAAACAACGACGAGACAACAAATAAACAGTTGGAGATATATCCAAAGAACCTCGCCCGCCAGCACGTAGGGACGAATCTTTTTGTATTCAATCCGACAAATCAAAACTATGTTCCCACCGAAGCCTCCGCAGCATGGCTTGATGATGATGTGGCTACGGGGTGGCCGCCACTTCCTGGCAAAAGCTATTATTTGGTTTCCCTTTCACAGCCGGCGCTACTGACGAACTTCTCGCTTTCCACAAAAGCTGGTTCGTCAGGCATGGTGACCATTTCCGCAGGGGACGAACCTGCCCCACCAAGCGCTAAATCATGGACCGTCCTGGCCAAGGATCTCAGCATAGATGCAATCAACAACAAGAAGCTGGGCAAACCCTTCAGCCGTTTTGCCAAGTATCTTTTGATCGAGACGAATATTGCCGATCCAAGCCCATGGTACAGCATCTATCTCTACAGCGAGAAGCCCTCTGTTGGCTTTCATATCGCAAAGCGCTCGCAGCCGATCGACACCAAGTCCATCTTTGGCCCGTTCGTGAATAACCAGACGGTGTTCAACCTCTCCAGCCTGTATGCAAACAGCTCAGTGGTTTATTCCAATATGGATGAAACCGCTACAGGATCCCAAAAGGCCATCGACGATAATCCTGAATCAACCGTCACCATTGCTCCTTCCAAGGATCAATCGGGATTGGTGATCAAATACGGTGAGCCGCGTGAGATTCAGCGCTTGTCGATATTGACCGATCCTTCCGCAAAAGGCCGCTTGGACTTCTATCTGGTGAATAATGCCCAGCCTGCACAACCCGTGCCCGCTCCAGCTCCGGTCACCAGCAACGCCCAAGGTTCCCAATACTTGAAAGTAGCGAACACAGAACCTACGCAGCCTGCCCCTGCTCAAACAGCCGGCGGCCCAGTCTCCGTGGATAAATTGACTCCCACGGCCACCTTGGTTCTCGATGGTTCCACCGGTCGCGGTAGCATCGATTTCCCGCCTGTGCTCGCTTCGAACATGATTATTCGCTGGACACCTGAGACAGCCGGCCAGAATCTCGCCATCAATGAAATCAATTCATTCGGCGATCTTTCGCTGAATGATTACGAGCTGGTCTCGGATCTCCCGGCGGTCGGCGAGCAAACTGCGGACGTTTCGAAAGACGAGAAGGACTCAAAGGATTCCAAGGGTTCACCTGATCCTGTGGGTGAATTGCTCCCCGGCAAAGATCCATTCGTTCCATCACCTCTTGGCTTCCCGCCAAATATACCAAATCCCCTCAGCCCTTAATTGCGGCTCTGCAAGTTTTTTCCTTCAAAAAGGCGCGGAATTTATTTCCGTGCCTTTTTGTTTTCCAAGACGCCACGGCACACAAAGAAACAGACATTCCTCACCCGTTCTTTCATTGACTAGCACGCAGGTTGTCTTATTATCTCCCTTACGTGCGGGGGAGCCGCTTGGCTGAGATGCCAGACACTACTGTCTGTCGAACCCCTTGAACCTGATCCGGGTCGTTCCGGCGAAGGGAGCAAGGTCAAGCCATGCCGCCATTCCGCGCATGGTTTTTTAGTTTTTAATATGATCGCACCAAAAGATTCCATCGAACCCCAAAGCAACGATTCCTCTCTTCCAAACAGCCGCCGTATTTACATTCAGGGCAGTCTCCATCCGGAGATAAAGGTGCCATTGCGCGAAATATCACTTTCCCCCACCAAGACAATGCAAGGCGCGATCGAAGTAAATGAGCCTGTGCGTGTTTACGATTGCAGCGGCTCGTGGGGCGATCCCGAATTTCATGGTGATGCTACGCAAGGCCTGCCGGCTACGCGGCGCGAGTGGATCATCGCCCGGGGCGATGTGGCGGAATATGAGGGGCGCACAGTAAAACCGATCGACGATGGCTATCTTTCCAACGTCCACCTCGAGCACAACGTCAAACGCCATGCTGCCGGTTCGGCACTCGATGCCCGGCACTCCTCATTCACCACCCCCCGCCCCCTGCGCGCAAGCAGCGGGCATCCGGTCACCCAGTATTGGTACGCGAAGCAGGGCATCATCACTCCGGAGATGGAATATATCGCCATCCGGGAAAACCTCGGTCGCGAGGTCGCCCTGGATCTCGTCGAGAACAAGCGGGGCGCCCGCAACGTCCTGAACCAGCAACACCCAGGCCAACCTTGGGGAGCTGCGATCCCCAAGCATATCACGCCGGAATTTGTGCGTGATGAAGTCGCCCGGGGCCGTGCCATCATCCCCGCAAATATCAACCACCCGGAACTCGAACCGATGATCATCGGCCGCAATTTCCTCGTCAAAATCAACGCCAATATCGGCAACAGCGCCGTGGCATCGAGCATCGAGGAGGAAGTCGAAAAAATGCGCTGGTCCACCAAATGGGGCGCCGACACCGTGATGGATCTTTCGACCGGAAAAAACATCCACGCCACTCGCGAATGGATTCTCCGCAACTCTCCCGTTCCCATCGGCACCGTGCCGATCTATCAAGCCTTGGAAAAGGTCGGTGGCAAGGCCGAGGAACTCACATGGGAGATTTATCGTGATACATTAATCGAGCAGGCTGAGCAAGGCGTGGACTACTTTACCGTCCATGCAGGAGTATTGCTCCGCTTCATCCCCCTCACCGCGCGTCGCGCCACAGGTATTGTTTCCAGGGGTGGATCGATCCTTGCAAAATGGTGCCTCGCACATCACCAGGAAAACTTTACCTACACCCATTGGGATGAAATTTGTGAGATCATGGCCGCTTACGACGTGAGCTTCTCCATCGGCGATGGACTGCGCCCCGGCTCGATTGCGGATGCGAATGATGAGGCGCAATTTGGCGAACTCGAAGTCCAGGGCGATCTCACCAAGCGCGCTTGGGATCGCGGCGTCCAGGTCATGAACGAAGGCCCGGGCCATGTCCCCATGCATATGATCCAGGAAAACATGGAGAAGCAGCTCGAGTGGTGCCACGAGGCCCCTTTCTACACCCTCGGACCTCTTACTACCGACATAGCTCCCGGCTACGACCACATCACCAGTGGCATCGGCGCTGCGATGATCGGCTGGTACGGATGCGCCATGCTATGCTACGTCACGCCCAAGGAACACCTCGGCCTCCCGAACAAAAAGGACGTCAAGGACGGCGTGATCACCTACAAAATCGCCGCCCATGCCGCCGACCTCGCAAAAGGCCACCCCGGCGCGCAGTACCGTGATAACGCCCTCAGCAAGGCCCGGTTTGAATTCCGCTGGGAAGACCAGTTCAATCTCAGCCTCGACCCTGAGACCGCGCGCGAGTTTCACGATGAAACCCTGCCCAGCGAAGGCGCAAAATCGGCCCACTTCTGCTCCATGTGCGGCCCTCACTTCTGCTCGATGAAGATCACCGAGGACGTCCGCAAATACGCCGCTGAGCAAGGCATCACCGGCGAGGAGGCCCTCAAGCTCGGCATGGACGAAAAGTCGAGGGAATTCGTCGAAAAAGGCGCGGAAGTTTACGCAAAGGCGTAGCGAGCCGCATGCAGAACGAACTCGATATCGTCTGCGATGTTTCCTTGCGGTTGGATGGAGCAGGAATCGACTATATGCTCACGGGATCAATGGCGATGAACTACTATGCTCAGCCACGCATGACTCGCGACATTGATCTTGTCATTGCTTTGAGACCGCAGGACACCAATACCCTTGTCAGTATTTTCCACCCGGATTATTACATTTCACGCGAAGCCGTCAGTGATTCCATCGCTCACGAATCCCTATTCAATCTGATTCACCAGGAAAGTATCATTAAAGTGGACTGCATCGTTCGTAAGAGCACCCCCTACCGCCGTGTGGAATTTGAGCGGCGTCAGCGTATTGTCATCGGAAATTTCTCTACCTGTATTGCAAGCAAGGAAGACCTCATCATTTCCAAACTCCATTGGGCAAAGGATTCTCATTCGGAACTCCAATTACGTGACGTAAAAAACCTTGCTTCGACTGGCGTCGATCGAGTTTACATCGAACACTGGACGCATGAACTCGGACTGCTTAATCTTTGGAATGAATGCAAGGTATGACCGACACGCCACCTGAAATTGCCGAGATGATTCGTGCGCGGTTAATGGCGCTTTCTGGTGCCGAGCGCTTTATGATGGGGGTGCGCATGTTCGATGCCGCGCGAGGAATGGCACTGGCCTCGCTGCCCCCTGGTCTGCCTGAGGTTGAGCGCAAGCGCATGCTGTTTGAGCGTATTTACGGATATCCTCTGCCGGATGAAACGAAGTGACCATTTCGTTCTTATAACGGCGGGATTTCACCGTAATTTCCCATCGAACCATAAATGCCACGCTTGAATTGTTACACGGATTCGATAAATTCCATTACAAGGGAGGGCGCACCCAAGCACTCCCTTCCCCAAGTAAATCCCAACCCCATCAATAGAACCTATGGCCCAAGCAATCATGGATCCGGAGGAAGTCCGGCGTTTCGCGGCAGAGCTGAAACGTTTTAACGACGATGTCCAGATGAAGGCATCCTCCCTGCAATCCCGGTTCGCCGCGCTGGGAACCACATGGCAGGACCAGGACCACGAGAAATTTGCCGGCGAATTCATCACCACCATGAAAGTGCTGAAAAAATTCATGGAAATCTCCGAAAAGCACACCCCTTACCTGCTCAGAAAGGCGCAGCGGATCGAGCAATACCTCGATCAGCGTTAAACAAAACATCCATGGGGACCCAGGCCAAAGTCACCTCGACAGAAGCGCTTGAAGCCTTTCGCGCAAACCTGATTGTTTTTCTGAACAAGGCCCATCGCTCCGTGGATGATGTATCCGACGAGGCCCGCCGCATGCGCCTCTGGCTCCAGCACGATCAACGCGTCCACTGGGAGGGCGAAGCCCGCAAACGGGCCCGGGCGCTTGCCCAGGCCGAGCAGGAATTGATGTCCGTGCGCCTCTCGGGAACCCAGCAAAACGCCCTCGCCGTGCGACAGGCCGCTGTCAACAAGGCAAGGCACGCCATGGAGGAGGCCAATGAAAAATTGCGCCGCGTGAAAACGTGGACGCAAAATTACGATGGCTACGCGGATCCCATCGTGAAGCGGCTCGAAAGCCTCCGCCAATTTCTCTCCGACGATATGCCGAAGGCGATCGCTTACCTTGTGAATGTGCAGAGGACTCTCGCGGCTTATTCCTCCCTGCCATCCGTCGAGTCAACAAGCGTCGCCACTTCCGCTCCGCCGGAAACGGAGGAAGCCGCCGCATCGGAATGATTTTATGAGCACCAAAGGAAGCGCAAGCAATCTCATCCAGGCCGTCAAAACCCTTTCGTTTGAATGGGAACAGACAAAAGCCTCGTGGCACGATGTCAAAAGCCAGGAATTCGAAAAGAACTACCTCCAGGATCTCCCGGGCCTCGCCACGCGCGCAACAGCCGTGATGGAAGAACTCGACAACCTGCTGAAAAAAGTCAGGAGCGACTGTGAGTAACGGCCCCGATCTGCGGATCAGCAGGAGTCTTGATCTCCTGGCAACGCTGAAGGAGACAGTCGCGAAATTTGCCAAGCGCGAAGAGCAAATCACCCGCGACGTGAATACCCGCCGCTACAACGCAACATTGAAAAACCAGCACGCAGTGGCGCGCGCGGAATCCAGCCAGGCATTGCACGTCGCCGAGGCCGAGGAATCCGCCAGGGCCGCTGAGGAACGGATCAAGGCGATCTACGAGGCCCGGCGCACCCGCATCCAGCGATTCCGCAAAAACTCGCTGATGAATCTTCCCAAGCGCGCGCAGGAGGCCAAGGGGGCGTGGATGGGAAAGCTCCAGATGAAAAGTTTCCTCGCGCAACGCAATCTAGCCAGCGATCTCGCCACCGCGGATGCAGCCTACGCCGGGTTCTCCTCCACACTGGAGAGCTACCGCGCCAACATGCTTTCGCTCGAGCAACGCGCCCGCAAGGCATTCGCCGGCTACGGTTCGTTCAAGGGGATGCTGCGTTCCCGGCGCGGTGGCCCTCAATCCTACGCCGATGCCGCATTGAGCAGCCAGTTCGAGGCTATTCATGCGAATCTCGCCGCCGGTGAGGAGAAGCTCGGCGAGTTCCAGCAATTCCCCCTGCCCCGCTTTTTCAGTTACATGCCGCTTTTCGTCTGGTTCGCACTCTTCCTCGTCGTCGGCGCAGCCATCGCATGGCATCTCGGCTTTACTACGAATGCGCTCGTCATCGGCGGTGGCGTATTCGCCGTGCTGTCCGTTGCCATCTGGGCGGTTCATCTCACCGGCGCCAGCAGCGCAAAAGCCACAGCCTCCGCACTCGCCTCCTCCATCGTGGAAGCCCGCGCCATTATCCAGGCCTGCGAAACTTCCGGCCCCGTCCTCGCCGCAAAACGCGAGCAGGACCGCCAGCGCATCCAGCAGGAATACGACAGCACCGCCGGTGAGAGCCAGTTGCAGTGGAACAAAGCCGACACGATCGAGGCGGAATTCGAACAGCGCATGCGGCATAAACTCGAGACACAAACACCGCGCATCTTCGAAAAAATCGACCGCACCCTGCAACGGAAACTCGAGTGGATCACCTCCACGCGCCTCGCGAGCATCGAGCATTTCAATAGCGAAGCCGCTGCGGTCCATCACGAATCCGGCGCTCTCCTCGAGTCCGAGACCACCCAGCTCGCCACCGAGGAAAAAACCCTCTGGCAGCAACTCGAAGCCGATTGGGCAAGGGTGATCACGCCGATCTACCAGACCGTCTCCGCCCTGAACACCGAGGTTTCGTCCCAGTTCCCGGAATGGAGCGCGTCCCTGGTGGAACGCTGGACGCCGCCGCTCCATTTTCTGCCCGCGACAAAATTCGGCCATCTCGATCTTGACCTCACACGCCAGCCCATGCCCAGGGACCCCCGGCTTGCGCTCCCCGGCCCGGCGCAGGTCTCGTTGCCACTCGCGCTCACTTACCCCGACCAGGGCTCGCTCCTCTTCGAGACCAATGAATCCGGTGGCGGCGTGATGATCGATGCGTTAAACAACATCATCCTCCGCCTCCTCTCGACCACCCCTCCCGGCAAGATCGGATTTACCATCATCGATCCCGTCGGCCTCGGGCGCAGTTTCGCGGGCCTCATGCACATCGCGGATTACGAGGAGAGCATCATCAACCGCCGCATCTGGACCCAGCGCGACCAGATCGAGGAACGCCTCGCGGAACTCAGCGAACACATCGAGAAAGTCATCCAGATGTATCTGCGCAATGAATACGCGACCATCACGGAATACAACGAACAGGCCGGCAGCGTCGCGGAGAAATACCACTTCCTCGTCATCGCCGATTTCCCGGCAAATTTCAGCGAGACCGCAGCGAAGCGCCTCCAGAGCATCGCCGTGAGCGGCCCCCGCTGCGGCATTTTCACGCTCATCCATTGGGACCAGCGCCAGCCGCTGCCGGATGGCTTTGCGCCCGACGAATTGCGCAAAAACAGCATCTGCATCCGACACGCAGGCAATCAATTCACGCTCAACAAACAGCAGCAGGAAACCGGCGCCACGCTCGCCTTCGACGCCCCTCCCGACCCCGCCCTCGCCGTCGATCTCATTCACAAGATCGGCAAAGGCAGCATCGATTCCAATCGCGTCGAGGTCCCCTTCTCGCAGATCGCTCCTGCGCCGGACGAGCTCTGGAAAAACGAGACGACCAACGAGCTGCGCATCGCCGTCGGTCGCACCGGCGCGACGAAATTCCAGTACCTCGCCATCGGCAAAGGCACGCGCCAGCACGCCCTCTTTGCGGGCAAGACCGGTTCCGGCAAATCGACGCTCTTCCACGTCATCATCACGAATCTCGCACTCGCGTGCAGCCCCGAGCAGGTGGAGTTTTACCTCATCGATTTCAAGAAAGGCGTCGAGTTCAAATGCTACGCCACCAAGCATCTTCCCCACGCAAAAGTCGTCGCCATCGAGAGCGACCGCGAGTTCGCCTTGAGCGTCCTCCAGCGCGTCGATGCGGAGCTGAAACGCCGCGGCGACATGTTCCGCAAACTCGGCGTGCAGGATGTCGCCGGCTACAAGCGCGCAGGAGGCACCGAGCCGATGCCCCGTTCGCTGCTGCTCATCGATGAATTTCAGGAATTCTTCGTCGAGGATGACACCGTGGCGCAGACCGCCTCGCTCCTGTTCGATCGCATCGTGCGCCAGGGCCGCGCCTTCGGCATCCATGTGCTGCTCGGCTCACAAACCCTCGGCGGCGCATATTCACTCGCCCGAGCGACTCTAGGCCAGATGGTCATCCGCGTCGCACTCCAGTGCAATGAGGCGGACGCCTATCTCATCATGGATGAAAACAATTCCGCCCCCCGCCTCCTCACCCGTCCCGGCGAAGGCATCTACAACGACGCCGCCGGCGCCGTGGAAGGCAACAGCCCCTTCCAGGTCGTCTGGCTGCCCGACGAGGAACGCGACCTCTGGCTCGACAAAGTGCAGGCCCTCTCCGAACGCAGCGGCCACAAATATCCCGGCCCCATCGTCTTCGAGGGCAACGCCCCTGCCGACGTGCGTGACAACGCCCTCCTCAGCGCCGCGCTCGACAGCATCCCTGCCGCGCCCCCGGTCGTCGCCCCCTGCTGGCTCGGCTCGCCAAATTCCATCAAAGGCCCCACCGAGGCCACCTTCCAGCGCCAGAGCGGGAATCACATGCTCATCGTCGGCCAGCGCGACGAAGCCTCCGTCACCATGCTCGGCCTCTCCCTGCTCGCCCTCGCTGCGCAATATCCAGCGGGTACCGCAAAGTTCGTTTTCTTCCACAGCACCACGCCCGGCTCGGCGGAGGCAAATTTCATCGACCAGGTCGTGAAAGCCATCCCTCACGAAATCACCGTCGTACACGGGCAGGATGTCACCGCCGCCATGAACACCCTCGCCACGGAATTAAAAAGCCGCAACGCCGGCGATGTCCACGCAGCCGAGGCCCCCGCCACCTTCCTCTTCATCCACGGCCTCCACAAATTCAAGAAACTCCGCCACGAGGATGACTTCAGCTTCTCCACCAGCGACAGCGGCCCCGACGCCGGCGCGCAGTTCAACGAGATCATCAGCGAAGGCAGCGGCAACGGCATCCACATCATCACCACTGTGGATACGCTCAACAGCATCAACCGTTTCATGAACCGCAAGGCCCTCAGCGAATTTGAAATGCGCGTCGTCTTCCAGATGAGCGCAAACGACTCCGCCAGCCTCATCGATTCGCCCAAGGCCAGCAACCTCGGCCTCCACCGCGCCCTCTTCTACAACGAGCACGAAGGCTACCTCGAAACCTTCCGCCCCTACGCCCCGCCCGATTCCGAATGGCTCCGCGAAGCCGCCGAAAAACTCCGCAAAAACCACGTCGCCGCCGAGCCGGCGCCACTAAAAAGTTGAGCGCGCATCGTTTGGAGAACCCGGGATTGGCCATCCCCTATCCGAACCACATTGGGATTGGCGATTGTACTAAACACAGGACACCGCAATTCAAGCAGCGCGTCATGGAGGGAAACGCTCTGTCGTGTCCCAGTCCGCGATAGCTTCTTCGGACTTCTTCCTCCCCGATGGCAACACCATCGCAGCCACAGCAGCCGTGGGTTGAGCGAGGTACGAGCCGACACCTGCGGATGTCACACAAATAGAATCACCGGTCTCCTCGTTACAAGGCTCCAGCCTTGTAATGCAATTGTCCCCGAGGCTCCAGCCTCGCAAACGTCGCAGCATCAAAGGCATCCGCTTCAAATTGCACGGCGGTTGAGGAATACGCTCTCGTGTCCAATCAACACATGCAACCCGATGGCAACGCCATCGCAGCCACAGCAGCCGGGGATTGAGCGAGGAACGAGCGACATCCCCGGAATAACGAAAGCAAAACACCGATCCTGAAGGGATCGCAGCCATCTGCGCGGTCCGGTTACGCGTAAAACCACCGCCACTACTTCCACAGTGGACGGTGGATGTGTGGACGGGGTCAGGGATGTGTGGACGGGGTGGACGGGGTCAGCCCTTGACAATTGACACATTTTCGAATGCGGATTTACTTGGATTCCACAATCACTTCCTTCAGCACATCCCGCATCGAATCGTAATCCCGCGCCCCGTCGTACCTCACACCATTGATGAAAAACGTCGGCGTCCCATTCACTCCACTCCGTATCCCACCCGACCGGTCCTTCTTGATGCGTTTTTCAATCTCCCCTTGCTCGAGGGCGGCTCTGAATCCCTCCAAATCCAGTCCCACTTCCCGTGCCCAGCCAGCCAGGATGCCCGGCTCCAGGGATTCCTGCCTTTCAAACAAAAGATCGTGCATCTCCCAGAATTTCCCCTGGAGCGCGGCCCAGCAGTGGACGGGGTGGACGGGGTCAGCCCTTGACAATTGACATATTTTCGAATGCGGATTTACTTGGATTCCTCAATCAACCGCTTCAGCACATCCCTTATCGTATCATAATCCCGCGACTCGTCGTACCGCACCCCATTGATGAAAAACGTCGGCGTCCCATTCACTCCACTCCGTATCCCACCCGACCGGTCTTTCTTGATGCGTTTCTCAATCTCCCCTTGCTCAAGCGCGGCTCTGAATTTCTCCAAATCCAGTCCCACTTCCCGTGCCCAGCCAGCCAGGATGCCCGGCTCCAGGGATTCCTGTCTTTCAAACAAAAGATCGTGCATCTCCCAGAATTTCCCCTGGAGCGCAGCCGCCTCAGCCGTCTCCGCAGCAGCCAGCGCGTAAGGGTGCAACTGTGTGAGTGGAAAATTCCGGAAAACAAAACGCAATTCCTTGGAAAACGCCTTTTGCAATTTCTTGACCAGCGGATACGCGGCTCCGCAGGCGGGGCATTGGTAATCCCCGTATTCCACCAGGGTGACAGGCGCGTTGGCGGGCCCTTCTGAATGATCATCCTCCGATACAGCGGGCGTAAGCGTAGCGGATTCGTCCATGGTTCCCCGTTATTTTGCGGTCGGGTTGACTACCGGTTCCTTGGCGATCGAGTCCAGAGCTTTCAAAATACCATCCGCACCCGGATTGACTCCCACTGGCGAGAGGCAGGACCAGCGGATGATCCCCACGGAATCGATCACAAACAAGGCCCGCCCGGATTCCCCGGCCTTCTCATCATAGGCTCCATAAAGCCGGGCCACCGCCCCTTTCGGCTCAAAATCGGCCAGGAGCGGAAAATGATATTTGCGGTCCTTGCTGAAAGCCAGGTGACACCAGACTCCATCGACCGATATGCCGATGATCTGCGCATTGTATTCCGAAAATTCCGGCAGCAACTCGTTATACAATCCCAGTTGATCGCCGCACACCGGGCTCCAGTCGGCCGGATAGAAAACCAGCACAATGGGCGTCCCAAGAAATTCCGAAAACGAGACCCTTTGATCAGGGGTGCTCAGAAGACTGAAGTCTGGAGCGGGTGTTCCTGCCTTTAATAAAGTCATGGTCATGTTTTCCTCCCGGGCGCCATTCTACAATCTCCCCACGCATTTATCCAATCATCTTTGGAGCAGGCTGCAACGCCGGGCTTCAGCCAGCCTGGCCATCATACATGGCAATGATGTACGGATGTTGAGGATCATAGGTCGTGAGCGGCACCGGATTCTCCACCCGCCCCACGGCACGGCAGTTCTTCCCCTCCCTGCTCACTGCGGAATCGCCAATATCATCCCGGTAACGTTCGATATGCGGCTGAAACGCAGCCACGATTTCCGGGCATTGGTCGTGCAGATTGTGCGTTTCCGCAATATCCGCCTCGAGATCGTAGAGTTCGTGGATCACATTTTCATCCTTGCGAAGGTGGAGTTTCCATTTCCCCATGCGCATGGCCTCAAGCTGGTTGCGCTTGTAGTAAGGGAACGCTTCGTGCGGCGAATGCGCCCCTTTTACGTCGAAAAGCAAATCGCGGATATCCCGGCCATCGATCACCCGGTCCGTGGGCGCGCTCCCACCCGCCAGCGCGGCGAATGTCGGAAGAAAATCGATCGATGCGGTCACCTCGCTCGAAATCGTGCCCGCCGGGATCTTGCCGGGCCAGCGCGCGATGAAAGGCAGCCGCATGCCGCCTTCCCATGTGGACCCTTTTCCGCCGCGCAGTGGGAAATTACTGCCGCCATTGTCACCACGGCTCCCGTTGTCGGAGGTGAAAACAATCAGGGTATGCCGGTCTAACCCCAGCTTTTCCAGTTCGTGCAGAATCACGCCGGTCACCCAGTCGATCGCCTCCACTGCCGCACCGTAGGGGCCGTTTTGCGCCTGGTCGAGGAACCGCTTGGCGACAATCAGCGGAAGGTGGACATGCATGTGCGCGAGATACAGAAAAAACGGCCCGGCTTTGTTAGCCCGGATGAAATCCACGCACTCCTGGGCATAGCGTTCCGTGATTCCCGCCTGGTCGGGCTGCTCCTGGACGATCTCCTCGCCGCGTAGCAGCGGGAGCGGCGGCAACTGGTTCTCCCCCCGGCAACTCTGCCGCCCCATGTCGTTGCTGTAAGGCAGGCCGAAGTAGGTATCGAACCCGTGCCGCGTTGGCAGAAAATCCGGCTGATCGCCGCAATGCCATTTTCCCACCAGCCCCGTGGCATAACCCCGCTGTTTCAGCAGCTTCGCCACGGTGATTTCACTGGGATTCAGCCCCTCGGCATGCCCCGGGAACAGCACCCACGCCCCGTTGAACTCCCCAAAACCAATCCGCGGCGGCAGGCACCCCGTCATCATCCCCCCACGGCTGGGACTGCACACAGGCGAGACCATGTAGAAATCCGTGAAGCGCATCCCCTCCGCAGCCAGGCGGTCGATGGCCGGCGTCTTGTTGACCTTGGACCCATAGCATCCCACATCCCCGTACCCAAGGTCGTCGCAATTGATCAGGATGATATTCGGGCGGTCTTCGGGAGGGCGCATTGCCGGGCCAAGGTAAATCCGCAACAATCAGCCGGTCAAGAAATCTTCCCGTGTGCCTCGATGAGTTGCCGTAAAATGCCAGGGCTAATCAACCATTGCCAACCCTTACCAACCATCAGCTATCCCCGACCCCTGCCAGACTACGCCTGCCCCCGCACCCAATCAGTCGCCTGGTGGATCAGCTCCGTGGCATTGCGCAGGTTCAGCTTCTCCTTGATCCTCGCCCGGTACGTATCGATCGTCGTCAGCCCAAGATTCAACGTCTCCGCGATCTCCCTCGTCGTCTTCCCGTTCCCGATCAACTGGAATACCTCCAGCTCCCTATCCGTAAGATTACTCAACGCCGGCGCATCCACCGAGCTCTTTCCGTCCGTGATGTTCTTCAGTATCCGGCTCGTCGTCCCCTCGCTCAAATAGATCTCCCCTCCCATCACTTTCCGGATCGCCATCATCACCTTGTCCGACGCCTCATCCTTCGTGATATATCCTTTCGCCCCGGCACGGATCGCCCGCTCCGCATACAACGATTCATCGTGCATCGACAACACCAGCACCGGCAGCTCGATCGATTGCGCCTTCAAGTCCTTGAGCAATTCCA
>JBAVPB010000098.1:0-16069 GCA_049692655.1 Chthoniobacteraceae bacterium | reverse complement strand
TTCATCCCGCAGAGGCGCCGAGGCGCAGAGGTTTTTTTATTTCCATTCAGAATTCCTCCGATTCCCTGCGTCTCGGCGTGAGGTTCTCTTCTTCCGGTCCATTCACGCAGCGGGTGATTCCGCTTTTGAGGACGGCTTCCCCAAAGTTCAGGAGGTATCCGAGCTTCAAACCGGTCAAGCGTAGATAGGTCTGCACCGTATTCTCTGCGTCTCCGCGCGAGTCTGTCCGCAGGACTTTTGGTACATCCTCTTATGGGTACCATAGGACGAATAGGACTTATAAAGGGCGTCCTGCGTACGCCTGGTTCTTCAATAAATCTCGACTGGGGAGCGTTTGCCGTCCTCGGGGCTGCGCTGGCCGGCGGCTTCGGGGCCTAGTACTGCGACCCGCAGGTCCAGGACGCAGGCGTCGCGTTTGCGGAATTCCTCCTCGGAGAATGGGTCGGGCGGTGCGAGGCGCTGCTTGAATTTTGCGACGTGCTCCAATGCGGCTGCCGTTTGGGCGGATGGGAGTCGGCTGAGGATGCCGTGGGCTTCCTGTACGCACTCGATGCGGTGGCAGATCATGGCGAGGTCGTTGCCGGCTTCCATGGCGAGGCGCAGGGTTTCGTCGAGGCCGTAGTGGTTGAGGATCGCGCCCATGTCGAGATCGTCGGTCATTACGAGACCCTCGTAGCCGAGATCGTTGCGGAGGAGGCCGGTGATCACGGCGTGTGAAAGCGAGGACGGGGTTTCGGTTTTTTCCAGGCTCGGATAGAAGGCGTGGCCGATCATCATGCTATCGACGCTTTTTGCGAAATGGCGGAATACGGCGAGCTCGTGGGCCTCGAGTTCTTCACGGCTGAGGTCGATGACTGGTAGTTCGTGGTGGGCATCCAGCGGGGCGCGGGAGTAGCCGGGGAAGTGTTTGCCGCAACTGAGGATGCCGCCGGCCTGCAACGCCTCGTTGAAAGCGCCGGCGTTACGGTTGACCTGCGCGACATTTTTACCGTAGCAGCGTCCGCGCAGGGAATTGTCGGCCTCGTCGTCGAACGAGATGTCGAGTACGGGGCAGAGGTCGAGGTTAAATCCGAAAATACGGAGCAGACTGGCGGTGATCTCGCCGTGACGGCGGATGAGGCCGACATCGTCCTTGTCGCGGAGGTTCTGGGCGTTTGGAGGCTCATTGCCGATGAGTTTGAGGCGGGAGACACGGCCTCCCTCCTGGTCGATGGTGATGATCGGCTCGACGTCGCTGAGGTCTCGGAGGTCGTCGATGAGCTTGCGGAGCTGTGTGGGGGTTTTTATGTTGCGTCCGAAGAGGATGAAGCCGCCGGGTTGGATCTCGCGGAAGATGCGGGCGGTGTCGGAATCAAGCTCCGGGCCGGGGACGCCGGTGAGCAGCAATTGGCCGATGGAAGATTTCATAAGGTGGGGAGACTAGATTCTCCGGGCGTTGTTCCCAAGAATTTTTTAACCACAAAGAGCACAAAAGGGGGAAGCGAACTTCCAACATCCAATATTGAATGGGGATTTTTAACCGCGAAGGACGCAAAGAGCGCAAAGGGGGAATCAATGAAAGCTGGTCAAGCCGCGGCCTGCCTGCACCTGGATTCCCATGGTCACGTTGTTGGTGAGCTTGATGTCGGTGCCGAGCATGACGTCGGAATATACACCCGAGGCGTGCTGTGTTTTGTTTGCGCACTTCAGGGTGCTGGCATACGCGCCGACTTCGGCTTCGCCGTAGAAATTCAGTTTTGAGGCGGGGGTGAAGAGATCGGCTTTGCTGGCGGAGGCGGCGTCCTGCTTGATGCTTTTGTCGTCGGACTTTGCGGGATCAACGGCGACGGTCTGTTTGGCAGGGGTTGCTGTTTTCGTTGTCTTGGCGGCTGGCGATGGGCTGGCTTCCGCTTTTGCGGGGGCGGCGTCATCCGCTTGGACGAGGCCGGCACTGATGGCGAACGTTGCGACTGCGATCAATGCGCTGACGGTGAAAATGCGACGATGCTTTTGCATGGGGTGACTCATAGCGCATGCCCGGGGGTTTGTCATGTCACAAATCTGTGACCAATCCATTCCCCGCTGTTGACCTCTGGAATCCGGTTCCATAAAGTCTGGCCACTCTATTTATGACTTCCCTCCACAGGAAAATTTTACCCGGTATCGTTGCAATCCTCATCCTGGCTTGTGCGGGCATCGCCCAGGCGCAGGTGCAGCTCGGCATCGATGTGCTGCAGAGCGAGAACTTTGCGGCGTTGCAGGGGAAGCGCGTGGGGTTGATCACAAACCAGACCGGGGTGAATTCCGCGGGGAAGAAGACGCGGTTGATCCTGGCGCATGCGCCGGGGGTGAAGCTGGTGGCGCTGTTCTCGCCAGAACACGGGCCGGACGGGACCGAGCTGGCGGGCAAATATGTGGCATCGCGCCGCGACAGCGCAACGGGATTGCTGGTGCATTCGCTCTATGGGCCGACGCGCAAGCCGAGCCCGCAGATGCTCGCGGGGATCGATGTCCTAGTTTATGACATGCAGGATATCGGCAGCCGCAGCTATACCTATATCAGCACCATGGTGAAGTGTATGGAGGCTGCGGGCGAACTGGGCATCGAATTTGTAGTGCTGGACCGGCCGAACCCGCTCGGTGGTGTGCGCGTGGAGGGGCCGTTGATCGAGCCGCAGTGGATCTCTTTTGTCGGGCAGATCCCCGTGCCTTATGTGCATGGGATGACGGCTGGCGAGATTGCGCGGATGGCGAATGCCTTTGGCTGGGCGCAGAAGCGGTGCAAGCTAAGCGTGATCCCGATGCGGGGCTGGCAGCGGCAGATGACGTGGGTGG
Source organism: Chthoniobacteraceae bacterium (assembly GCA_049692655.1). GTDB lineage: Bacteria > Verrucomicrobiota > Verrucomicrobiia > Chthoniobacterales > Chthoniobacteraceae > DASZPK01. Next base: position 13,255 of record JBAVPB010000098.1, on the reverse strand, counting down.
ATACCGGGCTGCACTGGGTGCCGACCTCGCCGAATATTCCGAGGGCGAATTCGCCGCTTTATTACGTGGCCACGGGAATTGTGGGAGAACTGGCGGGGCTGGAGATCGGCTGCGGGGGGCCGGAGCCTTTTGAGATCATCGCCACGAAATGGCTGAACGCGCAGAGCTTCACGAAATACCTGCAATCGCTGGACATGCCCGGGGTGACATTCTCGGAATATTCGCGCGCGGGATTCCAGGGATCGACGATCCATATCGACTCCCACGCGGAGGCGAACCTGTGCGCGCTGGGCATCTATATCCTCGCAGGCATCAACCACGGCACGAATGTCTTTGAGCGTTCGCACGGGGACAAATTGCAGATGTTTTACAAGTGCTACGGAAGCGAGGCGATCAGCGCGCAGATCGAAAAAGGCGTGCCGGTGTCGCGCATCGTGGCGGGATGGGCGCCGGGAGTGGCGCGGTTTGAGGCGGAGAGGAAGCCTTACCTGCTCTATTAATGCGGCGATGAAACGGCGAATTTTTTAAGTATGAAAATCGGTATTTACGGAGGGACTTTTGATCCGATCCATAACGGGCACCTGATCCTGGGGCGTGACGCGGTGGAGAAGCTGGGGCTGGATGAACTGGTATTCATCCCGAATGCAAGCTCCCCTCACCGCCAGCACGAGAAATCGGCCTCTGGCGAGATGCGCTACCAGATGATCCTGGCATCGATCGCGGACGAGCCGTGTTTCGTGGCGGACGACATGGAGATCAAGCGCGGCGGGGTTTCCTACACCATCGACACGATCCTGGAGCTGAAAAAGCGGTATCCGGAGGATGTCGAGATGCTTTCCCTGATCGGGCAGGACAATGTGGACGAGCTGCATACATGGCACCGGATCGATGAATTGAAGCGGCTGGTGCATTTTGTGGTGTTCACCCGGGGGAGCCGGGACGCCGCGCATTTGCTGCTGAAACTCGAGCGTCGGGTCGATATTTCGGCCACGGAGATCCGAAGCCGGGTTGCCAAAGGCAAGTCGATCCGCTATCTCGTACCTGACGCAGTGCTGCAAATGATCAACGAACACCAACTATACCAGGAGCTTTCCCATTAAATCAGACCAACTAGCCAAACTCTGCGCGAAATTCGCAGCCGACAAAAAAGCAGAGGATATCATCGCGCTCGACCTGCGTGGCATCTCCAGCTTCACCGATTTCTTCCTCATCTGCTCGGGGACTTCCGAGCCGCATCTCAAGGCGATAGCCGGGGAGATCCAGGACCGGCTGAAGACGGAAAAAAATGTGACGGCCCATGCGGTGGACGGCTACCCGGCCAGCCAGTGGCTGATCGTCGATTACAGTGATGTGATCATTCATATTTTCCATGAGGACAAACGGAGATTTTACAGCCTGGAGGATTTGTGGAGCGATGCCCCCCGGCTCAAGCTGCCGGGCATTGAGTAATGGACATCCTCATCGAGACGGAAATCCAGTGCCCGCATTGCGGGGAGAACTACCAGACGATGATCGATACTTCACAGGGCAGGCACGCGACGATCGAGGATTGCCCGGTGTGCTGCCGGCCGATCCAACTGGACGTGGAGTGCGAACCGGGCGAGGTTTTCCAAGTGGAGGCGACGCCGGGTTGACGCCGGCAAACAAAATCCCCCAGAACAATGTTTCAGCAAAAAGAGGCAATCGTAAAGCTGTTGAGCGACGATGATCCCGGCACGGTGAACCTGGTAAAGGAACAACTCGTGAGCACCGGTGAGGAGTCGCTGGATGACCTGCAGGCGCTGCTTGGCGATGGCAATGAAAATGTGCGGCGGCATGTCACGGACATCCTCGGGAAGATCGACGCCAAGCAGGCGGCCTACGAACTCTCGATCCTCTGTCCCCTGCTCCAGGAGGAGGGAAGCATCGAGGATGCGAGCTGGCTGCTGGCCCGCGCGCTCATTCCCGGGACGGATGTAAAACGGTACCGGCACATCCTGGACCACTATGGCGAGGAACTCGGAGTGCTGCTCGAGGATGCGGAGCAGCCGAAGGAACGCATCAGCATCATCTCCGGCTATCTTGCGCTTAAGCATGGGTTCCGCGGAAACAGCGACCATTATTACGAGGCTGGAAATTCGTTGATGCCGTGTGTGATCGATTCGCGCCGGGGCATCCCGATTTCGCTGACGCTGCTGTACATGATGGTGGGCGAACGGGCGGGAATGAAGATCGAGGGGATCAATCTCCCGGGGCATTTCCTGGCGAAATATGACGGGATTATATTCGATCCGTTTGAGACGGGGCGCATCGTCACGCTGGCGGATTGCAACGAGATCCTGGCGCGGCAGAACCTGACATTTGACCCTTCGCATGTGGAGGTGGCGACGCCGCGAATGATGCTGCGGCGGTTGCTTACCAACCTGCTCTATATTTTTCAAAACAATGGCGATGCCGCGCAGGCGGAGCGTCTCGCAGAGTGGGTGAATGGATTGGACCGGAGCTGAATGAGAGTGGAAGTCATCAACACCGGGACGGAACTCCTGCTCGGCAACGTCGTCAATACGCACCTGGCATTCCTGGCGCAGGAGCTTTTTCCGCTGGGCCTCCGGGTTGAGCGGCAGGTGACGGTGCCGGATGGCAGCGCGATCCGCGATGCGCTGGTGGACTCGTTTGACCGCGCGGATGTGGTGCTGGTGACCGGCGGCCTGGGACCGACCACGGATGACATCACTAGGGAGATCACGGCGGAGTTGCTCGGATTACAGCTGGCGGAGGATGCGGGTGTGGTGCGGGCGATCCAGGAGCGGTTCAACCGTCGCGGAATCCAACTGACAGACCGGGTGAAACGGCAGGCGCAGGTGCCGGAAGGCGCGGTGGTGTTGCAAAATACGAATGGGACGGCGCCGGGGCTTTATTTGACGCATGCGAAAGCGGGACGTGCGATCCATATTTTCCTGCTGCCGGGGCCGCCGCGGGAATTGAAGCCGATGTTCAGCGATGTGGCCGTGCCGATTTTGAAAAAACTGATACCTGCCGGCGAAGCGCCCGAGTGCAGGAGCTACCGGGCGGTGGGAATCGGCGAATCCAATGTGGAGGCGATGGTCGGCGAGCAGCTTCTCGCGATCGAGGGGATCGAACTGGGGTATTGCGCGCGATCCGGCGAGGTGGATGTGCGGGTGATTGGTTCGAGGGCCGTGGTCGAGCGGGCGGAGGCGATCATCCTCGCGCATTTGAAGGATTACATTGTTTCACAAGACAGCAGTTCACTCGAGCAGGTGGTGGTGGAGAATCTGATCCGGCGCGGGGAGACGGTGGCTGTTGTGGAATCATGCACAGGCGGATTTCTTGCAAACAGGATCACGAATGTGCCGGGGGCGTCGGAGGTTTTCATCGAGGGATTCATCACCTACGCGAATGAAGCGAAGGCTCGGGCGCTGGGGATTGATATGGAATTGATCAAGACTCACGGCGCTGTGAGCGCGGAGGTGGCAAAGGAGATGGCTGAAAATGCGGGACGGGTGGCGGGCACCGACTACGCGCTATCGACCACAGGCATTGCAGGGCCGGGCGGCGGCACTGAGGAGAAGCCGGTGGGGACGGTGTTCATTGCTCTCGCCGGGAAGAATATTGCAACGCTTGTGGAGAAGCATAGATTCCCCACGGACCGCGAAAATTTCAAATGGCTCGTGACGCAAACGGCCCTCGATTTACTGCGCAAGCAACTGGCTTGAGCGCGGCTGGATCAGGGGTCGATCTCGACTGGCGTGCCGACTTTGACCTTGGCGTAGATCAATGGCGCGATGTCCGCAGGTAGTCGCACACAGCCATGCGATGCCGCATACCCGGGCAGGATGCCGACGTGCATTCCCACGCCATCCTCGGTCAATCGCATGAACCATTTCATCGGGGCGCCGACGTAATGGGTGCCGCTCGGGGCGGAATCGATCTTGAGACTGACGCCTCCGCGGACGGTGCGGCCGCCGCTATCCACGAAACTACCGAAGATGTTGGAGAAGTGATTTGGGTCTTTTTCGAGGACCTTGAAGTTGCCATTGGGCGTCATGCCCGCTCTTTTGCCGGAGGAGATAGGCGTGTCTAGCGCGATCTCATCGCCGACCAGCAGATACGCGCGCTGCTTGGAAAGAGAGACGATGACGTGCGTGTTATCGGGCGTCGCAGTATCCATCAAGCGCGGGACGACTTTTGGAGGATCCTGTTTGTTGATCAATTCGCTCGCATGCTTCATGGGCGCGCTGGTCGGCGCGGGACCGGCTGAACCAGCTTTGGCAGGAATCGATGCTGCAAGGCAGGCGAGCATGACCAATGCGGAAGCGGAAGAGAGAGTGAGTCGGCTTGTGGTGAAGTTCATTTAAGCAAAGCGGATGCTGTTTATTAATGGTTGTAACCGCATGTATCAATCACATAATACCAAAGCGGTAAAGTGACCGGCGCGCCCCGGTGCATTTGTGCAAAAAACGGCGGCGACTCTTTTGATCAACGGGCGTGGAATCGCTGCTTGTGAAATTTTTCACAAATAACTCTTGCGTCAAAATATGAGACGTAATTAAGTTGCAACTGCACTCTGCAAATCTCGCAATGGCTCGAACAATCCAGGAAATAGAATCACCAGACACGCTCGCCCGGGCAGCAAAGAACCTGGAGCAAATGGGCGCGACTTCGGACGAAATCCTCGGCGAGAAGCTGATCCTGAACATGGGGCCATCGCATCCCGCCACGCACGGTGTGTTACGGCTGGTGCTGGAGCTTGATGGCGAGCTCATTTCAAAAGGAACGCCGGACTTGGGGTATCTGCACCGCGGCGATGAAAAAATCGCCGAGAATATGCAGTATAACCAGTTTGTCCCCTATACGGACCGGCTCGATTACCTTGCACCGCTGGCGAACAATGTGGCCTACGCGCTGGCCGTGGAAAAATTGATGGGATGGGAGCTTCCTCCACGCGGCAAAGCGATCCGGGCGATCTGTTGTGAACTGGCGCGCATTTCCTCGCATCTGCTCGGGGTCGGAACCTTTGCAATGGATACCGGAGCGATGACGGTGTTTCTTTATACGTTCGCCGAACGGGAAAAAGTTTACAATTTGTGTGAACTGCTCACGGGGGCGCGTTTCACCACGAGCTATACGCGAATCGGCGGGCAAACGCGTGATTTGCCAGATGGATTCCTGGCGGGATTGACGGCATTTCTGGATGGAGTCATCCCAGTAGTAAACGAGGTGGAGAATCTCATCTCCCGCAATCGCATTTTTGTGGATCGGACAAAGGACATCGGTGTTATCACCAAGGAGCAGGCGATCGATTACGCGCTCTCCGGTCCGAACCTGAGAGGCAGTGGCGTCGACCACGACTTGCGGAAAAAGCACCCGTATCTCGATTATCAAAATTACGATTTCGACGTACCGCTGGGCTCGGTGGGTGATTGTTATGACCGGTATCTCGTTAGAATCGAGGAAATGCGGCAGAGTGTGCGCATCCTGCGCCAGATCATCGACAAGCTTCCCGGCGGCCCGATCAATGTGGAAGACCCGAAAAACTTCCCTCCTGCGAAACGCGCTGTGCTCACCAAGATGGAGGAGCTCATCCATCATTTCATCGTTCATACGGAAGGCATCGATGCGCCCCCGGGGGAAGTTTATTTCGGAGCTGAAAACCCGAAGGGTGAACTAGGATTTTTCATTCATTCGAAAGGTGGAGGCACGCCGCACCGGCTGAAAATTCGCTCGCCCTCGTTTGTAAACCTGAGCATTCTGCCTGCGATCCTGCCCGGCCACATGATGAGCGATGTTGTATCGATTTTAGGCAGCCTTGACTTCGTAATGGGAGAATCCGACCGGTGATTACGATGCGATCAGTCTCTTTTTTGTCGCTCATGTTCCTGCTTGGCCTGGAAGGCTGCAGCAGACACATAAGCAATGCTAACCTTGACCAAGTGAAGCCCGAGATGAATTCCAAGGAAGTGGAATCCATTCTCGGGTTGCCTACCCGCACGGAAACTCCGCCGGAACTCAAATCACAGGAGGTCAAGACCGTGCCTGTCACACGCTACGTGTATGAACAGGATGGTAATACGGTGGAATTGACCTTCATTGGCGACAGGCTTGCCAGCGGTGGCATAAAAGGAAACTTTGGAAAATAAACGTGTAATGCAAATTCCTGCCGATTTTGAAGTTCAGATTAACGAGGTGATCACGCATTACCCCGTTTCGAAGCGCAGCGCTTCCCTGCCGCTGCTGCATTTGTTTCAGGAGCATTTTGGCTTTGTCTCGGATGAAGCGATTGACTGGATCGCCGCCAAATTGGAGTTACAGCCGATCAATGTTTACGAACTGGTCACATTTTATCCCATGTTTCGTCGGGAACCTGCCGGGAAAAAGCATGTGCGCGTGTGTCGCACTCTTTCCTGCGCCATGGCCGGCAGTTACGAGTTGAAGGAAGCCATTGCAAAAGCGGGCGGTATCGATCTTCACGCCCATGATCACAATGGCAGTGGACATGCCAACCCGGTAGCCGTCAGCGCGGACGGCGAATATTCTGTGGAATTTGTTGAATGCCTCGCCAGTTGCGGCAGTGCACCAGTTGCGATGGTTAATGATGATTTTAAGGAAAATGTCACGCAAGACTCAGTAAAGGAACTGCTTGCGATTACATCATCCGATGCAATCAAGATCAAAAATCGTCCAGTGCATTCCCGGGAGACGCGGTTGGTATTCAAAAATGTCGATCGTGATAAATGGACCAATGACATTGCTTGCTACGTAAAAGATGGCGGTTACGAGGACCTTAAAAAAGCTCTCGTTCTCAAGCCCGCCGATATCGTCAACGAGGTCAAGACTTCCGGTTTGCGAGGTCGTGGCGGCGCAGGTTTCCCTTGCGGCGTGAAATGGGGCTTCATCAAATACGGTGGCCCGAAGCCGACTTATCTTATTTGCAACGCCGATGAGTCCGAGCCCGGCACATTCAAGGATCGCTACATCATTCATCAAGATCCGCACCAGTTGATCGAGGGAATGATTATCTCGTGCTTCGCGGTTCAGGCAAATCTTGCCTATATCTATATACGCGGTGAATTCCCTGAAGGCGCGCAAATTCTGGAGAAAGCGCTAGCCGAAGCTCGCGCGAAGAATTTTCTGGGCAAAAACATCCTTGGTAGTGGATTTGACCTCGAAATTTATGTGCATCGCGGTGCCGGCGCCTATATCTGCGGCGAGGAAACCGGTTTGATCGAATCGCTGGAAGGCAAGCGCGCCTACCCTCGCATCAAGCCTCCTTACTTCCCTGCTGTGCTTGGGCTCTATCAATGTCCGACCATCGTTAATAACGTCGAGACACTCTGTCATGTGAAGCATATCGTGCGTATGGGTGGAGCGGATTACGCAAAGATTGGTCGCCCGAACAATACCGGCACCCGCATCCTATGTGTAAGTGGCGACGTCCAAAAGCCCGGTTATTTCGAGGTGGCCGTCGGCTCGTTGACCATGGGAGAACTGATCAATGACCTCTGCGGCGGCCTCAAATCGGGACGCAAACTGAAGGCAGTAATCCCTGGTGGCAGTTCAGCAAAAGTGCTTCGTGCAGGCGAAACCTACAAAATCAAGGTCAAGCAACCAGATGGCTCGATGACTGATAAGGAGATCGGTATTGAAGACATCGTCATGGATTTCGATTCGCTGGCAGCAGTCGGATCAATGGCTGGCTCTGGCGGTGTAATCGTGTTGGACGATTCACGCGACATGGTCTGGACGCTCAACAACATCAACGAATTTTACGCCCACGAGAGCTGCGGCCAGTGTACCCCGTGCCGTGAAGGTTCGCTGTGGATGAAAAAAATCACCGACCGCATGTTGGCCGGCGGCGGCGTGCAGCGGGATCCGGATGTTTTGAAAAATGTGGCCGACAACATCGCAGGCAAGACGATTTGCGCCTTTGGTGAAGCGTGTTCATGGCCGACGCAGAGTTTCGTGGCTAAATTCCGCGATGAGTTTTCAGCCCTTGGAAAAAAATCACTCCCCCCACCCACACCACCTGAATATCTGCCCGAAGTCCTCATTGAAGAGGCTGTGACAAAACAGTAGGGCCAATGCGCTGAAAGAAAGACCGAGCACCCAATTTTCAATGAGCACCGAAACCGCGACACCAGTTCAGATGGTCAATGTCCAGATCAATGGCGAATGGAAGCAATTTCCAAAAGGAACGCGCTTGATCGAGGCTTGTGGACAGGCTGGAAGTTTTGTTCCCCGTTATTGCTATCATCCGAAACTCAGTTCGCCGGGCAACTGCCGCATGTGCCTGATTGAAATGGGCATGCCGAAGATGGGGCCGGATCGCAAGCCAGTCATTGGAGCGGACGGACGGCCCGAGATAGGCTGGATCCCTCGCCCGCAGATTTCATGTGCGCAGGATGTCGCCGAAGGGATGGCTGTGCGCACCGACTCGCCGATGGTTCAGGATTGCCGCAAGGGCGTGATGGAGTTCCTGCTTATCAACCATCCTCTCGACTGCCCAATCTGTGACCAGGCGGGTGAGTGCCGTTTGCAGGAATTTTCCGTGGAATATGGCAATGCGGAATCGCGTTTTCTTGAGCACAAGGTAAAGAAGCCCAAGAATGTGGAACTCGGGCCCCGTGTCACGCTGGACGCGGAACGCTGCGTCCTTTGTTCGCGCTGCATCCGTTTCATGAAGGAAGTCGCCGACGATGATGTCCTCGGCTTCATTGATCGCGGAAGCCATAGCACGATCGCTGTGCATCCAGGCAAAAAGCTCGACAGCAATTATTCGCTGAACACCGTGGACATCTGTCCGGTTGGCGCGCTGACATCCACCGATTTTCGCTTCAAAATGCGCGTCTGGTTTTTGAAGGAAACAAAAAGCTTTTGTACGAGTTGCGCCACGGGTTGCAATACCGTTATTGCCAGCCGCGAAAATAGAGTTTACCGCCAGACCCCGCGAGAAAACAATGACGTGAATGGTGTCTGGATGTGCGATTACGGCCGGCTCAATATCCACGACCTCGATAGCGCAGACAGGCTTACCAAGCCGATGGTGCGCGGTAACGATGGTCTTGAACCTGCAACCTGGAAAGAGGCAATCGACAGGGCTGGTGCGGAACTAAAGGCGCTGAAAGGACCGGAGATCGCGGTTATTGCATCGGCACGGATGACTAACGAGGAACTCTGGCTCACGAAGCAACTGGTTTCGGCCGCAGGCACGCATTTGCGGGATATTGTTCCGCGTTCCGGCGAAGCCGATGATTTGCTGCTGAATGCGGACCGCAATCCCAATTCAACCACTGCTGCTTTACTGAAAATTAGTGGCCCGGTTCCCGGCTCAGACCTCAACGAGATCGCCCGGCAGGTCAAAAACGGCAGGCTCAAAGCGCTTATTGTGCTCGGTGAGGACATCACTTCTCTTGGTCTGACCTCGGAAGAACTGCAAAAATTGCCTACGTTGATCGTCATGAACATCCTGGACGATGCCACAAGCAAAAATGCAAGCATCGTGCTCCCAAGCGCCGGTTTCGCGGAAAAGCGGGGTTCGATGATCAACGCCAAAGGCCGTCTTCAACGTCTCAACCGCGCAACCAATCCTCCTGGCGAAGCCCGCGACGACTGGGAAATCCTGGCAGACTTGATACATGCAGTTTCCGGCGGAAATGGCCTCGGTACGATCGAAGATGTCTTCAAACAGATGGCGGCATCCGTGCCCCTCTTTGCCGGCTTGAGCTTGAGCAAAATCGGAGACTTGGGTGTGCAACTGGAACTACCAAAAGCATAATCAATGGACGCCATCCTTTCACTAGACTGGTTTTTGATTCTGACTTCGCTTGCGAAGACGTTGGGCATTATCTTTCTGATTGTGCTGCCGATGGTTTCGTACACCGTTTATGCCGAGCGACGCGTGAGCGCGCTCATCCAGGATCGTATTGGGCCGAATCGCGTGAACATGCCCCTTACCCTGCTCGGGTTTAAAAAAGACTTGGTGCTTCCCCTTGGTGGCCTTGGCCAGCCCGTGGCGGATGCCGTGAAATTCATCCTCAAGGAAGATCTCACTCCTGCACACGTTAATAAATTCTATTACTGGCTGGCACCATGCCTGGCCATGGTGCCTGCAATTCTCACGCTTGCAGTGATCCCCTTTGGAAGCACTCTTTGGGGTGTGCCGATGGTCATTGCCAATGTGAATATTGGTGTCCTCTTTGTATTTGCCATCGCATCGCTCGGAGTTTACGGCATCGTAATTGCAGGCTGGTCATCGAATTCCAAATATCCGTTTCTTGGCAGTGTGCGCTCCAGTTCGCAGATGATTTCCTATGAACTTGCTCTGGGACTCTCGGTTGTTCCAATTTTTCTCATCATAGGAAAACTCAATCTGTCAGACATCATTCAATACCAGATTGATAACGGATGGCTGATTTTTCCAGTTACGGCCCTGTTTTCCGGTCATCTTACATGGCATGCGATTGTTCTGTGGCCGTTGATGCTGATTTCGTTCGTAATTTTCACGATCTCGATTTTTGCGGAAACCAATCGACTCCCCTTCGATTTGCCTGAAGCCGAGACGGAGCTCGTCGCCGGTTATCACACGGAATATTCATCGATGAAATTTGCGCTGTTCTTCCTGGGAGAATACGCAGCCATGATCACTGGTTCTTCACTGATCGTCGTCCTGTTTCTCGGGGGCTGGCATTGTCCGTTCATACCCGATGGCTCACAAGGTTGGGTTTGGGGACTGATCAATATTGCCGTCTTTTTCGGCAAGGTCGCCGCCCTGCTCTTTGTATTCATTTGGGTCCGTTGGACACTTCCTCGCTTCCGTTATGATCAGCTCATGCGCCTCGGTTGGATTTGGTTTTTTGAAATCGCGCTCGTGAACATTTTCATCACCGCTGGCATTCTCGCAATATTCCCGAACTAACATGGCTTACACCGTTCCACGTCCAAAGCTCACCTTCGCGGAAAAAATCTATCTTCCGTCCATCATCTCGGGGTTGTTGATTACCATCAATCACCTGAGAAAAATGCTGAAGGGTGAAACCCATATCGCGATGCAGTATCCCGAGGAAAAATGGGACACGCATCTTCCTGAACACTACCGGGGCGCCCCTACTCTCGTAAAAGACGAGCACGATCGCGAACGCTGCGTTGCATGCCAGCTCTGCGAGTTTATTTGTCCGCCGCGGGCGATCACCATCAAGCCCGGTGAATTGCCCACCGAGAGCAAGTTCGCAAAAGTGGAAAAATTTCCGAAAGAATTCGAGATCGACATGATCCGTTGCATCTACTGCGGCCTTTGCGAGGAAGTCTGTCCCGAACAGGCGATCTTCCTGCGCAAGGATTATGCGATCGTCGGCACGAGCCGGGCTGAAATGGTGCATGACAAAAAGAAACTCTACGAACTGGGCGGCGTCATGGAAGGCCTGGTTTTCAAATGGAACGAAAAGAAATAGCCGGTTAAACATATCATGTCTCCGATCCTGTTCTGGTTATTTTCAGTTTTGATGCTTGGCTTCGGCGCCTTGGTGGTGCTGCATCGCAATCCCGTGGCGAGTGCCCTCAGTCTTGTTGTGTCATTCCTCGGTCTTGCCGTTTTGTTTGTGTCGCTGGATGCCTATTTCATTGGAATCATCCAGGTGTTGGTTTACGCCGGCGCCGTCATGGTTTTGTTTTTGTTCATCATCATGCTACTCGATCTGAAAGCCGAGGAGCGCCGGAGTTGGAATCCAATCGGGCTGGCTGGCGGTGTATTCGTGACACTTGGTTTTGCCGCGCTCTTGATCAAGGTGATTCACCGCTTCCCGGATGCCGACAAGCCTTTCCCGCCAATTTCCGGAAATTTAAATCAGATGGATGATGTTCATCATGTGGGCATGACCTTGTTTACGAACTACACACTACCATTTCAGGTCATTGGTGTTCTCGTTCTTGTGGCGACGATCGGCATCGTTGTCCTCAGCAAAAAGGAGTTGAAATAAAATGGGCGTCACGCTGAATGATTATTTGCTGGTGAGTGGATTGCTTTTCACCATTGGCTTCGGAGGTGTGCTGCTTCGCCGGAACATCATCATCATTTTCATGTGCCTGGAGCTGATGTTGAATGCTGCAAACCTCTCCCTGGTCGCATTCTCACGTTTCAATTTGGGTGCGGACGGCCTGCCTAATTATAATGGCCAGATTCTCGTATTTTTTATCATTACAGTCGCGGCGGCCGAGGTTGCCGTCGGACTCGCCATCATCGTGGCTCTTTACCGGGCGAGGCAGACCACCCATGTGGAAGACATCAACAGCTTGAAATTTTAAACGCTCAAAAAAATTCATGGCACTACCTTGGATCATCTTATTTTCGCCGCTGATAAGCGCACTGCTGATTTTGTTCGTGACCAAAAGCTCGCGTACATTGAGCTCATACATTTCCGTGACGGCGGTGCTGGTTTCGTTCCTTACCAGCGTCATTGTTTTTCTGAGTCAGGATCCAATGGGGCCGAACCAATTTTTGTGGCTCAATTTTAACCTATTGCAAGTTCCCATCGGCGTGACCATAGACACACTCAGCAAGGCGATGCTGTTGGTTGTCACGACGGTCGGCTCATTGGTTCATATTTTCTCGCTCGGCTACATGGCTGATGATGAAGGAAAATCCCGTTATTTTGCGGGGCTCTCGTTGTTCATGTTCTCGATGCTAGGCATCGTGCTTGCGAACAATTTCGTAATGATGTTCATCTTCTGGGAACTGGTGGGCGTGAGTTCCTATATCCTCATCGGTCATTGGTTTACTAAAAACTCCGCCGCTGCAGCCGCCAACAAGGCATTCATCACAAACCGCCTTGGCGACTTCGGTTTCATGCTTGGTATCCTGATGGTGTGGGCTGCGAGTGGTTCGGTGGAGTTTTTAAAAGTATCGCAGATGTGGCACGGCCTGCACTTGAGTCCTCTTTATCTCGCTGCTGCTGCGATCCTGGTTTTCTGTGGAGCAGTCGGCAAGTCCGCGCAGTTCCCGCTTCATGTGTGGTTGCCGGACGCCATGGAAGGTCCGACGCCGGTTTCCGCACTCATCCACGCCGCGACAATGGTAGCCGCCGGTGTTTATATGCTATGCCGGGTATTTTTCCTCGTGGAAGAGTCACCGGAAGCCCAAAACGTGATCGCATGGATTGGCACGATCACCGCAGTGATGGCGGCGCTCATTGCCACGCAGCAAAACGACATCAAGCGCATCCTAGCCTACTCCACGCTTTCACAGTTGGGCTACATGGTTCTTGCC
>JBAVPB010000097.1:0-8293 GCA_049692655.1 Chthoniobacteraceae bacterium | reverse complement strand
CTTCACATCGACTTTTGCTTCCTTCGAAAAGATCGCGTAGAGTGCGAGCACGAGGATCGCGGGGATCATCGCCAGGCCGAATACCGTCCTCCAGCCAAAGGCGGCTGCGAGGCGCGGCGCAAAAAGTGCATCCAGTACGGTGCCGATGTTTCCCGCACCGGCGAGGCCCATGACGACCCCCTGCATATTCGGCGGATACCACCGGCCCGCCTGCGGCAGCGCGACTGCGAAACTCGCTCCCGCAAAGCCGAGGATCGTGCCCATCAAAAGCGCCGCCTGGTAGCTGTGCATTCCCACCAGCCACGCATACGCAAGGCCGCTGATCACGATGATCTGCGCCATGATCCCGGTTCTTTTTGCGCCGATGTGATCGACCGTGACGCCGAGCACGATGCGCAGGACGGCTCCCGCCAGGATCGGCACTGCGACCATGAGCCCCTTCTGCTGCGCCGTCAGGCCGAGCGATTCACCGATCTGCACGCCCAGCGGCCCGAGCATCGTCCATACCATGAAACTCACGTCGAAATACAAAAATGCGGTGAGGAGTGTCGGCCAGTGGCCGGATTTTTTAAGCTCTGATATCTTCATGGTGTTGTGAGTGTGGATTGGATTGCTTGGTGGAAAATATCCGCCCGGAACATGCGGGCCGGGTCCAGTGAATCGAGTATTCCGCTATCACCCACGAGGCGTATCTCCTGCAGGCTGCGCATGACCCATGCCGCTTTCCCGGGAGTCGGCTCGTTGGCATCGTCGCGCGAGAAAATGTGAAAATCCGGCGTCTCCTCCACGCGTCCGTGGCCGAAGTCGAATGTGCCCTTCATGCTCATGCGCAATGCCTGGACCGGCGCATTGAGATACCGGGGCCCGGCGAGCAGCTCGATGATCCGTTCGCGGTTCTCCGGCGCATCGCAGTAATGGCAGGCTTCCGCAAGGGCGGCGATCATCGCCATGTGTTCGGGCTCGTGCGCCTCGGCGAAATCACGCCGCACCATCAGCACTTTTTCCGGGTGCCGGTTCGCAAGCTCGCTGCTCGTCGCCACCGTAAATCCCGCCTGGGCCATCACCGCCAGCGAATTCCATGGCTCGCCCACGCAGTATCCGTCGAGGTTCCCGGCTTTCAGGTTCGGGAACATCTGCGGCGGCGGCACGATCACGGTCCGCACGTCGCGATCGGGGTCGATGCCGTTTTCACGAAGCCACGCGCGCAATAGAAAGTTGTGCGAGGAAAACGGGAACACCGCGCCGAAGACGAGTTTGCGTCCGCCTCGCTCTGCGATCTCTTGCTTCAAGCCCTTGCCATCCCGCACCCCGCGTTTCCATAGCGACTCGGAAAGCGTGATGGCATTGCCGTGGAGATTGATGATCAGCCCGGTGAGGCAATCCACGCGGATCGAGCCCAGCCCGGCGGTTGCCGCCACCACCATGCCGGCGGGCGCGTGGGCGGCATCCAGTTCGCTGTAGATGATCTTGTCGCGGACCGTGGCCCAGCCGACTTCGCGGCACAGTTCCACCTCGATGCCGTGCTTCTCAAAGAGATTCAACTCCTGCGCCATGGCGAGCGGCGCGCAGTCGTTCAGCGGCACAAAGCCCACCCGGAGAGGGCTGCGGGCGGCTTTGGGACGTTGTTGTTTTTTGTGCATCAAGACGGAATAATTTTGTGTCGTGCGCTCAATTAGCGTTCGCCGTGCCACCGGGGTGTTTGGGGCCAAATAAACACTTTTCATTGTTTTCATAAAAAGAATGAATATGTTTCATACATGTCTTCTCCGCTTGATAGCAGGCAACTCCGGGCTTTCACCATCCTCGCCGATACAGGCAGTTTTACCGAAACCGCCCGCACCCTGAATCTGTCGCAATCCGCGATCAGCCATTCCATCAAGGCGCTGGAGGACGACGTGCGCTGTCGCCTTTTGGACAGGATGGGCAAAAAGGTCACCCTCACCCAGGCCGGCGAGCAGTTCCTCGTGCATGCGAACAGGATCCTCGAGACCATGGAGACAGCGCGCGAGGATCTCGACCACCTCGGCAAATGGGGCCGCGGCCGCCTGCGCATCGGGGCGAGCACCACGGCGTGCCAGCACATCCTTCCCGCCGTGCTGCGCGAGTTCAAGGAAAGCTTCCCCCAGTGCGCCATCCAGATCGAGCCCGGGGATGCCCGGCATAATGTGGAGATGCTGCGCAGCCATCGCATCGACATCGCGCTCGCCATGGAACCGAAGCGCGAGGAGCAGTTCGAGTTCCGCCCGCTGTTCACCGATGAACTGCAATTCATAGTGAGCCCGCTCCACCCATGGGCGCTCGAGCACCGCGTGGTGCGCGACACCATCCCCGCGCAGAATTACATCGTTTACCACAAAACCAGCTACACCGAGCAGATGGTGGAGGAATATTTTCGCAGGGAAAACCTGGTGCTGCGCTCGGTGATCGAGCTCGGCAGCATCGAGGCGATCAAGGAAATGGTGAAGATCGGCGTCGGCATCAGCATCCTCGCCCCATGGGTCACGCACAAGGAGCTAAGCGAAAAATCACTCGTCGGCCTCTCCCTCGGCAAACGCAAGCTGCGCCGCCAGTGGGGCATCGTGCATTGGCGGAACCGCCGCTTGAGCCTTGCCGAGGAAACATTTGTCGGCCTTTGCAAGTCCGTGACTGAGGCCATGCATTGAATCCGTGAGAGTGTGGCGGGTGCGCCGCATGGTTCGAACGTGGGCTTCTTGATTTTGAACAAGCGACAAAGTCCCGGTTCAAAGATCAAATGTGTTTTAGGATTTCAAAGAACAGGCGGCCAATTGGTGGATTTGGGCGGTAGAAACGGCTGGAGGGCGGAACACGTTATGCATTCAAGACATCCTGCGGGATGCTTGGCGGAAGATGCATGACCGGCTCCGGGGCAAAGGCGATTGCCGCCAAAAAGTCGTGGGGGCGTCTTCAGCGCTAATGGGCTGCGGGACTTCCCCAGTGCATCGGGTCTCCCGGCTTGCTCAAATTGTATGGCGCTTTCCGGGTGCGTGGAATCACCCGTGAAAAGCTCTGGTTATAGGCTGCCTAGTTTCCGAGGGCAGGGAATGTTCCCGGATCCACGTTGTAAAGGTTCAGTCCGTCGTAGTCATTCGTTTTAGTGCCGCCGTCGCTGTAGGAGTCGCCGAATTCCCATACCCCGCCGCTCAGCCAACCTGAATTGTCCGTGACTACTAATGGATCGAGGGTGAATGTGGAGGTGAATACCAGGTTGGCGGTTGACGCTGTATTGATCGCGCCTGTGCCCTCGGCGGCGAATACCTTCACGGTGGTCGCGCCTGTCGCCGGGTTGGTCGCATAGGTGGCTCCCATGTGATAGATGTTGCCCGCCGTGAAGCCGCCCGCGAAGGTCCCTGTCGGGGCGATTCCCCCACCGCCGGTGCCGGTAATGATTTCCATCTCGAGCGTTGTGGCATTCAGGTTATGGAAGGTCAGCCGCAGACCATGCGCAGCGTCGCCGTTGCTGATATCGATGGGCCGGAAGGAATTCGTCGGGGTGGGCGCGGTCACGGGACGCCAGAAGAAGTCGAATCCTCCATTGACCAGCCATTGGCCGGTCCGATAGTCGAAGATCCGCTCCCAGGAAGTCCTGTTCGTGGTGGGTGTGATTTGTAACCGGGTGGGATTGCCAGTTGCCTGGTTGGTGCTTTCCAGATAGCTTCCCGTCGTGCCTGAAATAAACGGGTTGGTTGAAGTAATGACCATTGTGTTGCTTCCGGTTCCAAGGATAAATTCACCCGCTCCCCCGGTGTATATCAAATCGTTGGTCCCGCCCGTGCTGACGCCCGTGCCGCTGAACTTGGCGGTGAGGAAGGCCGGATCGAGAATGTAGCTCGTGTTGACCGAGGCATGGCTCGAGCCTGTGGTTTCTGCGTCCGAATAAGGCGGATTCGCCACGGTAAACGTGCCGAGATTGAGCTGGTTCAGAAATGCGGTCTGATAGCTGTCGGTATTGAGATAGGCCGGGTAATTGGTGTTGGAGCCCGAGGTGTTGACGTACAGATTGTCGTCAAATATGGTGCTTAAAAGACCGGGAATATTGGTTTCAGGATTTGCGTCCGGTGCAAAATTATCATAGCTCTCCCACTCACCGCTGGCGCCGTCCTTCACGCTGGCGAAGTCCGAGACGAGGATGTTTCTCCGGAATTCGTTGCCCAGCACTCCCGTTCCCATGACTCCCGTGCCAGTCATGATAACAAATTGCGCTCCAATGAAGGTAGGCCACGTATTGGTTGTATTTTCGGTGATGTTATCGGTGATGACATCGTTCCAGGTCAGGTTGATGCGCCCGTCCCATGTGGTATAGGTGTGCCCTCCAATGGGCGCGGAGAGTGTCGGCCGCTCATCGCAGCGCATGTAGATTGTCCAGCCGGAATTTTCAAAGACGTTATTGACGACAGCGTCGTCGTGGCTTCCGCAATAGAGAGCGACACTTCTGGGTACTCCGTTGAAGGTATTGCCCATCACCAGCATGCGATCGCAACTCACATAGGTAAGGTCATAGGTGCTGCTGCTGGTGGGGATTTCGGTCCACGGCTGGGTGACTGTGATCGTGTTGACTGTATTGCTGGCGATGTAACGCCATTGGCCTGCGCCGGGGCCGGCCACAATCGCCAGGATCTGGCCGGACAAGCCGCTGTAAACGGTGGGAAACCAGGTGCCCGGCGTCACCGTGTCGGCGCTGGAACAGGTGACCGTGGTTCCGGTCGAGCTGACGACATTTCCGTAGTCGAAGCAGATTGCATTTGCCTGGATCCTGTAGCTGGCCGAGACGATCGGGGTGATGCTCCATGGCGCGCTGATTGTTATCGTGGTCGCCGTATTTCCGGTGATGAGCGCCGCAGGTTGATACGCGCCCGAACCAGAGAGGATGGTGACATATCCCCCTGCGAAAAAATTGGGGATCCAGGCTTTGGTCGGGTCGGTGAGAGTTGTGGAAGTCACGCCGCCGATCGTGCCCGCGTCATAAATCAGCGTCGGTTCGCCTTGCGAGCTGATCGTTTCGCCGTCATTTTTTTGGGGAAGAGGCGTGCTTGGGGTCACGTTGATCGTATCGAAGATATTATTGAGAACCTTATTGTCTCCCACCGTCATCTGGACTCCGCCGGTCGAGGGGGTGGCCGCGTTCATTTCACAGGCCATGGGAGGGAAAAGCGCGTCGCGCGATATGTGATTGTTTTCAATAATGACGTGGTCCATGGAATCTATCTCGAGCCGCCGGAACCATGAGGATATGGAGTTGTTGCGAATGAAGATGAATGAACCATAGGAGAAAACAGTGGTCCCGAAGGGATTGTAATTGCCATCGCCAAATTGCAGGTAAGACATGGCGCAATTCTGGAGCAGAATATTTGTGTTATCGTAGCCGGTGCTCAGTCCGAAATCACCGGTGATGCAGGCGTCATTGGCGCTGAAGTAGCCGTGTGGAAAAGCGACGCTGATGTGGTCGAAAAACATATCCACGCTGTTGTTGGCGTAGTTGCGGATTGCGGGAGGCCCGTCACTTTGATCGACCGTCATGACCGGGTCGTAGGTGAAGCCCTGGATGCCCGAGTGGCTTCCGGTGCCCGGGCCTGCCGGCGACGCGAGCAGGCCGAGCGTGACGAAAAAGCTGTAGGTATTATACGATGGGGAGCTGTCAACGATAACGGTATTGCCGATGCCTGCCCCCCGTAGCACGACGTTGGCAGGAATATTCAACTCAAAGTGCGCTGTGTTATTGGGAGTATTCTGGTTAATGAGCGTGCCGCTCACTCCATAAAACCGGAGATTCTCGCCGCTGAAGTTGATGGCATAGGTACCGGAAGGTAGGCTGACGGTTGCGCCATTGGGATGATAGGTGGGATTGCCTGCGTCGTAGATCGCCTGCTGGATGGCGTTGATCCAGTTGCTGCCGCCCGTGCCGGTGGTGAGGCCGTTGCCGTAAGGAAGGCTGGTATGGGGGTTTATTGATGTGCCCGATGGGCTGACATTGATCACATCGGCTGCAATGGCGGTGAAATCCGATCCCCAGGGAACGCCGAGGTTGAAGGGATCCGCGCCACCGCTGCGGCCTTGGATCGTCTGCTCGCTGGGTGCTATGTCCAGGTTCAGGCTGTTATGCCCCATGCCGTTACTGACGTTGAGAGTGTAGGTGCCCGAGGTGGGGAGGCCCGCCGGGGCTGTGATCTGGAGGACTTCGCTGTTATTCGCGTAAGTTGTGACCTCGCCCGCTGTGTAGCTGCTCGAACCGCTGGTAAATGTCACGGTGGGAGTCGATCCTGCCACATAAAGATTGCGTCCGAAGATGCGGAATGGGTAACTGGCCGGGACGGCGGAATATTCGAAGCTCATGGCGCGCGCGCGATTGACAAATACGGGCGCACTGAGGTTCCCGCTCGAATCCTTCACCCATAGGGCGTATAGCCCGAGTGGCATGTTTTTGGGGAGTCGCACCGTCAATGCAATGGGAGCATTGGGTGAGGTGGGGAATGGCAGCGGCGTCAACTGGGTATCCGGTGTGAGATTCGTATCAGTTGTCAGCACCTGGTGAAACCAGATCTGGGGGGCGGTCGAAAAGTTGTCCCCCTGGAGATAAACCACCTCCCCGGGGCTCGCTGTTTGGGTGGAATTGAAGATGAGTGGAGTAGCCGACGCCGTTGACGCCGCTCCCATCCATCCACCGATAACCAACATGAGGAACCGATACGTTTTACGAATCACTGAGTTTTTCATAAATATCTCCGTTATTGCGGACGTTATAATCGACCCTGAAGAAACCCTCGTGCGGCTATGGAATACGCATCGCGACGATTTATGTCAATAACAATGTTTTATTCAATAGAATGTTTTTAATCAAGCGTTCTTATCCCCTCCCAAGGCACTTGGTCTGAACCTTTACAATGGAATAGGTTCGTATATGGTTTTTCCATCAATGAGTTCTGGCACTGCGAAAAAAGCCAAAGATATCAAGTACCGGCAGATCACTGACCACTTTCGCACCTTGATTAATAATGGTGAATTAAAGCCGGGAACGCGGCTGCCCACCGCTCAAGCACTCGCCAAAATCTGGGAAACGAATCATACCACCATCCAGTCGGCCCTTGTCCCTTTGGTGAATGAAGGGCTCATCGAAAGAAAGCGGCGGTTGGGAACTTTTGTTCGCGATCGCCATTCCGCGATTGCTTCAGTTGCGATTTATTGCGGCGCAAATCTATGGTCTTCGGATCACATTTTCTATCAATTGTTATACAAAAATCTCGAGGAAATTTATCGCAAGCAAAAGACGCGATCCGTGCTTTTTGTGGATAACCGCCCACAGGAGAAAAAATTCGTGGCGCTGCCGGATCTGCAGAGAGCGCTCGATCGAAGGGAAGTCCAGGGGATTATTGCCTTGATGCTGTCCAGCCCGGAGGTCGAATGGCTGGGTGAGGTTGGAGTTCCGGTTTCGATGTTCGGGTACCACGGCCTCCATCCTGACCGGGTCGAGATGTTCGATTTGGTTCACGGCCGCTTTGCCGCGGATGGATGCCGCTCGGTCGGGCTGATCTTTCCCCTGCTCGAAGCGGTTTGGCATACCGCGTTCAAACGCATGGCAGACCGGCACGGTCTTGAGACCAATCCCAAATGGATGCAGAGTCTGCGAAAGTTCGGCCCGACTGCCGAATCCGTCGGTTATCATCTATTTAAGAATATCTGGTCACAACAGAGACGTCCTGACGGCATTTTTGTCTATCCCGATGGTGTTTGTCGCGGTGTGATTCTGGCCGCATTGGAGATGGGATTGAGGATTCCGCAGGATCTGCGGCTTATCCTTCATCGAAATACGGGCATCGATTACCTTTGTCCGTGGAAGATCCCTTTTCTCGTTACGGATATTAAAGAAGCAGCTCATTTGTTGATGCGTCAACTAGACCTCCAGTTCCAGCACAAAGAGGCGGAGCCGATTTCTTTGGTGACTTCCAGGTTGGTGGAAGGAGAAGGCATTGCGGAAATTTTTGAACTGACCGGCAAAAGACGGAATGCCCAGAGCATCTAAGAGGGTGTGCCAAAAGTCCTGTGGACAGACTCGCGCGGAGACGTGGAGACGCAGAGAATAAGGTGCAGACCTATCTGGGCTTGACAGGTTTGAAGCCCGGATACCTGCTGAACTTTGGGGAAGCCGTCTTCAAAAGCGGAATCACCCGCTGCGTGAATGGACCGGAAGAAGAGAACCTCACGCCGAGACGCAGGGAATCGGAGGAATTCTGAATGGAAATTAAAAAACCTCTGCGCCTCGGCGCCTCTGCGGGATGAACAT